>DYLU01000035.1 GCA_020721905.1 Leptospira biflexa | reverse complement strand
AGATTAAACGGGCAAGTGCCGCCCCAGCACGCGTGGTTGCCATTATTGAATAATTACTTATATCAAACTGGTATCAGCACATATTCTGAAGGTATAAAACGGGCTTCGTGCAGTGGGGCAACGTCTGAAACGGTACTCATGTGCTCTCTGCAATGGACTGCTGAAATATGAGCCACCACGAAGGACCTTATAGGTAGTCCCATATTCTTTATGCGGCAGGCAACCAGGATACCCTTGAAAGTAACTATCGGTCCACTCCCAAACAGTACCGGGCAACACCTCACGTTGTTGTGTAAGCTCAATGAGGTTATAACAATAGTCTTCAAGCAATACATTTTTGTTGGGCGATAGCTCCTGTAATTGTTCCATACCCGGTATACCAATTTTTATTGCAAAAGCCTCCCACATAAACTCCGTTGGAAGAAAAACCTTTTCCCCTGTCTTTTGCGACAGATATTCACAGTATGATAGCGCATCATTGCAGCTTACCTGAAGTACACACATGGTATCAGCATGCTCAGTATACAGCGCATCAAGCTCATCAATGCCAAACGGCTTTTGCCACCACAGGCCTTTCTTCTTTGTCCAACCGTTTTCCCATGACCACGACCAGCCATCATTCTGTGCTTGCGTAATAAAACCTGTTTCCTCAACAAATTGTGCAAATTCACTCACAGTCACATAGTGCTTTGCCATGGCAAACTGTTGCAATGTTACCGTATGTTGCGGATATGAATGATATAGGTATTCAGGTTTTATGTCAGGTGGCAGATGCGGTAATAATTGTTTAACAGTATTCTGTGAAATACCAATTGTATAGATATCGTTTGGAATGTTATACCAATCACAGGTATGCATGTATCTCTTCTTCTATTGCCTTTACAGCTTCAGAAGCTTTCAGTATTTTTTTCTTTTCACCTCGGGCAAACAGTACCACCTTGCCGTCACGTGCACCGGCAATGCCAACATCTGCATGGCGTGCTTCACCGGGGCCATTAACCTCACAACCCATGACTGCTATAGTTATGTGCCTGTGTTTTTCAATCAATGTTTTTTCAAAATGTGATTTTACCATTGATTCTACTTCCTGCGTCAATTGCAGTATATCTAATTTTGTATCGGTGCGGCCGCATGTTGGGCAGGCAATAATGGTATATGGCCTGAAGCGGAATCCGCCAATTTCAAGGATGCGCTTTGCAGCTCTCACCTCGTTAGCAGGATCACCCGTCATGGAAACCCGTATGGTATCGCCAATACCTTCATACAGTAGCGTGCCAATAACCATGCTGCTAGCTATAATACAGTCGGTGCCATAACCGGCTTCGGTCAACCCTATATGGATGGGATATTGACGCTGTGATGCAAAGATGCGGTTTGCCTCAATTGTCTGCAGCAAATCCGATGATTTTATGGAAACAACGATACTGGTAAATCCGCAATCTTCAAGAATCTGCACATGCTCCATGGCTGAAGCAACAAGCGTTTGCGGATTTACTTCCCCATATTTTTTTATATCTACAGAACCCGAGTTAACACCTATTCGGATAGGAATATTTAGCTCACTGGCAGCCTTCACCAAAGTAATTACATTTTCTTTTTCACCAATATTGCCGGGATTAATCCGCAATTTATCTATGCCATACTCAATGGCTTTCAATGCAATTTTGTAATTGAAATGAATATCAGCGCACAGCGGTATCGTTACTTCTTTCTTTATTTCTTTTATATATCGTGCATCATCTTCTGTACGCAATGCAAGCCGTACAAGCTGTGCCCCTTCCTCGTGCAATCGGATAATCTGCTCAATTGTTTCCTTTACCTGGCTCACAGGAATATTCGTCATTGATTGAAGCGATATCGGTGCATCACCGCCAATGATCAAACTGCCTGCATGCACAGGAATTGTTTTTCTGCGGGAATAATTCATTAATCAGTAACTATCGCACATTAAAATAAATCTTTAAAAAATGGCAAAAACGATAAATCATTGAATATGACAAATATGCTCAAAAGAACCAGAATGGCAAAACCAACCATTTGAATTTTTTCAAGTAGCTTCTGGCTGAATGCACGACGCGTAATTGCCTCATACAGAAAAATAAGAATAAAGCTTCCATCAACCATGGGAATGGGAAGCAGGTTCATAACCATAAGGATGATGGAAATTTTTGCCATGAGTATAATAAAAGCGGACACGCCGCGATAATATGCAGTATCGCCGGCAATCTTTGCTATGCGTATTGGACCTGATAAATTCTGCCGCACATCAAGCTCACCCGAAAACATCATGCCAATGCCACGGAAATTAAGTGCAATAAAATCAAATGGATCAACCAGCGATTTTACAAATGCATCATGAACGCCATACTGTATAAATTTATTTTCAGGCGAAATAGCAGTTTCTATGCCAACAAATCCATACCGTTCAAATTTCATAATACCATTATAGGTCCCACCAGGAGTTTTAAGTGTTATGACACCTTTTGAAGTATTAATAATGTTTTTCATTTCTTCAAACGACTGTACTGCTTTTCCATTTATAAAAACCTTTCCGGCATTTGCAGCTGTTTTAATGAGCGACATTGCATCAACCGTGATTGTATAGCTTTCTTTTGGGAAGCGCATGTCGGTAAACTGATTTATAGTCAGCATCTCTTTTGTTTGCGGCGTTATGGGAAGCGTCATGAGATGTCCGCCTCTACTTATGGTTAACGATAATTCCTTTTGGGGATGGCGTCGTATAAATTGTGTAAATTCTTCAGGCCAGTGAAATTGTGTCCCGTTTGCCTCAATTATCTCATCCATTTCCTTTAAGCCAGCCTTTTGTGCCGATGAATTATCAAGAATACCCATAACCAGCACCCTATCGCCATACGGCATAACACCAATGGTATAGTATCCTTTCTTTGTGTATTTTTTTGGGGCGATAGTTATTTCCAGAGTATCATTGCCCCTGACTGCTTTGACTGTTATAGGCTTGCCTTTGGAAAAAGCAACTTTGCTCTGAATATCGGTAAATCCTACAACCTGCTCATTGTTGATGGCAACGATGGTATCCCCGGTCCTGAGTCCTGCTTCATACGCAGGCGAAACATATTCACCTTTTGTTAAATATTCAGGAATATAGATCTTATTTGTTTCAACAGGATAGCCGTGTATATTCATGACAAAAAAGAGTATAATACCAAAAAACAAATTAAACAGTGGCCCCATAAGTACCGTGACAACACGCTTTAAGGGATGTGCGCTCAAAAATTCATATGGCTTGCCCTGACGATCTTCGTTTGGATCTTCACCGTAAAATTTACAATATCCACCAAATGGGATTAATGTTATCTGATAGGTTGTATCACCCCATTTCTTCTTAATAAAACCTTTGCCATATCCAATGGAAAAAACTTCGGCCTTTATGCCCACCATCTTGCCACCTAACAGGTGCCCCAGCTCATGGACAAAGATACATAAACCCAGTAAAATTACTGCTGCTAAAATATACGTAAGTGTTACCATTATTTACCTCATATACATGTTAGTGCTAATTGTCGTGCCTCTGCATCAGCATTAAATATTGCTGGCAAATCAGGATTATCAATCCTGGCATGCTTCCCTAAAACTTTTTCAACTACATCTACTATTCTGGTAAATGAAATCTTCTTTTGTAAAAACGCATTGACGGCTACCTCATTTGCTGCATTGAGTACTGCCGGCATGGTGCCGCCCTGTCTTCCCGCCTCATAACACAATGCAAGAGCCGGATAGCGTTTCATATCAGGTTTTGAAAAATGCAAGGGACCTATTGCCGTTAAATCTACATTTCCAAAATCATTGCTGCACACCTGTGGATAGGTCAATGCCCGCTGAATAGGATATACCATATCAGTAATGCTCATATGAGCAAGCAATGTGCCATCAATACGTTCCACCATGCCATGAACAATACTTTCCGGATGAATCACCACTTCAATTGACTCATACGGCACTGAAAAAAGGTAATGTGCCTCTATGATCTCAAGACCTTTATTCATCATCGTTGCAGAATCTATAGTAATCTTTTTACCCATATTCCATGTTGGGTGCATCAGGGCTTCTTCCACGGTAACGGTATCAAGCATTTCAACCGGCTTATGACGCACACTTCCGCCACTGGCTGTAAGTATTAACCGCTTTACTGAATCAGCATTCCGGCCGCTGAGCAATGTAAATATAGCACAATGTTCACTATCCACAGGCAAAAGTTCAACGCCATACCGCTGTAAGTGCATTAAAAAAATATCACCTGCCATCACCAGAGTTTCCTTATTGGCAATGGCAATGCGCTTGATATACTGCAGGGACTCAAGTGTTGGTTTGAGTGCTGCAGCGCCAATAATACCAACAACCAGAATATCAGCTCCATTGGCGGCAAGCTGACTTAAGCCTTCAAGCCCTTCATAAAAAACTATGGAACCAAATTCCTTTTTCAACTTTTTATATTCATCAGTCAAACACGTTTCTTCATCACTTACAGCAACATACTGCGGATGAAATTCAAGTATCTGTTCTTTTAAAAGTGTTATATTTTTATGGCACGATAGCCCCTTCACAGTGAATCTGTTTTGAAACTGGCGTATCACTTTAAGAGTAGAAAGGCCTATTGAACCGGTGGAACCAAATATTATTACATTTGCATGCATATACCAATGTATACCCTTACACAATCCCTCTGATTATCAAATAGTAGTAAAATAATGGCATTGCAAATATTGTTGAATCGAACACATCCCACATGCCGCCATGACCCGGTATAATAGAGCCGGAATCTTTAATAGCACCATCGCGTTTCATGGCCGATTCAAATAAATCACCAATATTGCCTATAATGCTGAAGATAATACCAATAATGGCTGATTCAACAATGCTGAAAAAATGCCTGCCATACAGTACTTCAATTAACTGGCTGTATATAATTGCAAAAACAATGCCAAACAAAAGTCCACTGAAATACCCTTCCCATGACTTATTGGGTGATGCCTTAAAACCAGCTTTATGTTTGCCAAAATACACACCGCCAAAATATGCACCGGAGTCATTAATCATAACAATCAGATGAACAAAAATAATGAATATGGCACCATCACGAATTGATTTCAAAAACATTATATGTGCATACGGAATAACAATGATAAACCAGCCAAGTATGGTTGCACCTATTGAATATATACCTCCCTTTAATGGCCGCTTTATAATGTGAATGGCAGCAAGCACACTGACAGCTATGATCACAACTGCTACTAAATAGCGTACATCAAAATTTACTGTTAAGCTGCCAATACCGGTAATGTTGCCATATGCATACGAATACATAATAATATTTATAATCAATGCTGAAATCATTCCCGTTTTTACAAATGGCATATAACCGGTTTGCCCTTCAGCTATCTGATAAAATTCCCACAGGCAAACACCGGTAACAATGATACTGACCAGAAGCACCGGCAATGAATACAATGAGTTCGTTACAATCAAAAACACATAAACAGGCAGTGCAACAACTGCAGTCAGAATCCGTATTAAAGTATTTTTAGTGCGCTCTTTCATAAGCCGCCAAACCTCCTTTCCCTGTGTTGATATTCATATATTGCCTGGTAGAGATGTTTTGCATTAAAATCCGGCCACAATACCTTCATAAACACCAATTCCGCATACGCTATCTGCCATAACAAAAAATTGCTTATTCTATATTCACCACTGGTTCGTATTAAAAGGTCAACATTTGGCAAACCTTTGGTATATAAATGACTTTCAAATATTTCGGGAGTTAGCGATAGTTCATGGAAAGGTTTTTTCTGTATCCATTCATTCACAGCATGAATAATCTCATGCCTTCCGCCATAATTCAGGCAAAAGTTAAGTATAATCCTGGAATTGTTTTTTGATTTTTCAACAGCTTCAGTAATAATGCGCTGAACATTTACCGGAAGCTCTTGAAGACTTCCGGAATGCCGCACCTGTACACCTTTCCCAATTATGGTATTCAGCTTTTTTTCAAAGAAAGATTCCAGAAGATTCCACAGGCCATTAATCTCTTCTTTTGGGCGTGACCAGTTTTCAGTTGAAAACGCATACAGTGAAACAACATTAATGCCAAGCTCTATTGCAGTATCCATGCAGCGCTCAATGGTTTCTGCCCCCTTCCTGTGTCCTTCAATACGCGGCAGGCCTCTTCTTTTTGCCCACCTCCCGTTGCCATCCATGATGATGGCAACGTGTCGTGGAATATTGGAATAATCAATCTTTCGTTTATAATGTATCAGCATATTAATAAGTATACTAATGGGCTTGAAAAGTTACAAGCTCATTATCTCTTTTTCTTTACCGTCAGTCATTGTCTGTACTTCAGCTACAAATTTATCAGTGATCTTCTGAATTTCATCCAGTGCATTTTTTGCATCATCTTCTGATATTTCTTTGGACTTTTCAAGGTCTTTTACCATATCATTGCCATCACGGCGGATATTTCGAATGGCTACCTTGCACTCCTCTGCCTTTTGTTTTATCATCTTTACATATTCCTTGCGCCGTTCTTCGGTAAGTTCAGGTATCTGGATACGAATAATATTGCCATCATTATTTGGGGTTAAAGAAAGATTGGATTTTAATATAGCTTTTTCAATAGCACTTAAGTTGGTTCTGTCCCAGGGCTGTATTACCACAAGCCGCGGCTCAGGGCATGATATTGTTGCAACCTGATTCAATGGCATTTCAGTACCATACGCTTCTACTTTAACATTATCAAATATTGCAGGATTTGCTCTGCCCGTACGGATTGTTGCAAAATCCTTTGCCAGATTCTGAACACTTTTCTGCATACGATTTTTCACATCATCAAGAATATCTTTTATCATATATTCCCCCAACCAAATTAATATTACGAAATCCGTGTACCTATATCTTCACCTTGTAAAATCTTTGCCAGTGACCCTTCATCAAACAAATTAAATACAACCAGCGGTAATTTGTTTTCCATACACAATGATACTGCAGTATAATCCATCACGCCTAATTGTTGCTGCAATACATCCATATACGATGCAGCATTTATTTTATGCGCTTCAGGGAATTTCACGGGGTCTTTATCGTAAACCCCGTCAACTTTGGTAGCTTTAAGGAAAAGGTCTGCACCAATTTCAATGGCACGCAGTGCAGCAGCAGTATCGGTAGTAAAAAAAGGATTGCCCGTTCCGGCTGCAAAGATAATAATCCTTTGCTTTTCCAGGTGACGCAATGCCCGCCTGCGTATATAAGGTTCTGCCACCTGGCGCATTTCAATAGCAGTCATCACGCGTGTTGGTATTTTCATATTTTCAAGGACACTCTGAACAGCAAGCGCATTAATGACAGTTCCCAGCATCCCCATGTAATCGCCGGTTGCCCGCTCAATGCCAATGGATGTTCCCATTGATCCTCTGAAGATATTACCACCGCCAATAACAAGCGCAACATCCACTCCCAGTTCATAGGCGCTTTTCACTTCACGGGCAATGTGGGAAACAATCTCAGGATTGATTCCCACCTTTTGCTGCCCGGCAAGTGCTTCACCACTTAATTTAAGTAAAATCCGTCGGTATTTAAGAGATGACTCTGATTCCATCCTGTCTAACCTTAATCAGTAACTATCGCTGCCCAATCTGAAAGCGTATAAAACGACCAACAGTGATGTTTTCACCATACGTTGCTATCTTGTTTTTAATGAGGTCTTTGATCAATACCTTATTGTCCTTGATAAATTCCTGCTCAAGCAGGCATACTTCAGAATAGAACTTGGCAAGTTTTCCTTCAACTATTTTTTCAATTACATTTGCAGGTTTCCCACTTTCTTTTAACTGCTCACGGTAGATTTCTTTTTCACGCTCAAGAACTTCAGCAGGTACGTCATCAGGACTCACATACTGTGGATTTGCTGCCGCCACCTGCATGCACAGGTCCTTTGCTAAATCCTGAAAATCCTGATTGCGTGCAACAAAGTCAGTTTCACAGTTAAGCTCCAAAAGTACACCAAGCTTACTGTTGTTATGGATATATGAAGCAACGATACCTTCCTTAGCAACACGTCCTTCACGCTTATTTGCAGCAGCCAGCCCTTTCTTGCGCAGATAATCAACTGCTTTTTCCATATCGCCGCCACATGCAATTAAGGCCTTTTTGCAATCAAGCATGCCTGCCTGGGTTTTTTCACGTAACTCTTTTATCATTTCACTAGTAATTTCTGCCACTGTACAACTCCTTTAATTTACATAAATATTAACTTTACAAAAAAAGCTTAACGTCTGTCATCTTCATATTCATCAAATTCGTCAGCATACTCTTCAGCATAATCCTTTTCAGGTTTAGCTTCAGCTGCTTCTTCTTCAACAAAGTCAATTTGTGCTTCTACTGCTTCGCCGCTCACCTGACCTGCTGACTGACCTTCAATGATGGCATTAGACATAACTTCAAGGAACAAAGCAATAGCACGAATTGCATCATCGTTGCCGGGAATTGGATAATCAATTTCATCCGGATTGCAATTGGTATCAACCACCGCAAAAATAGGAATACCCAATTTATATGCTTCCTGAACAGCAATAGCTTCGCGCTTTGGGTCAATGATAAACAATGCGTCAGGCAACCTGTCCATATCCTTGATACCTTCTAATACCTTGCGCTTGCGTTCCAGCTCGCGGGTGAGCTCTAAGATTTCCTTTTTAGTTTCAGCTTCCCATTTTCCGGTAGCTTCCATCTGTTCAAGTTCTTTCAAACGCTGTATTGAACGCGAAACAGTTTTATAATTCGTAAGCAACCCACCTAACCAGCGCTCTGACACATAAAACTGACCACATTTCTGTGCATATTCTTTCACTGCACCCTGTGCCTGTTTCTTGGTACCAACAAAAAGCACTCTGCCACCTTTTGCAGCAATTTCCTTCATTGCAGCATAGGCAATTTTAAGCCGCTGCATGGTTTTCTGCAAATCGATAATATGTATACCATTACGCGCAGTAAAGATAAACTGTGCCATGCGAGGGTTCCATCGGCGTGTCTGATGCCCAAAATGAACCCCGGATTCCAACAAAGCTTTCATTGATATTACTGACAATGAAATACCTCCTGATAATATAATATTCAATGCTTACAAAGCATCATATATACGCATCAAATAAACACGCATAATGTTTATTTGAATAATGTACAGTTTGTGCGATAGTTCATCATAAAAACTCATGGCATGTGGCAACCGGTTATTATAAACCGGTTTACATATGTACATCCCGTGTTAACCGGAATGTGTGATAGTTGCAGGAGCAACCTTTAACACTTAAATCCATTTGAACAATAAAATCCCTGCAATCATTCCCATAATTGCAGAAATATTAAAACGAAGGTAAAAACTCAGAAATTCCAGGTCAAATCCAATTGGCCTGGTTAAAGGCGCATTGACAACAGCCAGCGAAGGAGCCAGCTTAACTATAAATGAGCCAATTGCAATTCCCAATATACCACCAAGAATTACAAATCCTAAAAAATACCCTATGTGATCGCGCGAAAATGTCATAATTCAGAACTCATAAACATTGTAACGCAATACAACGTTAACAGCAAAAACTGTCAAGATAATTTTAATTATTGTTACATTACTTTTTACTCCCATTATACTTTTTTATTGACTTAATGCATATTATTTTTATCAATTACTAATACATATCATGTAAGACTTTTTACAAGTAAACTGATATCAAAATATTTATCACATGGTAACAAATATGCAAGACACTTTACTTTCATATAATCCTGTTTTACTGGCACTCATTGCTACCCTTTTTACCTGGGCATTAACTGCTTTAGGCGCTGCCATGGTATTTTTCTTTTCTTCAATAAACAAAAAAATACTAAACTCAATGCTGGGATTTGCAGCCGGTGTTATGATTGCTGCAAGTTTCTGGTCATTACTCAATCCTGCAATAGAAATGGCAAGCACTAACAGCAATACACCATGGATTCCCGCCTTATCAGGTTTTTTATGTGGTGCAGTATTTTTACTTTTAATTGACAGGATATTACCCCATCTTCACATGGGTCTTGCAATGGACAAAGCCGAAGGGGTTAAAACCTCATGGCAAAGAAGTGTTCTTTTAGTACTTGCCATCACCATGCACAATATTCCCGAGGGACTTGCGGTAGGTATTTCTTTTGGTGCACTGAGCAGTACCACTGATGCTGGTGTTTTAGCAGGTGCTGTGGCTTTGGCAATTGGTATTGGTCTGCAAAACTTTCCTGAAGGCGCAGCCGTTTCAATTCCCCTGCTGCGTGAAGGTTTATCGCGCTTTAAGTCTTTCCAGTGCGGTCAGGCTTCAGGTATTGTTGAACCAATTGCAGGTGTGATTGGTGCATATCTGGTTTCAGTTATCACACCGCTTCTGCCCTATGCGCTGTCATTTGCGGCAGGTGCCATGATCTTTGTAGTGGTTGAAGAGCTTATTCCAGAATCACAAAGCGGCAATGAAACCGACTTTTCCACTATTGGAGCTATCATTGGGTTTGCCACCATGATGGTTATGGATGTTGCGCTGGGGTAATTTTTTTTACAACAACACCGTCAGGCAAATATTTTATTTGCTTTCCTTCAGTTTATGAACTTTCATATTTTATATTATCACTTTTATATTATCATCTTTTATACAAACGGTTTTATATTTTTTAACAATCTTCATGTTGGCAGTTGACTATTGTTGTCATTTTCAGTATATTTTAAAACCTTACATGATAAGGAGAATCAACCATGTCCACAGTCAATGAAATATTTATATCACAAAGAAAATTTTTTGAAACTGGTGCCACAAAAGATATACAATTCAGATTACAAAAACTTTCTACGTTACGCAAAGCACTGAAAACTTATGGCAACCGTATTATTGAAGCCCTGGATAAAGACTTTAAAAAACCCAAATATGAAACAATTGCCACTGAGATAGCTGTAACAATATATGAAATTGACCATGCTATAAAACACCTGAAGCAATGGGCAAAACCTAAAAAAGTAAAAACACCTGCAGTACACCTTTTTTCAAAAAGCTATATATACCCTGAACCATATGGTGTGGCACTTATCATTGGCGCATGGAATTATCCTGTCAATTTAGTATTGAATCCCTTAATTGGTGCCATAGCTGCCGGAAACTGTGCTGTTATTAAACCAGCCTATACCGCACAGGAAAGTTCAAAGGTTTTATATGATATGATTAATGAGTTTTTCCCTGAAGAATATATTGCTGTGGTTCAAAAATATCCGGGAGTATATGATGAAATTCTGAATCAAAAATTTGACTATATCTTTTTTACGGGAAGTACTGATGTAGGGAAAACCATTATGCAGGCAGCAGCAAAGCAATTAATTCCTTTTACTTTAGAACTGGGAGGTAAAAGCCCTGCAATAGTAAATGAAGATGCTGATATTGATGCATCAGCCCGACGTATTATGTGGGGTAAGTTTATTAACGCTGGTCAAACCTGCATTGCACCTGATTATGTGCTTATTCATAAAAATAAAAAAGAAGAATTTATTAAGGCATCTCAAAAATATATAACCGAATTTTACGGGAAGGATCCACATGCAAGTAATGATTTTGCGCGAATAATTGACAATCAACAGTATACACGTTTAATACGAATGCTTGAGAACTGCATTGTTGCCATTGGTGGCCAAACCAACAAAGAAGAACGCTACATTGCCCCAACGGTTATTACCAATATTGCACTTAACCATCCATCAATGCAGGAGGAAATATTTGGCCCCATACTTCCTGTACTTGATTTTACTACCATTGAAGAAGCAATACAGATTGTTAAATCTTTTCCCAAACCATTAGCTGCGTATATCTTCACAAAAAACAAAAGAACCCGGGAAAAGCTGGTAAATGAAATTTCTTTTGGCGGCGGCTGTATTAATGATACTATATCACACTATGTTTCTCCGTATTTACCATTTGGTGGTATTGGTTTCAGCGGCATTGGACAATACCATGGAAAAGCAAGTTTTGATACATTTACCCATTACAAAGGCATTTTGAAAAAACCTTTTTTTATTGATACATTTTTACGATACCCGTCTTACAACAAAGGAAAAATGTCATTTGTAAAACGCTATTTTAGAGTTAAGCTGTAATTTTTATTTGACATTTTATTGTATTTACCATCACTATTGCAACAGTTGTATTTATATATACTGTTATATATAACATAAAATAACACAAAACCTATGGCAACACAAAAGAAAAAAGACAGTAAGAGCAAATCCCAAGCTAAAAAAACACAACCCAAATCCCAATCAACTGCTACCTCTACTACAGCTCAATACATCAAAGCTATCAACCTGCTATTAAAAAAGCTTGATGAAGAAAGCCTGTCATTTCTTTATGAGCAAGCTAAAGTATTGCTTCATAATCTTGGAGTACAAAAATTACAGCAGGAATTTAATGAGCTTGATGTAAAGACCATTACAGGTAAGCGGCAGCAATTAAGCAAAGACAAGCTTGAGGTAGTTGAGGCTGATGATCTGCGTCATTTTATTTTTGTTATAAACGGTGCACGCAATTTCTTCAGTCGTGATGAAATGCGAAAAATTGTCAAACTTTGTCACAGTGCACCTACGGTAAAAGATGGCATGCGCATGTTATACCACTGGTTTGAAAAAAATAGAAAAGACGTGATAATTGATACGGCAATCGATAGTCCACATGATACGGCACTTGAAACAATGTATAATCATATTGTAAATAATTACACGGTGAGTTAACACAATATTCAGAGAATACTTCCCGCCATTGACGGCGGGTGATAATCCTTGACTAAAATGAATAAAAACAATATCATTAATATAAATACTATTGAAAAGACCCAACGATACATTGTTGTACCACGCCGTATAAGGGGAAAAGTGCAGGAAACAGTTAAACCATTAAAGAAAGTTAAGGGCAACTGTTACTTTACAAGCAATATGCCTCATGCGCTTATCAATTTCATTTACAGAGGTGTAAAAAAATTAGGGCTTACCAGTTCAAATCTTATTTTTTCCCGTGGAACTGTTCGCATTAATAATAGAATTGTTCATAATGCCGTATCGTCAACGGTATTGGACTGGGATTTGGGAATTTCATTTATAATTCCACTTAAACTACGGTACAACACATTCGTTACAATTGAAGTGGATAAAAATGATTACAATGTGCGTTTAATGGAACTGGTAATTCTCATTGCATTGATGGCACATGCGTATCCATCTTTGTCGCGAAAAAAACATATAGAAAATGCACATAAAGTACTGGCGCTTGGCTGGAAAAGTATACTTACATAGATTACCGTTCAATTTTCTCCGGCAGGCGGTATATATATTTCTTTCTAAAGATAACCTCGGTCACAAATTTATCAATACGGCGTGCAAACTGGAACAGGCGCCATATAAAAGCATCACTTTTATAATATTTTGCAATTTCGTCAGGAGTCAGTGGCAAAATTGATTCATCAATTGAAGCAAAGAAATAATTTGCAGCTTTTATAAACGCAGGTATCAGGTCATTACGCTTTTCTTTATACAGGTTTGCTATACAATCAATAACTATTGAACGTAAATCATAATACCTATCTAAAACCTCCTGTAAAAACAAAGCCCGTATAATTGCCCGTAAAAACCATGGTGTATTCTTCAAAAACAGCTCTGCATTAAGCTGTTCAATACCGTCAATACGATACAGCGGTGTACTGGTATCAATATATAACAGGGTATCATTTTCACCAACATAATTCAGTGCACCATCAGCCGAAAGCAGTACCCAGTTTGATATCTGCCCGTCAATACCCACTTTCAGAGAACTATCGCTCATATTAAAACTGTACCATTTTTTCAGCTCGGCCAGTATCTTATTGAACAGGGTCACTGCATTTCGTTCATCTAAACGTTTTACCAGAAAATTTCCAACCATCTGAGGATTTACTTTTTTTTGACCAGCATATACCGTATACCACCCATTGGTTTTAAAATAACGGAACTGCTGTTCCGGAACCTGTATGCCTATTTTTTTTGTAAGTATTTCCCTGTATTCATGATAAACCTTTTTGAGCGCTTCCACATCATTAAGTGTGTCAATAGGAGGCATCCGTTTCCACACCCAATCAGACTCTGCAATTTTTGTTTTGATAAATGATTGACTCAGTGTTGATCCATGCATGGTCTGCATCACAGTGGATATTTCGCCATACCCTAAAATTTTTAATTTAAGATCTTCGCGATACAACCGTGTAAAATCTTTTGTAAATAGCCGGTATAATGTTACATCCTGTATAAGATTATCACGAATACGGTCATATATTTCAATAATAGACCATATATTCTGCACATCAAATTGTGTCAGGACTAATTCCTGCAAATTTTTTATCTTATCAAATTTTTTGAATGTTGGAAGGTATCGCTCTAAATACGGCAATTGTTCCTTAACAAGTTTCTCAATTGAAAGGTTTTCCTCGCCATAAAAAAGGTTATACAGATTATGAAGCGCCCTTGTGTTTGCAATATGCCGCACCAGATACTGATAAAAGCGTATCTTATCAACGGTAAGTATAGCTTTATTACCCCGCATCATTGTTATAATTTCATCATGTTGTCCAAAAAGTCCTTTAATAATATCAATACTTTTTGCATGCTGAACGGTATCTTTTAATACAAATCCTTTAGATGTTTTATCCCAGATCTTATAAAAATGTTCAGTCAGGTTCCCAAGCTCAGTATCAACAGATGCTAACTGCATAAACCGTATCCGCTTTCGTTTCAGTTCATACACTGCGTTTAACAGTGCTAAATGCTCTAGAATATCCTTATGATCATCTTCCATAAAAGCCTCCTCACTGTGATAAGGCTTGTAACGACTTCTCTGCTGCAGCAATAACTAAATCTGCTTCCCGTTTTGTAATAATAAGTGGCGGTAAAAACTGAATTACCTTAGGATCATTGCCTGAATACACAACATACACTCCGTTATCAAATAGAAGCTTGACCATGAAAAGCGCTGTCATCTCATCGTTAAACACAAGCCCCATCATGAGGCCAAGCCCCCGTACCGTAAATGAAGCTTTTGTATACTGTGATGAAAGCATACGTAGTTTTTGTGTAAAATAATCTGCCATTTCATTCACGTGGTTTAGCAATTTACTATTGCACATATCCATAACCGCCATTGCTGCAAAGCAGCCAATTTCACTGCCTCCAAAGGTAGAGATATGTATAAAAGGATTTTCTTTGAAAAAGAACGCATAGTCTTCTTTATACACTGTTGCTGTAATGGGATAAATGCCACCACTCATGCCTTTACCCAGAACAACAATGTCCGGCACCACATCAAAATGCTCAAAACCCCACAACTTCCCCGTGCGGCCAAAGCCGGTCTGCACCTCATCCATTATAAGCAGTGCACCCTGACTTTGACAGAGACCTGACACCTGTTTAAAATAATCTTTATGGGGCACTACGATCCCTAAAGTGGCTGGAATTGTTTCAAGGATTACGGCAGCGGTGTGCTCATTAATTGCAGTTTTTATAGCATCAACATCATTAAATGGCACCTGAATAAATCCGGGTGAAAGCGGTTCAAATGGCTTTTTAAATTTTTCATCCCCTGCAGCAAGTGCCAGGCCCGTATGCCCATGATAACCGCCAATGGCTGAAATAATATTTGGACGACCACTAACAGCCCGTGCTACCTTGATAGCAGTATCTATTGCCTCACCGCCGGAAACACCATACACAACCTGATTTAAACCAGGCGGCATTGTATCTGCCAGTTTTTGAGCCAGCATTGCCTTGGGCTGGCTTATAAGATGTTGGTTGCCAATGTCATAACGTTGCATTGCTTTTTTAACGGCATCCATTATCTTTTTATTCCTATGCCCCAGATTAAACACACCACCATTACAATGGCAATTTATATACCGCTTGCCGGTAATATCATATAAAAACACGCCACGACGTTTGTGCGGCACAAGTACAATGTCATATTTTTTATACATCTCCACTTTGCCTGGTGATACATGACGAGCATACAGTTCCATTATTTTTTCTTTGTTCATTGGCACCTCCATTTTTATACTACAACACAATAGCCAATATGTCAAAATCATTTTTTTATTTTTTCGATAGATCCGACAGTTCCTTCATTTATTCAACACATCGGACACACAAAACATTGAACACAGTACACCATATTCAATTCCACTAACCATATATTATGTAACCGTTACTTTTATCAATGCCTGTTTTAAATCATCAAAGGTAAAAGGTTTAATAAGATACCATGAAAATCCATATTGTGCATAATCTGCAATAGCACTGTTATCAGCATATCCGCTCATGACAATCCCTTTTAAATTCCCCTGTATCTTCTTCATTTGGGCAAAGGCATCCACCCCGCTCATACTTCCGGGAATGGTAATATCAACCAGCACACAATCAAATTGTTTACCCTTTTCTTTTGATGCAATTATTTTTTCAATTGCATCATCACTACGAGTTGCAGTGTCATATGTACAGCCCAACATACCCAGCATCCCTGCCGTAACGTCAAGTATATCCTGCCTGTCATCCAGTATTAAAACATGAGCACGTATAGAATCAACATTTACTGCAGGTATTTCATTAACAGAAACATTACCTTTTACTTTTGGCAGATAAACCGTAAAAACAGTTCCTTTATCCGAAGACGATACTGTGATTGTACCACCATGCTGCCTGATTATGGATAACGATGTGGTGAGTCCCAACCCAGTTCCTTTTTCTTTTGTAGTAAAATAGGGATCAAATATTTTTGATATGTGTTCCCGTGGTATCCCTTTGCCTGTATCAGAAAACTGAATCATGACATAGTTACCATCAGGAAGTTGCAATACATTATTTTTTAGATCTACATTTTTTAGATCTACATTTTTTACTGTAACTGTTAATACGCCACCATTATTCATTGCCTGAATTGCATTTAACACTATATTTCTAAATACATGTGAAATCTGATGTTCATCAAAATCAAAATTTTCTATGTTGTCATGGGCCATAAATTCAACCTTAACACTGCTGCCATGAGTCATAAAATCCACAGTATCATGAACAACCTTAATAATATTGCCCTCTTTTTTAATTGGCTTGCCACCTTTTGCATAGGTTAACAGATGCCCTGTTAAAGACTGGGCTGATTTCACAGATTTTTTTATACCATCAATTATTTCTAAAAAATCATTCCCTTGGGTATTTTTCACCAGCATTAATGATGCTATTTCAGCGTTGCCCATGATAGCTGTTAATATATTATTGAAATCATGAGCTATACCAGCAGCCAGTATCCCTAATGATTCAAACTGCTGCAGTTTTATAAGCTCATTCTGCATTGCCAGCATGTCGGTAATGTCTCTGATTATTGTGACAGCACCAATAATGGCATTTTCTATCTCAATGGGTGATGAAGTAACAGACACATCTATTGTTCTATTATTACAGTGGCAATGAAGATGATGATATACTACCGGTTTTTTCAACTGAATACATTCATCAATGGGATTAACCGGTTTTTCCGTGTTTGACTCTGTAAAACTAATTAAAGATTTAACATCCTTTACCAATGATATTGTATTATTAAATAATAAATCAGCCTGCTTATTGGATAGAATGATTTGCCCGCTGTCATCAGTACTTATAAATGCATCACCAATTGATTGGATAGTACTAAGCAACCGTTCCTTTTCCAGAACCAATTGCTTCTGTGTTTTTTTATGCCAGTACAGCTCATTTTCAAGCTGTTGTGTTTTGATTTTAACCTGCCTGTGCAATGAAGCATTCCAGGCAATGATACCAATTATTACAAGCAAACCTCCCAATAGCAATACAGTCAGTATATACCAGAATTCTTTTTCCTGGTAAAATGGACGTGGTGCCAGTGAAATCCATCTCTGGTAAATGGCTCGCCTTTTACTGTCAGATATAGAATTCAAAGCCTTAGAAATAATTGAAAAAAGAGCAGGATCGTCATTTCGAACACCTATACATAAATTCCAGTCATATCCCACATTGCCTGCAACACGTAAATTGGTAATACCATGAGTATCTACCATATACGATACAGTTGATAACGAGATAATCATTGCATCGTACTCACCAAAAGACACCTTCATCAAACCCTCGGTTTCATTTTTCACTGTAAAGATAGTAAATGATGGATATTTCTTTTTAATAAAGTCAATGACCGCATAACCTTTCACGACAGCAATTTTCATACCGGCTAAATCATCAAGGCTATGAACGTTTGTATTGGATTTTTGCACAACAATAACGTTGGGAATGCGAATATACGGCTTTGTAAACTGTAAATACGAATGGCGCTCAGGCACATCCTGGATTGAAAGAACAATATCCACTTTTCTGTCTTTAGCTGCCTGCAACACATCTGCCCATGATTGTAATGTTGCCACTGCAAACGTTACCCCAAGTTTTTTACTGATCTCATGCAAATAATCCTGGCTCAACCCAATATAATTGCCATCCTGGTCGGTAAAATCAATGGGTGGATAATCCGGACATGGTGCTGCGATTACAGGTTTTTTTAACGATTGTATATAATTTGTTTCGGCGGTAGTTAAATATAAAGAGTGAGTATCTTCTGATGAACAGCCTGTGATTATTAATATTGCCAATATACATACTATGTTTATGTATGTCTGTAATTTTATTGTCCAGCCTGTCAGCAAGCGTTTCATATCACACTATTATACAATATAATGTGGAAAATTTCAAGATTAATTTTACCCGTCAGGTTTATCACAGCTTCCGCCATCACCCTGACTGAATTTTACTACAACATGCAAAAAACTGGTTAAAGTATATTAAAAATAATATTTAACTTCTGCTGCAAGTGCAGGTTTATTGTCAAATGAGGAAAAATCTGAAAGCTTATTGCCAGTAACTATCGCATATAACATATAAAAAGTCAGGTCACAATCTTCCATTACATTATACACTACTGATGGGATAAGCATTACGCCATGCCCTTCAAAATCAAGAACAGATGTTACACTGGCGCTAAAGAGTGAAGCTCCGGAAAAACTTACCGATAGTCCTGCATAATGTCTGTTATATGTCAGGAAATGAAATGCAAGCGTACGGTACCGTTCTTCATTCATGCCGTACACAATACTTTCAGAATATGCCTGATACAACTCAGCATTTTGAGACAGACAGTAGCCATTATAAAAATACTCCAGCAGTATACTGAAACCGCTTTCAAAGGAATAATCATAGCCTGTACCGGCAATATAGTACATACTATCTTCATCTTTATTCAGAAGGAAGCTTCCTCGCAACAAACCATCATACACTGGCAGTGAAATATATGCACCTCCAACATGCCTTTGCAGTATTTTTCCTGCCAGCAGTGCAATCTTTGTATTGCCACATACTACCTTATTGCGCAAGAGGTACACTGAATTACCAAAACTATCATCAAACGCATTGTTCTTTCGCTGAGGCACATACACAAACCCTACTTCAAAAAAATGTGCAGGGTACAGTTCAAAGCGCAGGGCGTCCACTCCCTTTGTCTCTTCTGCTCCTTCAAAGGAAAGTGGCGATATTGGATTTATAATATCAAGTGGATTCCATATTTTTCCGCTTCCAAAATGTACCAGCTGCCTTCCTAAAGTAATGGTTGCTTTCCCCATGATACATTTGCCAAATGCACGGTGCAGCTTTAAGCGATAGTAGCCGGTATTGTTGCGATAATCATAATAACCTGAATACAATTCATCATACATGAATCCAATCCAGGTTGCATCAAATGTTTTGCTTTGCATATAATTTGATACGATAAATTCATTATCGATATCAGCATGAAACATAATATTCCGGCCAATATCACACCGGGGTGAAAGGCGTACTCTGTTAACATCAGTTACAAGCAGTTTTTCTTTTAGTGTATAATCTTCCGAATAGTATTCATTAAGTTTATATCCAACAAAAAGATTTTGATAATATCCAGAAAGTGAAAAATTCAGCATGTCGTTTAGGGATACATCCTGCGCATAGACTGGATTAAAACAGTAAGTAAAAAATATAATGCTCCGTGCAGTGCATAAACACAACGACTGATTATCCTGTTCATGTTTTTCCCTGAGTATAGGATATATGAAAAAGTGTTATACTAATAAAATGAGATAAAAATAATCATAATTATTTTTTTATTTCTTCCTTTTCCTTAACATAGTATCCTTCACAATCATTCCATCAATTATATTAATCAGCCGGTATGCACGTTTCATCACCATTGGGTCATGGGTGAAAAAAAGAAATGTTATCTGCTTTTCTTTATTCAGGTGTTCCATTAAATCAAGAAGCGCGCTGCCGGTTTTCTGGTCCACATTGGCAGTGGGCTCATCGGCTAAAACTATCGCCGGGCTTGAAACAATAGCGCGTGCTATTGCCACCCGCTGCTGCTGACCGCCGGAAAGCTCGTGCGGAAGAGGGTGCATTTCATCTTTTAAGCCTACAAGCTCCAGTACCTCAGCAGTTTTTCTTTTTCGGTAACTATCGCCCATACCCTGTAAAAGAAGGATGTGCTCAACATTTTCCAGTGCTGTCAATACCGGGATAAGGTTGTATGCCTGAAATATAAATCCTATTTTAAAAAGACGCAGGCGCGATAGTTCCTTTGGACCAAGCTTTGAAATATCAGTGCCTTCTATATATACATTTCCTAGTGTGGGATAATCCAGACACCCAATGCAATTAAGCAATGTAGTCTTTCCCGAACCTTAAGGACCGGCTATTGCTGCAAATTCACCTGTGTACAATAAAAGATTTACTCCGCGCAAGGCGTGCACAAGTTGTCCATCTGAATGATATTAAGTATGCCAAACGCCACCACAAGAAACAGCATAAAGTCAAAAAGATAACCACTGACATCATCCATGATTATAAACTGCATAAGCTCAGGCATTAGTTTTTCCCATCCTGATACCTCTACATTGTTTTGCAGTTGTTGTGAAAGTGTAGTGGTAATACTATCAATTTTATCTATCTGTGAAGCTTTAATGATATATGCGTGAATGTACCCCATCATGCTGAACGTTTCATCAGCCTGCTTCAGCGGCATCTGCAGCAGAAATTTGTCATACTCTGGATTACCGATTTTGAATATGCCGGCAATGGTAAGGTGTAGAGCTGCAATGGAACCGTCAAATCCCTGTGAAATAACGGCAACAGTATTGCCTATATCTGCTTTTAAATTTTCAGCCAGGGTAGCACCTATCACTGCATGAGCGCTGTCATCATCATTCAGGTAGCGACCTTTAATAATGCATTTGTGCAAACCGCACACCTGCTTTTCACGTACAGGCTCAACACCCTGTATCATGACGCCTTTTGTTGTCCCGCCTTTTGCAATAAGGGCATCACACATGATACGCCTGCAGTAAGCATATATATATTTGTTACCGGATAATGCCTTTTCTATGGACTCATCTGCTTTAAATGCATAATCGATTGTTTTGTTTTCCCAGTATCCTTTTTCATGGATATGAAGATGCCCCATAACAAGACCAGTTGCATCGTTCTATCATCTGGTTGTGGCCACCTTTGGCAAATGCATTCAGCAGGATAATCATGGCGCAACCCACACCACTGCTGCATTGGGCTTTGGCACAAGCACAACTTTAAAACATTCAACGCCACGAACAGTTTCCCTGCCTTCAAGGGTATGGGTGTAGTCATCAATAAGGCTTGATTGCTTAACAATGTCATCATTGGTAAAATCCGAACCCATCCACGACTGAAGCATCATGGACGGTGATATCTTTATTGTCTGCTGCAGTTTTGGCACATAGTGCCACATGTTGTCATTAATCAAGAGAAACCGGTTGCCGGCATCTTTTTTTGGTGAAAGAATTTCAGCAAAAGACATCCTCTTTAACCGATTATCATATGATACAAGCTTTAATGTTCACTCCCATCTTCGCAGGAATAAGAAGGATTGCCAATATACAGATATACTGCTTCACGATTATCCTCCGCAAAAGTACAGATATACAATAGGTACCATAACCACATATAGTCTTAACAACGTTTCTGCTATATTAACCATGATTATAAAAATATATAATGCAACATCAATAAAAGTCCACTGTCAATATAAAATTACATTGACTAAAAATTTATAGTATGCAATTTTTTGCATAACAGTAACTGTATTACAGTGCATTTTAATGTGCCAGATTATTTCAGATGTAATTGATTGTGTAGTATGATGTATTAATTATCAAAAACATTGATGCACGATGTCTGATGGTTTTGCCTGTAGTAATTCCATAAACTTGTTATTTTAGATTTCACTGGTAGGTTAATACGCAAAGTTATCCTTGAATCTTTTATTTTAAAAACTGTATCGTAAAGAATACTTTTGCAACCGGAGGACAGGTATGTCACAAAACAGGGGAATTCTATTCACAACTATTAATAGTATAGCTATAATCCTTTTACCGTTATGCATTATTGTATCAATACTCTATGTCCTGTTAACTACACCCGCGTTTTACACTGCAATTCTTAAACATACCGACATTATTGGCACCTTTGTTAAAGCAAAAAATCTTGAACATACACAATCCATTCAGAAAGAAATTGACAACAAGGTTGGCCTTGCATCATATGTACTGACATATCAGGCAGCAAAAAAACAATACAAAGAAGCCAAAAAAGCATATGATATAATAAATAAAACTGAAGAATATGAAAAGCTGCAAAAGCAGCTTGAAGAAATAAAAAATTTATCGTACAGTGATGTAAAACAGGCATTCCCCAACAAACAATCATTTGAAAATAACCAAAAAGCAGAGCTTGCAAAAATTCAAAGGCAGATTGAATCCATAGAAGAGTACCGTGACACGTATAAATCTGATATTGCTGCTGCAAAAGAAAAGCTTGAAGAAATTGAAGATACATTTGAAGAAGCTCAGGATGAATACAACGAAAAACAGGAAGAAGCAAATGAAATTATACAAGAGCATCAAAACACATTTGCTTCAAAGCTTAATGATGACTTAGATTTACTAAAACCTGTTATCACTGCCATAATTCATGAAAAACTTATTGATAGCAACATTGTTCCGCTACTGCAAAAATATATTAATTTCTTTACATCATATAATACAATCAAATCTCTATACATACTGGAACTGAATGATAGCAGCAATCCGCTGAATCCCAAAAAAGTTTCCCAAATTCTTTTGCCTGATATCACTATCAGTTTGTGGGCAACCGAAAATGGCGTTAAAAAACACATCCTGAGTGATATACTGGCAGAAGAAATTAAAAAAACACCAAACCTTAAAAACAGGACTTTTTTAACAGCAGTATTTACATTTGCTGATACTGCAATTGGGGAATTCATTGGCAGTGGTTATCTTAAAAAAGCAGGATTGTGGTTTGATGATGGGATTATCTATAAACACAATATTATACTATCGGGTGATACCGCTGACGCAGTAATAAGTATTATAAAAATTTTTTCGTATGCAAGATATTTTGTGTACACCACTATCATTTTAGTATTGCTATATATAGTATTTATTATATTTTCATCAACAGAGAGTATACAAAAACTCTTATGGCTGAAACGGATGTTAATTTATCCTTCGGCCATAATCCTTTGCATTGGTGCCGCTGGTATAGTATTCCCACTTTTATGTATTCATCAGTCTGATACAGTATCGCTCATTTCAGCACACTTGTTACGTGAACTGGCATCCACCATTTCACTGTGCACTCTGGCACCAGTCATGGTTTTATTTCTTGTGCTATTACTGTGCGGCCTGATATTCAGAAAACTCTACAGTAGCAAACTATGAATTTTTAACCATAACTATCGCATATACCATGTAAGACATGATTACGAAATTTTGACTATTTTTAAGCCCTGAAGAGATAAAGTAATATTATAATACAAAAAATTATTTTGCTTGACGTATATTAAGGCAAAATTTTATAATCTATAAAATTATACATACGGTATGGTGGTGATCACATGAACGACATTATTACCGAAGTAAGGGTGTTCCCCAAAGATAATTTAGGGAAAACTCTGGGGTTTGCCAACATCACTTTGTTAGACAAGTTTGTTGTTAAGAATTTGCGGATTGTAAAAGGGGACAAAGGCATCTTTATTGGTATGCCGTCCAACAAGCGCAAAAATGGTGAGTACATTGACCTGTTCTTCCCCATTACTCAGGAAGCACGGGACCTCATCACAAGTGCAATTATTGACAGATATAACGAAGTGATGAATACCAGCTACTCAGTGGACAATAAGGTTAAAAAATCCTGATACTATGTAGCCCCCTTCGGAAACCGTAAGGATGTAACCACACCTCTGGTGGGGCGTTTTTGTATTGCAGGTATTTAAAAATTTTTCTAATAATCTTTTATTGGCGATAGTTCCCGGGAAAAAACCATTGCTGCTGGCAGTCGTTTGCTAGAAACTAACGGCACTAATCCTGACGCAGACGATTGAATACCTGCCTCACAAAATTGGTCATACGCGTCAGTACAAGTGTACTGATAATTACATCAAAAAGAACTGGTATTTTTAATCCAGTGCCTTTGAATACGTGCAGCACATCAACTTTGTAGCACAGGAAAAAAGCTCCAAGCAATATAATCACATCCCGTGTTGCTTCAACAGCACGGGTCATTTTCATATCACGGAAAGCTGACATGGAAAAAATGGCCATAACAGCTGCTTCAAGTATAATTGCCATTACAAATAGATTAATGATGTTCTGGATAAGTACATCGCCATTCATAATTATGCGACCTCCTTTTCTTTAAATAAAAAATATACCATTCCCTGGTACAACCTGTTTATTGTATGCATGGATAAATGCAGATGTCAATAATAATTTGATTATAGGTTACATTTGCCGGGTGGCGTGTGTTTCTTTTAGTATTTCAGGGGGTGGCCCCCAGTAAAACTGGCAACATTGTATGCCTTCTTCCAGGTAAACGCTGAATGTATATCCACAACAACGATAGTTATCGATATCTTCTTCCTTTTCAAGGGCATTGACAAAATCAATCAGGTATTTATCAATGCAAAACGCAATAACCTTTGCCAGAGACATCTTATACACCTTCCTGACATCCATAACAAACTCATATTCATGTTCCAGCAATATAATATGTAAGCGTTTCCACTCACCACTATGACGTGGCCTGTATGACAACCGTGAACAGGCTTTCACCTGTATTTCTTTGTGTGTCACAACAAAGTTTATAAAATTGACAATAAAGGAATATACCGGCATGTTATTTTTTTCTGCATATACTTTAATAAGTTCCAGATGTTTTAGTGAAATACAGGTAGTTGTTTCTATATTCATTGCATCCTCCCAAAGTAATTTTCTTTGCTTAATAGTACATTTGCTAAAATTTTGCAAGTATTATTTAATAGTAACAAATAACTCACACCAACACTAAATACAATACAGGCATCATAAAAATATTGACGCTATTACATACATTTTATATTGTGATTATGTTGGATTGATAGTTCTTAGTATGCATATCGCCGATATGCCCGGTGACGGTAGAGAGCTTGTTTACAATTTTAAACGCATACGTACCACAGTGGCTCATGATGTACTATTACATTGTATGTGTAAATGTTTAGACCATAAAAACCGATACTATAACAACGGGGTGTTTCTTATGAAAAATACTGTTGTCTTATTTATATACGCATTGGCGATAGTTACCACTGTCTCCTGTGGTGGAAAGTCATCCAGTTCATCAAGCACTGCATTTAAAGTACAGCCTGGCGATGTAAGTACCATTACCCCCAATTTAACCGGAAAAGGAACAAGTTTCAATGTTACTTTTGGTACAAATAATTACAATCCATCTACAATCGATGATTATGCCATTATTATATCAAATGTAAACAATACCGGTAATGTCGGCATTGCTTTTGGAACAGACCCAAAAAGCAATAGAGCATTTAAAGTAGTTATATACTTCCCCTCAACTTTCCCCCCATCCACAGGCACATACTCAGGAACCATAACAGTAGTTGAAAATGGAATTAAATATACAGATTCTACGGTTAATAATATAACAATTAGTGATTTTTCTGATCCTGAAAGCGATAATGTATATACGATAGACATAACAATTAATAATAATATATCTGGTAAATCTTTAACTATAACCTCACTATCAGCCTATCTGGTACAATAACACTTTATGGTAACGGTAGAAAACAACACCATCACAATACATTGTGAAAAAGCTACCATTGATGATAAGCATGAGGTAGAATATGCTGTGGAACGGTTGCTTCACTCAGGTTTTAATGTTATTTTGTTTGATTTATCTAAAACTATCTATCTTCCCTCAACACTTTTGGGGTACCTCATGTGGAAAAAACAGCAATTGACAAAACAGGGGAAAGATATTCAAATTATTGCATTAAGTTCTGCATTAAAGAAAGTATTTGAAGAAATGCGCCTTATAGAGTTTTTTGGCATTTCATAATCGGGTACACATACAGCCATCATGAAACACGATTCAGGATATAATTGGCAACAGTTTCCTGATCACATCTGGAATGTAAAAGCAATTACTATGAATTTATATTAGCAGTAAGAAAGAGGTGTTCTGTATTTTATTGTAAATTATTAATAAAAGCAATCATCTGTTCAATATTCATAATCTTTTGTGCCGCACCGCGTTTGATAGCCTCACGAGGCATACCAAACACAACTGAAGAAGCTTCATCCTGTGCAATAGTTGCTCCTCCTGCCTGTAAAATTTCACCAAGCCCTTCAGCACCATCAGCTCCCATACCGGTGCACAGTATGCCCACACTTTTCGTAACAACCTGAGCTACCGAACGGAATAACACATCCACCGATGGTTTATGCCTGTTAACAGGCGGCCCATCGTTAATTTCAGCAAAATAGCCATTAGTATCTGATCGTACCAGCATGTGGCGGTTTCCCGGTGTAACGAGTGCAGTACCCCGGTATAATCTGTCACCATTCTGAGCTTCTTTTACATAAAGCTTTGAATTTGCATTTACCCTATTAGCAAATGCTTCGGTGAATTTTTCAGGCATATGCTGTACAATAGCAATAGCCGGCACATTTTCATGCAGACCTGACAAAATCTTTGCAATAACCTCAGTTCCCCCTGTGGATGCTCCAAGAGCAATGATAACATCACTGTGAGTTGTCCGCACCTTTGATACGGTTTTTGGCAAAATTACATCAGCGCTGAATTTCTCTTCTACCTCAATAGCTTTTTCTCTACTGCGGGCTGTAAATCTATCCAACTGTATGCCTGCAGCGGTAATAACTTTTTCACGCAATTCACCTGCAAATCTTTCCCATTCTGCAGTATCATCAGAGCGCGGCTTTAATATAAAATCAACTGCACCATATTCCAGCGCCCGTATTGTCTGCAATGCGCCCTTATCAGTAAATGCACTTACCATAATGACCGGCATTGGATTTGCTAACATGAGCTTTCGCAAAAAGGTAAGCCCATCCATGCGCGGCATTTCAATATCTAAGGTTAATACATCAGGATTCAGCTGTTTTATTTTGTTAACAGCAATATAGGGATCTAAAGCAGTTCCAACAACTTCAATTTTACTGGATCCATTAAGAATATCAGTTAATGTTTTGCGCATTACCGCAGAATCATCAACCACCAGAACTTTTATTTTATTCAAACTTTGATAACTCCATGCTGAAAGTTTTATCGTTTTCTAAAACCCTGGTTAATTGCTTGCAATAGGCTTGCCCTGTTTCAACATCAAATATAACTTTACGGGCAACTTTTCCGCCAACATCTTCGCTTACAATAGGAATATCGGCCATTTCCAGTAAAATCTTTGCAATTCTTACATTCATATTGGAAATGCCATATTGTGCGGTTTGATAATCTAATACTTTCCCTCCGCCAAAAATCTTGGCAACAATATTATCTTTTTTACCATACTGTTCCATCTGATAAATGAGGTTTTCAATTGACTTAGTTCCAAATTTTAACAATTCTTTTTGTTCATCACCGGCATTTAATTTTTTATAATTTGCATAATTTTGCACAACCTTCCCCGGCAAAACAAAATGATTCATCCCTGCCACCTTATTTACAGGGTCATACAGGCATACCGACACACACGACCCAAGCAATGTTCCAATATATTCATCTTTATTGCTGACATAACAATCACCCTGATATAAAACTTTAAGTGGCTTCTTCAATCTGTGTGAATTGCGTATATACATGGCTACCCTCTTTCAACACTGCTATGGCGGTATGTGTTATCGTTTTTGATATACTGAATGAGCTACATAATGAAAAGGCAGATTTGCACTAACGATTGATTCAGCATATCCTAAAAAAAGATAGCCACCTTTTGGCAAATAATCATAAAAATTTTTCAATACTTTGATCTGAATATCTTTATCAAAATAAATCATGACATTGCGGCAAAATATAATATCAAAATGTCCTTTCAGGCGATAGTTATCATCAAACAAATTCAGGTGCTGAAAGGAAATTTTTTCCTTAAGAAAATTTTTTACTTTTGCATATCCATCATACTGGCCTTTGCCTTTTAAAAAATATTTTTTTAATATACTTATATCTAGTGTTTGTACAACCTCCAGCGGATATATGCCTGTGCGTGCTGTTTCAAGAACTTTTGTGTCAATATCTGTTGCAATTACAGTAAATTGTTTTTTGAAGTTACTTTCCAATAAGACTATAGCAATACTGTATGCTTCTTCACCGGTTGAGCAACCTGCGCTCCATACTGCAACATTTTTATGTGATAGTTCCTGTTCAACAATTCGCTGTAATATAGAAAAATGTTCCCGTTCCCTGAAAAACTCTGTTTTGTTGGTAGCAATACAATTTATAAGGTTTTCTATTTCATCATCATAATTTTCTCTGAGGAAGTCACAATACTCATCATAGCGTTGCATGCCTAATTCACGCATTCTGCGCAGTAAACGCGATTGAACCAGCGCACGCTTCATTTCCGAAAGCTTTATGCCTGATTCCCTGTACACAATATTTCTGATATAATCAAAATCCTGCTGGGCTAACTGCTGATAAAAAGGGTTATTCATATATTATTCAAATAATATAACATTGCCGTATTGAACTTTATCGGCTAAGACCTTGTCAATAAATTCTTTTTCCATTTTTATAAACTCTGAAACCGAGTCACTGGATTCAATTAAATACCGGTGGACTTTGCCTGTGCTGCAAAAAAAATAAAGTTTGCGGCGATAATTGCCTCCAATATCAATGGCATCAAGAGACATATTTTCGTTTTTACAGTAGTCAGAAATAAAATCGGTAGTAAATTTTTGATTATATGATGTCCCCGTACCGCCAAATACCTTGACAATAAAATTCTTTCTTTCAGCCCCTAACTTAACCATCTGACCTATAATATGCTCCATGAAATTTATATTATAGTTGTATATATCCTCTTTTTTCATTTGTAATGAAGATAATACCGGCAGTAAACAGTGCCCCATTCCACCAATTTTGTTTACAGGATCATATAAACATACAACAAAACAACTGCCAACAATTGTTGAAAGAATAATATCACTTGCTGCGTGGTATTCGCCGGGTACAATTATCTGTATTGGTTCTTTTATGGTTGCATCAAAAACCCGTATCATCCCAATGTAACCTGTCTCAATCAGTTTATGTTGTTTTAATATGAGCCAATTCTTCGCCGGTTAACAGCTTATCAACATCCAGGATAATGACTAAATTGTCATCTATCTGTCCAATCCCTTTAATATAATCTGTTGAAACATGTGATGTAAAGCGCATGGTATCCTGAATCTTCTGTACAGGGATGGTAACCACATCCTGAACCGAATCGACGATCATCCCTATAAGCTTAGCTTTAACCTCGGTAATGATGATAACTGTAAACGCAGTATACTCTATCTCCTCCATCCCTATTTTTTTCCTCATATCTATAACCGGCACCACCGAGCCTCTGAGGTTAATAACACCCTTCATAAATGAAAGTGTATTGGGAACATGAGTAACATGTGTCATCCCAATAATTTCCTGTACTTTAAGAACTTCTATGCCATACGTTTCATTGCCAATAATAAAAGTAACAAATTGTTCTGTTGAAGCAGTATCAGGCCTGTTTTCCATAGTTGTATTTTCAACATTCATATATCCCCCCTTTATCGCAAAAATTTATGGACCACTGATTGAAGCTGTTCAGCCTTAAATGGCTTAATCATCCACCCTGAAGCGCCTGCTTTTTTGCCTTCCTGTATTTTTTCTTCTTCAGCTTCTGTAGTAAGCACCACAATTGGCGTAAATTTATCATTTTCTCTGAACTTTTTAATAAACGTAATGCCATCCATCTGTGGCATATTAATATCCACAATACACAGGGCAATTTCCTGGCCTTTAGAAAGTAAATCCTGTATTTTATTCAATGCATCAACACCATTTTCAGCATGAACCATACCATACCCCGATTCTTTGAGTGTATATTCAACACTTGTCCGTATGGTTGGCGAGTCATCAATGATTACAATATGCTTCATATAAAGCTCCTCTTAAAAAAAAGATTGTATTGACATCGCATCCTGTTAATGAGCCATAATAGCTTTTAAAGTCCACTGTGCTGTAATATACTCTTCATAATAATACTTAACAACAAAAATTACCGTATAATGCCACACAGCTTCAATTGTTTTTTTATGGTATCATTAACTCCCTTAAATTTAACAGTTTTATTCAATTGCCTTGCTGATCTCAATAATGATAAAATAACCTGCACAACCGACAAATCCAAACGCTTTGATTTAGTAAAATCAATGACAATATCATTTTGCGTATCAAGGACAGTCTTTACCTCATCAGTGAATTGCCGTATACGTTTTATATTTACAAATTCATCTATTTCAATGATAAACATTTAAAAATCCCCCCTGTTATGACGTTAATCCCTTTCAAGTACTATGTCGCCACAAATCAACAGTACACTATATATACCATCAAAAAACTATAACTGTATCCTCTGATTTTTCTGTTGTATACTCCTTCAACAGAGAAACAAGCATCAATCCCTTATAGTCATTGCCATAGTGCACAGCGATAGCATCCAGAGTTGAAGATAGTGACATTTCATCCGGTGATGGAATGTTACCATTAGTTTTCTGCACATCAATTAATGATTGTAATTGCTCCTCTATACCTTTCAGGCGTTCCACATCTTCGGATTTTTTGCCTAAAAAGCTCTGCAATGCCAATATATTCCTTTCAATCTGCTGTGAAATATCAATATAGTATTTTTTTGATTCATATAATTTTAACGAAACCTTCTTCAAGTTGGACACACTGCTATGCAATATGGTATCCTGAATCTTCATTGCCTCTTCATATGACCGATAGGTGGATACCATGGTAGCTATCACATCTTTGTAAAGATTTTCTGACTCTTCCACAATTTTTTTTATCTTCTTTGGCATAATGCTTATATCACTGAGCGAACTTGCAATAGTTTTTTGAAGCTGTTGATGACGAGCCAGTTCTATACGGGTGAGCATATTTACAACATCAAATTTTTTAACAACGTCCTGGATTACAGTAAAAAATTCCTGAAATTTATACAATTGCGCAAGAACATCGCTTGAAATATCAAGCAGGGATGCTTTTTTAGTAAGTATATCCTCAATGTGCCTAACAGTCTGATTCTGCATATCTTCCAGCGACTGATACACCTTTTCAATGGCAAACTCATCACCTTCAAAAACAGTTTTTGCCGATGCATTGTAGTCGGCAGTAAGCGCTTCCAGATCGCTTTTCATGTCAACCATACCCTGTGATGCATCTAAATACAATTTACTGATATCCTGTTGAAGTGATAGCAACTTATTATACATCCCCCACAATAGCACATCACTGAATTCCTTATTGCTCAAAGTCAGTTCATCAATTGCTTCTACAGCAAAAAGTATTTTTTCAATATCCTGTCGTACGATATCTTCAATCTGAAATCGTTGCAAGATTATGTTTATGCTTTCTTTTAGATTTTCTGATAAACCCACTATGGATTCAATATTGACAGATAATTTTTTGTGATGAATGATGATCTGATCTATTGTGTTATTTAAATTTATTGTGATCTGTGTTAAATAGTTTTCTACAATTGTATCAACCGTTTCACTTGTTTGCCCAAATTGCATTCTCAAATCATTTAAATGGTCAATTATCTGTTGGAATTCATTTGAAATGCCATTTACAATATCAGCCAGGTGTGACATCTCACCCGCTATGGTTGTTAACGATAAACCTTCTTCACCGGCTTTAATTGAAATAATCATGGTATTCTTTGCATACAGATCTATAGCTTCCACTGCATCAAGTATCATTTCAACACTATTGCTCAAAGAAAGTGTTTTATTAATGGATTCCTCCACCTCTTTATTTGTTGCTCTGTCAGCAATCATGTATTTTACTATCGTATCTATATATTCACCTAATTCTTTCCGCGTACCTATAATGACATCATGTATAAATGTATCCGGTGTAGCTTCATCGGTTGTATAAAAATAAAATATATATGGACGTATCATGCTAAAGAATTCATCAATGCGAGTGTTAATCTCTGTAAAACGCCGGATTAATTCTGAAAATAGTCCTGTTATACTATCTTTTAATTTACAAAGATAATCATACTGTGTTACTTCCTGGTCGCGAATTGGAATATTCATCACTCAGTCCTTATAATAAAAAACAACAAGTTATGCAACCATAAAACCATGCACATCAATAATAAGGGCAATAGTGCCATCACCTAAAATTGCGGCACCTGATATTGCACGCGAAGTTGTTATCTCACTGTCCAGGCTCTTTATTACAATCTGCTGCTGACCAACAAGTTCATCAACAACAAGCCCCAGGGCCTTCCCATCTGATTCAACAATGACCACAATACCATCCCATGGATTTTCAATAGTTTGCGGCAGTTTAAATTCGTTATGAAGCCTGATTAAGGGGACATATTCACCTCTTACATGAACAACTTCGCCCTTATTCTCAACAGTTTTTATGTCTTTTTTCCCTGGTTTTACGCTTTCAATTATTGAAAGTATTGGAATAATAAATGTTTCATGCGCCACTTTTACCAGCATGCCGTCTATTATTGCCAGTGTCAAGGGAAGCTTGATTTTGAATGTTGTACCTTTATCGGCTTCACTGAATACTTCAACATTTCCGCGCAATGCTTCAATGTTGGTTTTGACCACATCAAGACCCACACCTCTTCCGGAAAGGTCGCCAACTGATTCGGCAGTGGAAAAACCAGGTACAAACAGTAAATCATATATTTTTGCATCCGGTAAATCATCTAGTTTACTTACAATTCCTGTTGCAATAGCTTTTTGCAGCACCTTCTCTTTATCAATGCCCTTGCCATCATCGTTTATCTCAATGAAAATATTTCCTTCCTGATGAAATGCTTTAAGCATTACCGTGCCCTCACGCGGCTTGCCTTTTGCCTCTCTTTCCTGAGGACTTTCTATACCATGGTCTATCGCATTGCGTATTAAATGCTTTAACGGATCACTAATGCGCTCAATTACTGTTTTATCAATCTCTGTATCGCCACCTGCAATTTCAAGGTGTATCAACTTGTCATGGGCTTTTGCAGTATCACGGATAAAACGCCTGAATTGC
>DYLU01000034.1 GCA_020721905.1 Leptospira biflexa | reverse complement strand
ATGGATGCAAACACCGGCTGGCTTTGCCATTGAAGGTGGCAGGGCTGTATTGACTGATTTCTGGGCTGCTGCACTCAATCCATCAACGCTTGTGCGCTATGTTCATGTGATTATTGCCGGATGGATTTCCGGAAGCCTTTTTGCGGCTGGCGTTGCCGCATGGTATGTAATTAAACAACAGCATATACAAGAAGCTCAAAACATATTAAAAACTGCAATTATTGTCTTTTGCATCATGTCACTGGTGCAGTTTGCTTCAGGTCACTTACATGCAGTACAGGTAACCAACCAGCAACCTAAAAAAATGGCAACCTTTGAGGCTCTGTGGCAAACACAACAGGGTGCGCCCATGTCCATTATTGGAATTCCCATTCAAAGTGACAAGAAGACCTATTTTGAAATTAAAATTCCAAAACTTTTAAGCCTGCTTGCCTTCTTTGATCCTGATGCCGAGGTAAAAGGGCGTGATGCGTTTCCTGAAGATGAACTCCCACCTGTACTTCTTCCCTACTTTTCATATCATATTATGATTGGATTGGGATCACTCTTTGCTCTTTTGAGTTTGATTGCAGTATTCCTTTTACTTAAGAAAAAACTTCTTACTGCACAATGGTTTTTGTACGTGCTGATGTTTGCCATACCACTGCCAATCATTGCCAATGAATTTGGCTGGATAGCTGCTGAGGTTGGCCGCCAACCATGGGCTGTGTACAGGGTGCTAAAGACTGTTGATGCAGTTTCTACTGTTGTTCCGGCATCACACGTGTTGCTATCGGTCATCATATTTTCGCTCATCTATCTTTTACTGGTGGTTCTTTTTATAACAATACTATTAAAAATAATAAAGAAAGGCCCTCAGACAGAATCATATTAATGCAACGGGAGGTTTCACAATGGATATGAGTATCTATCAGAATATATGGTTTTTTATTATAGGATTTTTATTAACCGTTTATTCAATTCTTGATGGTTTTGATTTAGGCATAGCATCCTTAATGCCTTTGCTGGCAAAAAACGAAAAAGAACAAAAACATGTTATGGATTCCATATGGCCTGTGTGGGACGGCAATGAGGTATGGCTTATAACCGGCGGTGCTGCACTTTTTGCAGCATTCCCCTTTGCGTATGCTACCGTTTTCAGCGGTTTTTACCTGGCTTTGATGCTTGTTTTGTTTTCTCTTATTTTCAGAGCTGTTTCAATGGAATTCTGGTATTATGATGAAAAACGCAGGAAACTATGGGCCTGGGCTTTTACAATTGGTAGCCTTTTGCCGTCGCTGTTGTTTGGGGTTGCTCTGGGAAACATAATCTATGGAATCCCAATTGATTTAAACATGAATTTTACCGGCAGCTTTTTTACACTGCTAAGACCATTTCCACTTATCATTGGTCTTTTAGGGTTATCTGCCATACTTCTTCAGGGATGTACCTGGGCAGCGTATAAAATTGAAGGTGATGTTGCCCAACGTGCTAGAAATATGATAAATATAATAATTATTGCCAGTGCCATCTTATTTATTCTGGCGATAGTTCTGACTATTGGACTTTTGCCTTCAATTGTGTCAAATCTCTTTGGCTGGCTTGGGGCACTTTTATATGCAGTTGCTCTGAGTTATGTATATGTGTACAACAAAGGCAACCGACCATTCAATGTATTTATTGGTTCATCGGGTTCATTTTTATCACTGTGGATAATGGCAGGTGCAGCATTGTATCCCAATCTTGTGAGTTCAACCATTGAAGCATATAACCTTACGATATTTAATGCATCATCAACGCTTACCACATTAAAAATTATGTTCATCATTGCACTTATTGGCATGCCGGTAGTACTTGCATACACAATATACGTCTATAAGGTCTTTAAAGGAAAAGTTTCGTAACGCTTGCAAAAATTTTATTAAAAATAAGGAGGATTAAATCATGGCTACAAAACAACTTGAAGTGTATAAATGTGAAATTTGTGGCAATATTGTTGAAGTGCTTCATGAAGGCAAAGGAGAACTTGTTTGCTGTGGACAGCCCATGAAATTGCAGGTTGAAAACACAGTGGATGCTTCAAAAGAAAAACATGTACCAGCCATTGAAAAAACTGCTGAAGGCATAAAGGTACAGGTAGGCACTGTTGAACATCCCATGGAAGAAAAACATTACATTGAATGGATACAGCTCATTGCAAATGGCAAAGCATACCGCCAATTTTTAAAACCGGGCGAAAAACCAGTAGCAGTATTTAAAGTTGATGCGGGAAGCTTCACAGTACGTGAATATTGTAATTTACATGGATTGTGGAAGGCATAGCCAGGCTACTATAAAGTGCAATGAACTTTTTTGCCATTGCAATGATAAATTTTTTCATTGTCATTTTGGGCAAAAAGAAAATTTGTATGTGGTAAAGAGAAATTCTTCTATGCTATAGCAGCTTAAAATGACTTTCAAAAGATTTTTTTGCATTCTAACAATTTGAGGATGTGAAATGCCGTGTCAGGATATGATATCCTGATATAAAGTTTGTTCAAAATGACTATATGCTTTAACAATTTTTTATAGAGGAGGACATTATTATATGGTACTGTCTAAAAAGATGGAAGAGGCACTCAATAAGTAAATTAATGCTGAGTTATATTCAGCATATCTGTATTTATCTATGGCGGCATATTTTGAATCAACCAATCTATCAGGTTTTGCCAGATGGATGGAATTGCAAGCTGAAGAAGAAAAACAGCATGCAATGAAGCTATATCATTACATCGTTGAACGCGGAGGCCGTGTAGTATTAGATACAATTCAAAAACCACAAACTGAATGGAAATCCCCATTAGATGCATTTGAGGCTGTCTATGCACATGAGCAGCATGTGACATCGCTCATTTATAATTTAGCTGATATAGCCCGCCAGGAAAAGGATTATGCTACTGAGGTTATGCTGCACTGGTTTATTAAAGAGCAGGTAGAAGAAGAAGCAAATGCAAGCAGCATACTTGAGCATATAAAGATGGTAAAAGATTCTGTTAACGGAATCCTGCAGTATGACAAGATACTGGGAAAACGCGGTTCTGAATAATTAAATATTTTTGTTGGAGGTAGTTTTATGGCAAAAAGTGTAAAAGGCACAAAAACTTTAAAAAATTTACTGGCAGCATTTGCAGGTGAATCTCAGGCACGTACACGTTATGACTATTTTGCATCCGTTGCCAAAAAGGAAGGCTATGAGCAGATAGCCGCTATCTTTCAGGAAACTGCTCTGAACGAAAAGGAACATGCCAAACGTTTTTTTAGCTTTCTTGAAGGCGGCATGGTTGAGATACAGGCCAGTTACCCCGCTGGAGTAATTGGCACCACTGTGGAAAACCTGAAAGCCGCAGCAGCAGGCGAAAATGAAGAGCACACAAAACTGTATCCTGAAGCGGCAAAAATTGCTGAAGAGGAAGGTTTCCCTGAAATAGCTTTTCTTTTCAGAAAGGTTGCTGAAGTTGAAAAACACCATGAACAGCGCTATCTTGATTTAATGAAAAACATTCAGGATGGCAAGGTATTCAGGAAGGATAAGAAAGTACGGTGGAAATGCCGCAATTGTGGTTATATTCATGAAGGTGAATCTGCACCTGAAAAATGCCCAACATGTCTGCATCCGAAAAGCTACTTTGAGCTCCTGTGTGATAACTATTAAAATTTTGTACATAACAATGTGTATGGAATTGTCCAACAGGTTGTTATGATACAAATTTCTTCGCGGTCATTGAGTGATTGTGCCTCTAATGGTGGCAAAATTGTATATACATGATCGCATTATTTTATAGTATGGTTAAGAAATTCACTTAATGACCGTTTTTATATAGCATCCCTCATACAATGTAGTACATTTTGATTATTTAACTTAAATTCAATATATTCCTTAAAAATCCATAACCTGATATACATGAAACACAGCGATTAAATATCTATATGTATTTTATTTTTTTACTTGATATATGATATCACTAATTAAACAACGTTTTAAGCATATACAATTCTATTGCTTGAGGACTATGATGGTTAAAAGCAGAAAAAAGAAATTAATATCATATAAAAATATATACTTACCGGGATTGTTGGTATCTGGTGTTGTATTTCTTTATGCTATCATATTCAATATGTCATTTTCATATATGGGTAATACCAGTAGTAACGTTGTACATTTTATCATCTATCGTTACAAGTTTTTAATAGTATTATACTTTTTAAAAATAATATTTGTTTACTCCTGTTTAGGGATTATATTGAGTATTTTCTTTAGCCGCGGTATAAGGCAGGTTTTAAGACTCCTTAATAAAACTGTTAATGATAAACATATCTTTTATTCTACAGCAATCTTAACATTTGCTATTATTTTCCTAGAGCTTTGCAAAAGTATTGTATTATATCCACAATTATATCAGGAAACCATATTCAATAAAAATGCTATATATAACTATTTGCAGATAGCTCTTACCAATAACCTTTCACCAGTTTTAATTGTAATAATACAAATATTCATTCTTGCTCCATTTACAGTAACTATGGTACTCCCTACATTTAATTTTTTAGCAAAACATAGAAATGACATCATCGACATTCTGATTATCCTGTTTACCAGATGGAAATTCTTTGCAACAGCTCTTTTTATAGTTGTTATTGGACTGATAGTTACTGTTACAGGAACTATCTCATATAAAACCGCACAAGAAAAGCCCAATATTATTATTTTAGCTTCCGATGCATTGCGCCCTGACCATTTCAGCGGATTTGGTTATCACCGTAAAACCACACCACATATAGACACATTGATGACACAAGGAACCACCTTTACCAGCGTTTATACTGTGGTACCACGAACCTTCCCTTCCTGGGTAAGTATTTTAACATCACAACTTCCCACCCGCCACGGTATTGGCCATATGTTCCCAACGGCACGTTCACGAAACAGGAAATTTGTTACACTGGCATCCGTAGTAAAAGAATACGGTTATTACACAAGTGTGGTTGGAGATTTTGCAGCCGATATTTTCCCCCGCATTAACTTAGGCTTTGACACTGTGAAAGCACCAACGTTTAACATGCGTGTCATGATAAAACAGATAATTCTTAAAAACCATATATTTCTATTGCCATTTTTAACAAATAAAATTGGCTTTGCACTTTTTCCCGAAATACGGGAATTTGCTGAATTTGCTGACCCACAGTTTGTTATAGATGACATTAAATCTGAAATCAGCAAAAGTATTCATGCAAAAAAACCATTTTTCATCACAACATTTTTTTCAATTACGCATTTTCCTTACCCTGCCTGTTATCCATATTACAACTATTTTACGGATACTTCATACAGTGGCCCTTTTAAATATTCAAAAAACAGAGTGGTTTCCCTGGATAGCAACGGCATTGCATCAGAATATGAGCCTTCATTACAGGAGATTGAATATATTCGTGCTCTCTACGATGGATGCCTGTATGCATTTGATGAAGCTGTGGGCACCATCATTCAGTACCTCAAAGATAAAAAGCTTTACGATAATACCATTATAATTATTGTATCCGATCATGGAGAAAACCTCTATGAGCATGAATACGGGATGGGGCATGGTGAGCATCTCCGTGGGAAATTTAGCCTGGTAATACCCTGTATTTTTGCTGGTCCCGGCATCCCGCACCAGGAATACACACATGTCAGAAGTGCAATTGATATTGCACCCGCAATTCTTGATCTGTTAAATATACAGAAACCACAATCCTTTGATGGAACATCTCTTTTTAAAAACCACAATCGCACATTTGATGCTTATTGTGAAACTGGTATATGGTTTGATAATACTGGTAATTTTTTCTTCCAGAAAAAACGAATAATGTATCCCGATATAACCGGTATATCTGCCATTGACTTTGATTACCATGATGAGATCACAATAACACCATACTACGACAATCTGATAACTACTGCAAAACACCGCAGTATCATTGCCAATAATCTAAAGCTTATTTATATGCCAACACATTATGGTATAGAATATGAATTGTATAATATATCCACAGACCCAGAAGAGCGAAACAATATATATACAACATCACCGCAGGCAAACAATATGAAACAAAAGCTATTTACACTGTTTATCAATAATAGCAAGATAAAAATATATAATAATTATCTTATGCCTGTTGAGTAGGTATAACTGATACATTCTGCAGGCACAATTTGCCAATTGCACCTGCAGTTAAGATTTAACTTAAAAAAAATGTCCAATTGTACTCTACACTTCTACTTCAGTATGAACCTTTGTTAATACTTCAATGCCATCCTGATTTTTTACTAAAACAGCAAGTGCTGCTCTTTCCTGCTGTATTGATGTTACCGTTCCTTCAATAGTCAGGGTATCACCCATACGCACCGGGGATGAAAATCTGCATTTTAACTTCTTTAATCGTCCAGGATCACTTACCCACGTTGTAATTGCATCAGCGGTAAAGCCCAATGTACATAAACCCTGCAATATGGCACCGCCCAATCCAACCATTTTCCCAAACTCAGCATCAATATGAATGGGATTAAAATCTCCTGATGCACCTGCATAGTAGATGGCTCTGTATTTATCAACTTGCATATTTACCCTGAAGCTATCGCCAACACTTGTGGTTTTGTGTGAATCCATTATTTTCATAGCTATTTCCTCACCACAAAAGTATAAATTCCTTTACATACATCTTTTGTTTCCTGATTTCTTGTCATAATTTCAATTGCAATCACATCCAATTTTTCCTTATTTTCAATATTTACTATTTTTGCATCCGAATACAGTACATCACCCGATTTTACCACATTGTAAAATTCGAACTCCTGCTCACCATGTACCAGCATTGCTAAATTAAGGTTGAGTTCATTATCAAAAAATATTGGTTCAATGAGTTTGGCTCCAAAAACTACCGCAAACGTTGGAGGAGCAACAATTGTCCCGTACTTTGATTGTGCGGCAAACTCATCATCTAAAAAATACGGGTTGGTGCTTTTAATAGCTTTTGCAAATTCTTTAACCTTTTCTTTGCCAACCTCATAGACCATCGTTGGCCACGTTTTGCCAATATATTTTTTGTCAATAGCCATAGGTTCACCTCCTCATATCAACTTCCATATTTATGCAACAGATCACGGGCAATGAGTACCCTCTGAATTTCAGATGTTCCCTCGCCTATCTCACCCAGCTTTGCATCACGATACAGACGCTCAACAGGAAAATCTTTAATATATCCATAGCCGCCATGTATCTGCAATGCCCAGCTTGAAATCTGTGTTGCTGCTTCGCTTGCAAATAGTTTGGCACACGAAGCCAATACCGCTGCTTCAGGATTATTTGTTTGCTTTGCCCATGCAGCTTTATAAATCAAAAGCCGTGAAAGATCAGTAAGTATCATCATATCAGCCAGTTTAAATGAAATTTCCTGAAACCTGTTTATTGGCTTGCCAAAAGCTTTACGTTCAGTTGAATATTTTACAGCCTCCTCCATGCATGCCATTGCAACACCTAATGAAACTGTTGCCATGCCAATCCTTCCAAACTCCAGTGTCTGCATTGCCTGAATAAAGCCCTTGCCTACCTCACCCAACACTGCATCGTCATCAATTTCACAATCCTCTAAGAATACTTCAGATGTTGGCGAGCCACGGTATCCTAACTTTTCAAACGGTTTCCCCGTTGAAAATCCGGGTGTCCCTTTATCAACAAGAAATGCTGTAACTCCATTTGCAGGTCCTGCGTCCTTATCGTTATATGCCATCACCAGGCACACATCAGCAATAGGAGCATTGGTAATGAATGTTTTGGTGCCGTTTAAAATCCACTTATTGCCTTTCTTTTTTGCAGTTGTGGCTATAGCAACCGCGTCTGAACCAGCCTGTGGCTCAGTTAAACCAAAGCTGCCAATTATATCACCTGAAATAATCCCGGGTAAATATTTTTCCTTTTGCTTTTTAGATCCAAAAAGCCGTATAGGCATACCGCATAAACCATAGCTGGCACCTGCTGAAAGGAATGTAGCTGCACAGGCTCTTGCAACTTCTTCACCTGCAATGGCAAAATTAATTAAGTCCTGATTGGTGCCTCCATATTCTTCCTCATGAATCATGCCTAAATAACCTAAATCACCCAATTTCTTAATATTCTTCTTCAAAATCTCAACAGATTTTTCATCACCAATATCAAGCAATGCTGCATGTGGCTTTATTTCATTTTCACAGAACTTTTTAAAGTTATCCTTTATTGATTTCTGTATATCATTTAATTCATAATTCATTTTTTACCTCCTGCTTTGCAACCAGATTATAATGCCAGCAATCGGGATATAATCAATCGCTGAACCTCAGAAGTTCCGCCACCTATCTGAGCCAATTTTGCATCACGGAGCATCCGTTCCACAGGATAATCATGAATATACCCATACCCGCCAAATATCTGAACGGCTTCCGATGCAATCTTAAATCCCCAGTCACCAACAAATGCTTTTGCAATGGATGCCTGAAGATGATTAATTGGGTATCCTGCATCTTTCAGCGAAGCAACCCGATATACTGCCAGCCGTGCTGCTTCAAGCACCACCTTCATATCAGCCAATTTATGCTGAATTGCCTGAAAACTTTTAATGGGTTTATCAAATTGTACACGCTCGCATGCATATTTTGCACACTGCTCTATCATGAACTGCATTGCCCCAACAAATGGTGCAAGTAATGCACTTCGATCCCACTCAAGTGTCTGGTGTGCATACATAAAACCTTCGCCAATATTTCCCAGCACGTTTTCTTCAGGAACTTCACAATCTTCAAAGAACACTTCTGAGGTGGTTGATGCTCTGACACCCATTTTATGGAATGGATTGCCCGTGGAAAAACCTTTGAAATCCTTTTCAACAATGAATGCTGATATTCCGGCATGTTTTTTTGATTTATCCACTGTGGCATATACAACGCAAACATTTGCAACAGGTGCATTTGTGATGAATGTCTTTGAACCATTTAATATCCATCTATCGCCCTTTTTAACTGCAGTTGTTTGCAGGGATGCCGCATCTGAACCTGCACCTGGCTCAGTAAGACCCATACATCCAATCCATTCACCGCTGGCTAATTTTGGCACGTATTTCTTCTTCTGTTCTTCATTACCATGTTTAAACAACGTATCAGTACATAAATAGGTATGTGCCCCCAGTGCCAGCATATGTCCACTATCAACACCAGCATGACCTAACGCTTCACCAGCAAGGCAACATGTTACTACATCGGCTCCCTGACCACCATATTCTTCAGGGAAAGGCAAACCCAAAAGCCCCATTTGTCCTAATTTTTTCCAGATTTCAAATGAAAACTCTGATTTTAAATCAGCTTCTTCACACAGGGGAACAATTTCATTTTTTGCATATTTATATATTGTATCCCTGAATAAGAGCTGCTCCTCACTGAACCCAAATTCCATCATTGACCTCCTTTGTTAAGTATAGTTTCAATTATTTGATTTTTTATTTTATGTGCATAATGCGCATAATCAAATGCTACAGGATCAATAACATATTGAATAATAAGTCCCTGAACCATGGAAACAATCATGGTGGCAGTATACCTGACATCTATGGTATTGAATTTTCCCTGCTCTATACCTTCATTTAAAATTTCCGAACACACATCACGATAGCTTGTATATAGTTTCTGAATAGCAGTGCGCATCCGTTCATTATGGTTCAGCTGTGTCCAGAAATCCAGAAGCACATAAAAATAATTCTTTTCCTGCATTACAAGATTACATGCCCTTTCTATAAAAGCAGCCAACCTGTCAACAGGGTCTGACAGGTGCTCAAGATCCTGTTGAAGTGATGCTCGTATATTACGATTTATCTCTCTGAGTAAATTTAAAAGCAGGTCCTGTTTATTCTTAAAGTAATAGTGGATCAATCCTGTTGACATGCCGGCTTCCTGGGCAATATCCTTTATGGTGAAATTATAATACCCCTTTTGACTCACCACATTGTACGTAGCAGAAGTAAGCTGTGCACGCCGTATATCAAAAATATCTGAGTGTTCCTTAATTTTCATTCAAATCTCCATTAAAATGATTGAATGTCCAATCAATATTATCAAAAAATCATTTCTACATTATCCTTATCAAAGAATTATAATCATGGATACTGATTGAATCTCTTACTTTCTGCTCCTGCAGTCTTGTGGTCCCACCCATCATAATTCCCTTTGAATTTACCGTGTATATTTCAGGGATATCAAACAATAGAAGGCTTGTATCATCATATTCTTTGCGCTCCAGATTCCCAAACGTATCAATAATATGCGTTATAGTTTCCATTAATGTAGCATCAAGCAGATCATTCAGTTCAATCCTGCAATGTCTGATAATATCGTGAAATCCGTCACTATACAAAATAACCCGCAATTTTTCTTGCACTGTAATACAATCAACTGAACCAATCTGTTTGCTCCTGCCTGCAAAATTCATATTCACTGACGTTTGATACACCAGACCCTTATTCTGTCTGTTGTATATTTTCAATGAGCTATCGCCACCATGTGCAATAAATGCCTGTGACGTATGACCCTGTTTTTGAAGTGCAATCATACTCAGTGTTGATTTTAAATGATATTCCTGATTGGCATAAATACCGTTCAGATAGCCTGACCACTCATCACTGCTTTGAGGAATTGTATCCAGACCATTTACAATATTTGAAAGCAATAAGCGCGATGCGTGCGGGAAACGCTCAGTTGCATCAGCAACAGCAAATACCCGGTGCTCAAAATCTACCAGTAAACTATCGCCATTGCCATAGCCTGAACGCACTTTATCAGTACCGGTGATAAGTAACATTCCAAAAGCTCCATCGGCTATCACCGCCCTCACATCATTATGTAATTCAATAATACTCATAATCAATCAATGACCCTGAAATACAGGATGTCTTTAATGGTGCCCTTTTTGTCATCTGAAAATACTGGTTCAACCCGTGCACCAATTTTTATCTTTGATTCATCATGAACGTCAATATAGTGCTGAAATAATGTATCAGCACCATCTAACTTTATAAATCCATAGCCGTAGGGTATGGGTTTTTGTGTTCCGGTTTCAGGATCAATAAATGCAAATCGTAAAATAGTAAAAGTACCTATTGTCCCTTTTGGCCCAACTTCAACAAATTCCTTCATTTCAACAAAGCAGTCAGCACATACCCTTCGGGGTGGCACATAGACTTTTTTACATTTTGGGCATCGCACTCCTAAAAATTTTCTGTTATTTTTCAGCTCATGAAAAAATTTGCTTCCATACATCCCAACTGAATAATTAAACGGTTGTATAGCTTTACCCGATTCTATAATTATGTATTCAATGTTTTCCATTGCATCCTCCTACAGATTGGGTTTTTTCTTGCCATGCAAAAGCATATCTGTCCACATACAGCCACCAAAACCTGTACTTACAGCAAAGTTGACATCAGGCACCTGCCTGGCCTGGGCCTTGCCCATAACCTGCAATGCAGCCTCTGCACAGCGTATTAAACCCGTTGCACCAATGGGATTACAGGCTATAACACCACCTGAAGGATTAATTGGCAACTCGCCTCCCATATCGGTTGCACCGCTCCATATGTATTCTGCTCCCTTGCCGCGTGGTACAATTCCCATATCCTCAATCCAGATTATGCCGGCAAACGAATACGGCTGATACATCTCAATAACATCAATCTGCTTTCGCGGTTCAGTAATGCCACACTTTTTGAACAAATCCTTTGAAGCCTCAGCCATACTGTCAAGCTCACCCCAGTTAACATCACCTAAATATGTATATTTATGCCTGTTTGCCGTTGCCCAAATCCAATCAGGTGTTGATGTTATTTTTTCTGCATAATCTTCGCTTGCCATTATCACTGCGCATGCACCATCAGTACGGGGACACACATCAAGAAGATGAATGGGATCAGCAAGCATTGGGGAAGCTAAAACATCTTCCAGTGTAACCTCTTTTCTAAGTTGTGCATAAGGATTGTTACATGCATGCTTACGGTCGCGCACTGAAACCCGTGCTCCATCCCTGTCAGTAGCTCCATATTTTGCCATATAACTTTGCGCCTCTACGGCAAGTCCGGATATAGCGCCTGCAAATACCAATCTGTCCCATACCGGATCAAATGCAGTGGTGATAGCTCCTGTAGTATCTGACTCAGAATTCTTTTCCCAGCCAATGATGAGCACCCTATCAAACATTCCTGATGCAACAAAATGGTATCCGCCTATTGCCAGGGTACTTCCTGTTGTTCCTCCGGTAGTAAGCTTAATAATAGGTTTGTGATAGCCACCAGAACCATCGATACTCCAGCAATCAACGTAATTTATTCCTTCAAAATGATCCATATTGCCAATTAGGATTGCATCGATATCTTTTATCGAGAGGTCAGCATCTGCAAGTGCACGAGTTACTGCTTCATGGATTAATTCCTGGCCATTGACATCAGGCCTGTGGCTTTTGTGATGAGTCTGACCGGTTCCAACAATTGCAACTCTTCGCTTTCCCATGATTACCTCCTATTTTTCATTATCAAGAACCCATACGCAATGGGATTGTCCGCATAATCCATTAACACCATGGGCAATACCACGTTTTGCATTAACCTGCCGCCCACCTGCTTCACCGCGCAATTGCAACACAATCTCAGCAATTCGGTACAAACCTGCTGCAATTACCGGATGACCACTTAACAATCCACCGGAAGGATTTACCGGCAACTTACCATCCCTGTTAAACATACCTTTTTCAAGCATCAAACCTGCTTTTCCATATTCTGTCAATCCCAGCCCTTCAAGCCACATCAGTTCCTGATAGGTAAATGCATCATATATTTCAGCCACATTAATTTCTTTCTGCGGATTTGTTATCCCTGCCATGGAATACGCTTTTTTTGCAGCTTCTTGCAGGGCTGTAGCTTTTGATAAATCTCTATCACCCATGAAATATGCATCACTGCAGAATGCTACACCTTTAATCCACACCGGCTTGGCTTTAATCTTCTTTACAAAATCAGAATTGGCTATGATAACTGCACAGCATCCGTCAGAAACCGGTGAGCAATCTAATTTATGCAAAGGATCTGCTATCATTTCTGAACTCAACACATCTTTCACAGTGATATCCATTGGCAACTGTGCATAGGGATTATCCTTTGCATTTTTATGATTTTTGCATGAAACCTGAGCAAGCTGTTCTGATGTTGTTCCAGTAGCATTCATATATGCCCTTGCCTGCATTGCACATGCCGAAATCATATCCATCCCAAAACTACGCTCATATACAGGATCAAACGCTGCATTGGTAATAATGCTGGAAATGCTCTCAGAACCCTTATTGTGCGCTGTTACCAGTGTTGTTTTATAATCACCGGAAAGTGTGCGTGCAAGTGCATATGCGGCACCAAATGTTCCATCGCCTTCAACCGCAGAGCAATTTTTATATCTAACACCACTTGCATCCCCTACTGCCATACACGATATGGTTCTTCCATCCCAGAAATCACTTGAAGTGGTGATAACATTATCAATATCATCAATTCCAAGGCCGGCATCATGCAATGCTTTGTTAACGGCTTCCCAGGCCAGGTCAGCATACGTTTCACCAACCTTACTTTTTTCTATTGTGGTCATACCAACACCAATTATTGCAGCTTCCATTGCTAACCTCCTATTTTGCCGGCCTGAAATGAGAAATGGCATGTATAGAAGCACTCTTTTCATCAGCAAAGACAGCTTCTACTTCCATTCCTATTGAAATTTTTTCTGGTTCAATTCCTCCAATATAATGCAACATTGCGTTAGCTGAACCCTCAAGCTGTATGAGCCCAAATGCAACAGGAACATCTTTCTTTAATGCTGCCAGTTGCCTGTATACTACGGTATATGTAATCACTTTCCCTTTTGGCCCAACCTCTTTCCAGTTTTTTGTATCTACATAGCAAAACGGGCATGTTTTTTTTGGGGGACAGAATACCCTGCCGCACTGAGGGCACTCAGTCCCCAGTATTTTTTTCTCATCACGCAGGATTGTAAAAAATTTTGATGCTGTTTCTCCTGCCCACCATTGGTAGGGAACACTTATCTGGCTGTTATACACCTGTGGTTCAATTTCCGCAAAGATATCTTCCATAACTATCTCCTTATCTTCCAATGATATACCGGTGAGGATCAACCTCTTCACGCAAAATCCTGAGTTCGTCATCCGTTGGCGGTTTTGTGTCATCTATTTTCTTTGCCCACTTTAACTCAAAACCACAGTTGTCCTGCACATCTTTCCTGCTGTATCCCGGATTTATTGACAAAACTGTCATCCATTTTGTTTCATCGTCAAAACCCATCACCGCCATATTGGTGATAATCCGGTATGGACCTGTCCCTTCGGGCAAACCTGCTTCATAGCGGCTTTGCCCGCCGTGTAGATAACCCGGCGAAGTAATAAAATCCAATTTATCAGTAAATCTGCGCGCATCCTGTACTGTCATCATCATCGTGCGCCAGCACAGTGAGGCTAAATCATTTGCACCACCGGAACCGGGGAAGCGCACTTTTGGTTTTTCATAATCACCACCAATCATTGTCGAATTGATATTACCGTACATATCTATCTGTGCGCCGCCCAAAAAGGTATAGTCAACCATGCCGCGCTGGCATGTCTCCATGACCTCCGGCATTGAGCTTGCCATAATTGCTTTATGAAACGTACGGGAATCTCCAACCGAAATTGGCATGGTGGGTAATATTGGTGCAACGCCACCAGCCTCAAACATGATACACAAATTGGGTGAATACAGCTTCTGGGCTAACATTGCTGCTGCACAGGGCGCACCCGTTCCCACAACAACTGTCGCCCCATCCTCCAAATTTCGTGCTGCTACACATATCATGAGTTCCATTGCATTATATTCCATGGCCATCCTCCTACTTATTGTTAATCAGATATTCAATGGCTCTGAGCTTCTTCATCTTTTCTATCCCGCCATTTAAGTTGAGATAGTCATAAAAATTATCCACCCCATAAATCTGTTCCTGTAAAAACTTCTCTAACTCTTTGGGGTCCTTTTCTACCCGTAGCCAGGTCTTAAGGTGCTCTTCATCGCTGAAGTACTCATAGGGCATATTGCCAGGGTAACTTCCGTACGGAACCTCAATTACTGCATCCACACACCAGAATGGGATAACTGTTTTCTCAGGTTCGCGGCGTATTTCATCATGCGGAACAATGCGTTCAGCAGTTATCACCACTCGTTTGGAAGCTTTTGCCAGATCAAAGTCTGACACTGATGCACCATACACTCTGCAATTGCCATAGATATCAGCTTCATGGACATGAATGGCTGCAAAGTCCGGATACAAGGCTGGCATGGCTGCATACTTCTTGCCGGTAAATGGGCAGATTATCACTTTGGCAGCACTCTGCGCAAAAGTATCAGTACCCAGAATATTGCGCGTTGGAATAAATGAAATTCCCATTGCTGCAGCTTTCAATCGCCACGATAATGATGCGTTGGTCCACTCGGTAAGTTTGATTTTGCCACTTTCAACAGCACGACGGGCATTGGGCGACAGGCCTCGCGCTTCCAGGCCTATAATGTATGCCACATCACAGCGATCAATACACTCACCCGCCACCAGCACCTGGAAATCATGGGTTGATGTGTGGCCTGCAAACCCTAAATGTTTCTTTCGCTGGCGCACTATCTCATGAATGATAGCAGTTGGGATACGATTTGCGCCAAAACCGCCAATAGCAATGTAATCACCATCTTTGATCATATCCCTCACCACATCCTTAACATCTGCAAGCTTTGGCTTCATGGAACGCGATTTACTCCTGAAAAAAGCACGCGCATGATCCGGATCTGGATCGGTGAATAATTCATTTTTTCCTGATAACATTTCTTCTTTCATGCCACTATCATGTACACTCATTGCCATTGTTTCCTCCTCACTAAATTAAATATCAAAACATTAAAATATTGATTGAACATACAATCAAATATAATCGTTTTTAAGCTATCTGTACAGTTTTAGCATCTTCCTCATACAGTGAGTCAATGATGGGTCTATACTTTTCCTGCACAACTTTACGCTTCACTTTCAGTGTTGCAGTCAACTCACCGGTTTCTTTTGAAAATTCACTCCGTATAATACCTATCTTTTTCACTGTTTCATACCGTGCAAGCTTCTGATTGCACTGTGCAATATGTTCCTCCACTATTTTCTGGAACTGTTCATTTTCAAGCAGATCATTAAAACTTGTAAATGAAATGCCTTTTTCCCTTGCAACATGCTCAGCCTGCTCCTGGCTGATATTAACCAGTGCCGTTAAATATTTCCGCTTATCACCAATAACAATTGCCTGTGTGAACAACGGGTCTGATTTGATAAGATTTTCAATCTTCTGCGGTGCTACGTTTTTACCACCTGAGGTAATAATCAGATCTTTCTTCCTGTCAGTAATCATCAAAAATCCTGCATCATCAAATACTCCAATATCACCACTCATAAAATATCCGTCTGGCGTAAATGAGTCTTTGGTTTCTTCGGGCATTTTCCAGTACCCTTTAAATACATTGTCGCCTTTTATAAGAATCTCGCCATCATCAGCTATTTTAATATCAACCCCAGGCAAAGGCCTTCCAACCGTACCAATACGATAATCAGCAATATTACTCATAGTAGCTGGTGCACAGCTTTCGGTCATTCCATAGCCTTCTATGACCATGATGCCTGCAGAGTTAAAGAATAAAATTATTTCCCGCGCGGTTGGGGCACCTGATGCTGTCATCCAGCGGACTCTGCCACCCAATGCGTTCTGTAATTTCTTAAATATGATGGCATACGCTATTTTATACTTTAATTTCAACAACAATCCCGGTTTTTTCTTCTGTTCACGCAAGGTGCTTATCTTATTTCCAACTTTCTGCCCCCAGTAAAATACCTTCTGTTTAAATGGAGACTGCTGTTGAACCTGAGAAATGATCCGCTGGTAAACCTTTTCCAGTACGCGGGGTACAGCCAGTACAACAGTTGGCCGTTTTTCCTGAATATCCTGTAAGATAGTATCTATACTCTCAGCATATGATGCAGTAATACCCACATACATGCCGTAAAAGTGTCCTGCCACCCTTTCAAACACATGACTCAATGGCAAAAAGGGCACTGTTTGATCAGTATCATACGCATAATGTGGTTCAATCCTGTGCAATGCCATTACTACTGCCATAATGTTTTTATGGGTAATCATTGCACCCTTTGGCACACCGGTTGTCCCTGATGTATATACTATAGTTGCAAGATCATCCTTTGTTACTGCATCAGCCAGTTCTTTAAATTTTCCGGGATTGACATCATATAATGTTTTTCCTTTTTCAAGCAATTCAGCAAAGCTCATGACAAGGGGATTTGCACTGACACCATTCATATCAATTACTATAATCTTCTGCAACCCCGGATAACGTTTTGCAGAATACAATCCCTTTTGCAATTGCAGATTGTTTTCCACAACCATAAACTTTGATTCCGAATGTGAAACAATATACTCAACTTCTTCATCAATCAATGTGGGATAGATTGGAACTATACATCCTCCGGCACCCAATACACCCATATCGGTGTAGAGCCATTCCAGTCTGTTCTCAGATAACAATGAAACCCTGTCGCTTTTTTTGAGCCCCATATCAAGTAATGCCATTCCAACGTATGCAGCGCAATTATAGTAATCTTCCCAAGAGGCACTTTCCCACCTGCCCTTTAATTTCTTTTCAATTGCTATTCGCGGTCCATATTTTTTAGCTCTGTTTGCAAAAACCTGATTAATTGTTTTTTCATCCATAAAATCCTCCAAATCATATTAACAATGCTTGAATTGAGGTTTTCTTTTTTCCAGAAAAGCATCAATCCCTTCTTTTTTGTCATGTGTCTCTGCAATCCTTCCAAATAAGGTACTTTCTAATTTCAATCCTTCTTCAAGACTCAATTTGCTTCCTTTCATAACTGCTTCCACAATAGCACGTACAGCAACCTGTCCTTTTTTCGCAATTGATGATGCAAATTTCAAACCTTCTTCCATTAACGTTTCTGCCGGATATACTCTGTTAACAAGTCCAATCCGCAATGCCTCATCCATATTGATAAACATTCCTGTTAGCATAATTTCCAGTGCTTTTGCATTTCCTAATAACCTGGCACTACGCTGTGTGCCTCCAAATGCAGGGATTATCCCCAGCATGATTTCGGGTAACCCCATCTGCACATTTGTAGCTGCTATACGCATGTGGCATGCTAATGCTATCTCCATGCCACCACCCAGACATAATCCATTAATGAGTGCAATAACAGGTTTGGGCGATAGTTCACATAAAGAAACCATTGCCTGTGCTCTGCTTGTTATCTCCACCCCTTTTTCATGGGTATCCACTTCCTTAACTGCATTGACATCCGCACCAACAACAAATGTAGAACCTTTGCCCGTTAACACAATTATGTGAACAGCATTATCCTGCACCAGTTGTTTCATAATGCTTCCAAACTGTTCCATAGTTTCTGCATCAAGTGCATTCAACGGTGGATTGTCAAAATACACAACTGCTACATTTTCTTTTTCCATCTGATAGTAACATTTATTACCCATACAAATAACCTCTAACGGTATATGAATGCAAAACAAATTGTTAGTACACCCCTGCAGGAAAATTTCACCGGCAGGGATGCACTATTACAGTAACTATCGCTTCTTTAACCCCATGATTTCACGTGCTTCATCAGGTGTGGCAGGTTCTCTACCCAGGGATTCAGCTATACGCACTGCCCATTCAACCTGTTCATAACTTCCTTTTGCAAGTTCGCCGGTTGGGATTCTGATATTATCTTCAAGACCAACACGCATATGACCGCCAACAAGACATGACATAGTTACTGCCGGGAACTGCTCTATGCCAACACCACAGGTAGTAAAATTAGCATCTTCAGGCAATGCGTTTTTAAGAACCATAAACATATCAGGCCTGAATGACATTCCGCCTGCAACTCCCCATACAAAATTGAAGTTATACGGTTTTGTAAAGAAACCCTGTTTTGCAATGAGCAACCAGTTATCAAGTCCACCCAAATCATACACTTCAACTTCTGGTTTTACTCCATTTTCTTCCATTGCTTTGCCAAAATCCTGCAGCATGGTGAACGTATTTTCAAAAACAAAATCTATAAATATTTTACCAGTCTTACGGTCTATGATGCTGAAATTCATGGTATTGGTATTGAGTGAGGCCATTTCAGGTTTGACATAAATAATCTGGCTTATGCGCTGTTCAGGAGTTTTACCCATACCTACCGCAGAACTCAGGTTAACAATAATATCAGGGCACTTTTCTTTGATTGCATCATGGGTGTCCTTAATGCGTTTATGGTCATGCGTTGGCATACCATTGTCCTCTCGGGCATGGACATGAACCATTGCAGCACCGGCCTTGTAACATTTATATGCCTCTTCTGCAAACTCCTGAGGTGTGTATGGGACCGACTCATTCTGATTTTTCATAGTTGCAGCTCCAGCCAGTGCTGCAGTGATAATGACTTTCTTAGACATAGCTTTCCTCCTTTCTTTTAATAATTTTTCCTCCTGGGAAATTACCGGCTCATCTCCTTTTGCACCCAACGGTTTATGTTCAGATACAAATGCTTTTTCAGGTTTCTTAGGTGCAAAATGAGAAATATCTAAAATGGTATTTGTGGGTGATGTTGAAAATACTGCTTCAACCTTCATCCCTATTTTTACTTCTTCAGGTGCTATCCCATCAAGAATGTGAACAATAGGTGTGTCAGCACCATCAAGCTTTATAAGTGCCATCACAAAAGGTGCTTTTCTGGGAAGATGTTTGTCGTCGTAGCGTACAATCGTGAAATTTACAACCTCACCATATGGCTGCACCTCCACCCAGTTATCCCGTATATCGGTAAGATCACGCTCACATGTCTGTCGTGGTGGCAGATATACTTTGTTACACACGGGACATTTCACGCCCATGATTTTTTTCTTATCACGGAGTGTGGTAATAAATGTGCTACCCACCCTCCCTGCAAAATAACTATAGGGCAATGCTAACTTTCCTTCAACTATAAAACAATCTTTCCTGTCATAATCAAGTGCCATAGCATTCCTCCATCACTCATCAATCTCAAAATATTTGATATCAAAGATGCTTCCGGTACGGTGTTCATTCCACACCGGGCGAACACGTGTACCCGAAACATCATCTTTGCCGCCTTTGATCCTGTCTATCTGGTCCCTGCGGATTAAATGAGCAAACGTATCGTTACCCTGACATCCATCTAACAGTATATTTGCCATTCCATACGGCGTTTCCCGTGTTTCGCCTGTTAATGGATCAGGGCTGGCATAATACACGTATTCCATATAACGCACCTGACCTTTTGGACCCACCTCTACCCATTCATCCACTCGAACACGGCATTCTGCACATACTTCTCGTGCTGGTAATTGTATACGGCCGCATTTTGGGCACCTGTTTCCCAATATTTTCTTTTCTTTTAGCCCATTTAAAAACTTCCCCATAACAGGGCCGGTTGCAAACTTTTGATCAACCGATATTGTTTTCTTTAATACTATTAACTCCTGCTCAGGCGTAGTGCTTGCCATGGGGTCCTGATATTTTCCAAATATCTCGCCTAATTTTAATGCCAGTTGGGTTTCACCAACTATAGCTGCCTTCCCTGCAGATAACAGTGAAAAAGCATCAACTTTACCCAGCATTACATCCACCCAATCTTTAGCTTCCTGAACCTCCAGTTTAACTGTAAATTTTTCAGCTCGTTCTTCTTTTAATTCGCACTTCCCGTCTTTAATGTATGCTGTCCACACACCACCATCAGCACCACCTATATCATATACAATGACAGCCTCCTGCGGAGCATTCTGTGGCTGAAAACGGGACACCAGTGTACCAAACATATCCAGAATATAATCCCTTGTTGACATTGCAGCTTTTTTGGGTACATACTTTTTAAACATCTTTGCAGTTTTTCCAAACTGTCCAAAATCACCTTCAATTTTTACCTTGCCGGAAGTAAAGGCATTTGCCGCATCAACCTTGCCAATGTTAATTCCAACAAATGTCTCTCCATCACAAACCATCACTGCAACACAATCGCTGATATCATCTGTTTTGATGACTTCCAGCAATCCTCCGGATACAATGATTTTCCATTTACCTTCACCGCTAATATCATATCCAAACTTTGCAGTAACACCTTTTGCACCTTCTGGTCTGAACCGATCGTTCATTGTATCAAAAATATCTTCTACTTTAACACCCCAGTATTCCATATAACCCTCCTACCAGCTTAATTCTTTTTCTAACATCATGAGCACTGTCCACATAGTACCACCAAATCCCGATGCTAACGCATGCTTAACTTCTTTTGGAATTTGATGCGCACCTGCATCGCCCCTGACCTGCAATGCTGCTTCAGCAACCCGCAATAATGCAGTGGCCCCAATTGGATTGCTGGCAATAACACCTCCTGATGGATTAATTGGCATTGATCCGCCAATCATGATCTCCTTATTTTCTACCAGACGAAGATGTTCATCACCTTTCAGGAAGAAGAAGTCTCTTAGCCAATCCAGCCCCCACCATGCAGCAGGGTCATACATTTCAAACACATCAAAATATTCCAGCGGGTTCTTAATATCATTACGTTTGAATAGTTGCTCTGCAGCAAATTTATGAGTCTTCAACACAGGATAATTTTTGTGATAGCCAAATATATTGAATGTTTCCTCACGATGAATAGTAACATGATCCCGTATCCATACAGGTTTTTTAGATAGCTCTTTAGCTTTTTTCTCACTTGCAAAGATTACTGCACATGCACCATCTGATTGTGAACACATATGAATAAGTCTAAGTTCACCAACAAGTTTAGGTGATGTGTTCATCAATGTCTCAACCTGATCAAAATCCAGACCAAACGCCCTGTGTGCATTGGGATTTAAACATGCATGCTTATCCATGATAATACGATACATCATTGCTGCACGTTTTGCCCTTTCTTCACCAAACTCCTGGATAACATCGTATGCAGTGGATCCTGTTAATGCACCTGTTTGCAAATTTCTAAACCACAGGGGATCGGCCATATTGGTTATACCACCCGTTGTATGTCCTTCCTGCAGTTTTTCAAATCCAATAGCCATAACGATATCATACATACCTGAAGCAACCAGATTGTCACTGGCACACGCCAGCGTTGCACCCACGGTCCCGCCAGTAGTTATTCTGATACTATCTTTTCCATACGCTCCTGTTCCCAGCACATGCCATAAATCCGGCTGGTGAATCATCTCAAAAAGTTCCATATTCCCATGAACTATGCAATCCACATCCTTGATGCTTATATTAGCATCTTTAAGAGCAGCAGATACTGCTTCATGAATCATTTCAGGCTGATTAACATCTTCCCTGTGGCTTGAATGCTTGGTTTGTCCTATACCAATAATTGCAACATTTCTATTCTTTTTATGTGCCATGGTCACCCCTCCTTTACACTTCAAAAATCACAACAGCCTGGTGTTGACCGGCCGCACCATAGGTGCTCTGTGCCAATGCACGTTTTACACCCTTAACCTGACGTTTACCAGCTTCGCCTCTGAGCTGATAAAAGCATTCAATAGCTCTTGCAGCACCACCAAGTAACAGTGGATTGCCGTTTAACATGCCTCCGGACATATTGACATTAAATTCATCCATACCACCATCATCAATCCACTTCCCGCCATTGCCTTCTTTGGTCAGGCCAATGCCTTCTGCCCACATTGGCAACTGGTATGCAGCATGGTCACACAATTCAAAAAGTTGAATATCTTTTTTAACGTCCTTGATTCCTGCTTTCTTCAAGGCTCTTTCCGTTGCATGTTTTAATGAAAAATTTGATGTTAAATCCTTATCTCCCAGAAAGTAACTATCCATACAGCTTCCATAGCCGGTTATCCATACTGGCTTATCTGTAAATTCTTTTACACGTTCTTCACTACAAAGCAACATGCCAAAAGCCCAATCAGTTGATGGATAATAATGCAGTTGCCGCAGAGGATCTGCCAGTAGAGGCGACTTTATAACATCATCTTCCTTTATGGGTTCATTTTCACGTGCAAAGGGGTTTTCCTTAGCTTTTTCCCTTGAGCGAACCACAATCTTTGCTAAATGTTTTTCGGTTACACCTGACTTTTCCAAATAAGCCCGTGCCTGCATTGCATTAACATTAACAAAGTCCATACCCAGCGGCCTGCAATAGAATGGGTCAAATGCCAGATTTGTGCACATATTACGGCTCTCCGTCTGCGATTCCTTCATATGCCCCATGTAAAGAATCACATCATCATGCCCTGAGAGTATACTTGCCATTGCATACCCCAAACCATTAAGGCTTTCCTGCGACATTTTTTCTTCACCCCTGAAATGAGCACCAACAACATCAGTCATTCCATTATCTGATATAGTTCGAGCATCCCACACATCATCAGAACAGGTAATCACAGTGCGTATGCCCTTTTCCATATCAAAGCTCACCTTAGTTTGCGACATTATGCCTTCAAAACATTCCAAAAGCATATTCTGGAAACGCGCATACCACAAATTGGGATCATTCTTGATCTGAGCAACAGCACAGATAGCAACTCGTTTCTGCATACCCTATGAACCTCCCTTTTAAAATATTTTATGGTAAATCCTAATTATAGCCAGATCTAACAATAACAGTTCCAGAAATCACCGTGCTTAATAGCTCTTAATATTGAATCCTTATCCCTTTTTGCATCCAGCTCAATCCATGCCCTGCCAATGCCTATAGCTGTGTGAGCATCATCAGAGACTATTGAAGGATGCGGGAATGTCATTTCATCAAAATGTTTAACCTTAAAACCCTTGGCAGTTATTTCCATTGCATCAATGGTAAACATCTTATGAAGGTCATAAAGCCTGTCCATAATCTGTTCTATATCAAGGTCATACTCAGGCAGATGATTAAATATATGAAGTAACTGATTATCACCAAATATCCTGTTTACATGGATATATCCTTTTAAAAAAACAGTCATTTCAATACCTGCAAATATAATCATATGCGATTTAACATCATTATAGATTTCATCACAACCAGGCTTTAAAAGGTAATCATGATCGGTAAAAGCTATAAAATCATAACCTTTTTCTTCATAGCGCACAGCAACCTGCTGGGGTGTAAGCGTCCCATCAGAACAAGTGGTATGCGTATGCAGACAACCTTTTAAAAGCATTGTATTATGTAATTTAAATAATTTTTTAAATAGTTGAATGAATGTCCAACCAATATTTTGATAAAAAAATAATAACTTGAAACAATATTTAATTTATTGGACATCCAATCAAATTGCATATTAATTAATATAATACAATATGTCAATAATTTTTTAAAAATTTTTCTATTAGAAGAATTATTTTTTTAATAAAAAATCATAAACAAATAAACAATAATATATATTTCCCGTTACATAATAAACATTGCATCGCCATATGAAAAAAATCTGTATTGCCCTTTAACTGCTTCTCTGTATGTTTCCATAATGCAATCATATCCGGCAAAAGCAGCAACTAACATAAGCAATGTTGACTTAGGTGTATGAAAATTGGTAATCAGGGCATCTACAGATTTAACAGTATAAGGAGGATAAATAAAAATGTTAGTAGCTCCATATCCGGGTTTATACTCACCATTATGATACACTGATTCAAGCACTCGCAGCGATGTGGTGCCAACAGCTATAACCCTCCCTCCGCGTGATTTTGCATTGTAGATATCTTCAACAGTTTTTTCAGGCAAATAATATTCTTCTGTATGCATTGTATGTTGCCGTATATCTTCCTCCCTGACAGGCTGAAAGGTTCCCCATGATACATATAGTGTCAAAAACGAAATAGTAGCACCTGAGGCCTGTATCTGCTTCAGCAAATTTTCAGTAAAATGCAAACCCGCTGTTGGTGCTGCTACTGCTCCGTACTCCTTAGCAAATACTGTCTGGTAACGTTCATAATCTTTGTTTTCAGGGGATCGCTGTATATAAGGTGGTAGTGGCAACACACCTATCTTTGCAAGCATTCCATGGTCAAGATGAGGTTCAAATGTTACTGTAATACCTGACTGTGATTTTTCCACAACAACTATCGCCACTGAATCATTTTTCATTGGATATAGTTTTTCACCAATCTTTATCCTTTTTTGCCTATTACAGATAGCTTCCCAGGTATTATCGCACAATTTTTTTGTTAAGACAATTTCAACCGCAGCACCCGTAGAGCGTTTACAATAAATTCGGGCGGGTATTACTTTAGCATCATTAAATATTAAAATATCATTGGGATTAATGTAGTGCGGTAAATTGTAAAATTTTTCATGCACATAGAGTTTAGATTTTCTGTCAAGAACAAGCAACCGTGACTCTTCACGTTTATCAGCAGGATACTGTGCTATTAATTCCTGTGGAAGGTCAAAATCGTAGCTTGCCAAACTATATAAAATTTTTTCCATGTTTGCCAATTGTATTGTTAGCCATAATAATGCAATAAAATTATCTTTTAGAAAGCAGCCGTAATACCTGCTTTAAATTTATGATGGTTTTTATAATCCTGGCTTTGTGAATAATCATGCCATAAGCAGGTATATTCACCTATTATTTTTAAATGTTGGATTTCGAGTGCCATGGGATACAGCTATATTAAAATATTCTATCTCATCCCATGGATGAACAAAAGCCTTTGTCATCATACTCTTTTGCCATAGGTAATAAATTTCTACATGACATTGACGGCAGTATGTTCCCTTTTGAAAATCTTTATATGCATATAATCCATGTAATAAATCACCAAATTTTTGTGTTTGCGCTAATACAGTCAAGCTTATATTCTTTTATCTTCACTCCCATTTATTTTGCAAGTGCGATAGTTCCTGCAATAGACTGCAGTGTTGACAAATAACCTGATTATAATTAATGAAAAGTATGGAAATGATTGGATTACAGTTACATTTAAAAACGGTTCAAATTTAACACATATAGAAGAGATAAAGAAGATTTTCACTTTTGCATAGTATATGTCATGATTCGGATGCCTTTATAGTAAAACATAAGAATCCGATCAAAACGCATGCCCTGTTGCGCCATCTCTTTTGCACCCCACTGGCACATACCCACACCATGCCCCCATCCATGGCCTGTTATTATTAATCCATTGGGCGTTTGTTTTGCTACAAAATAAAGGCTTTTTATTTTTTTTGCATCAAACATTAACCTGAAATCATTTCCACTCATTCTGATAATGCCATTATCATGTTCTATCTTAACCACTGTTACACGGGCATCTTCACGTCCTAAGGTTATAGCCTTAATTTTTCCTACTGTTTTATACCTTTTAGTAAGAGCCTCATATATCTCATTTAAGGTAAGCTCAACCTGCCAGCTATAATTAGGTGAATTTTTACAATACGGGCAAACTACTGACGTCAGATATGGCAAATCTTCACCATGCCATACATATTTATCATCAGTGGTTTTTCCTCCACAGGTAGAATGGAAATATGCCAGTATGGGTTTATTATTATATGTCATAATAATACCAGAAGTAGCGTCCACTGCTTTGTTGGTTGCTTCAGTTTCAACCGCTTTACCTTTATATACCTGGAAATTGCTTGTTGCGTCAAGGTCAAAGTACGTACTGTTATTTTTTATAAGATGATAGTATGCGTATGTTCGTGCTGCAACAGCCTGTGCTTTCAATACTTCTTCAGGCCAGCCTGACATTATTTCCGATGGTAATACACCATAAAGATATTCATGCATTTTTAGTACATTGACTACCTGTATCTTTCCTATAACAGGATGAAGTTGAATCACCCCTCTGACTGATATGCCATTTATCTGAATTTCATTATTCCAGGACTCAAACTGCAGTGGCTGTATTATTTGATTGTTAAACAATACAAAACGTCTGGCATCACCATTATATACAATAGTATTATTTGCCAGTTGTAGTACTTTTGTCTTTGCTGTGGTTACCACTTCAACTTTGAGAAGGTCGCGTAATAAAAGAATTTTAATATAATCATTATCAAGACCAATACGTTTTCCGGTTTTAGCCATATATTCAGGCGGAGGTACACAACCTGCTATCGCTATTATGATTATAACCATCAACCATCTGAAAACATGAACTATCGCCATATCCAAAACCTGAACCCTTAACTTTTTGGATGGAAACGTTTGTGAATTTCCTGCAATTGCTTACGTGCTAAATGCGTGTATATCTGTGTTGTTGAAATATCCACATGCCCCAAAAGCTCCTGTACAGCCCTGAGGTCCGCACCACGTTCAAGCAAATGTGTTGCAAAGGAATGACGTAATGTATGGGGAGTAATATTTTTATGTATATCAACCATCTTTGCATACCCTTTAAGCAACCGCCATACTGATTTTCGGTTTAACATGCCGCCTTTCTTGCTTATAAAAAGATACTCACTTATTCTGTTGCCAAGTATAATAGGGCGTGAATCATTTAAGTATTTTTCAATCAGGCGTTTTGCTTCATCACCAATTGGAACAATCCGTTCTTTATTTCCTTTGCCCATTACTTTTAAGAACTTATTTTTCAAATCAACATCTATAACCTTCAATTCTACTGCCTCGGATATCCGTAAACCTGCAGAATACAATAATTCAAATATGGCTTTATCACGCAACTGGTACAGATCATCCTCACGTATTGAGGCAAATAACCTGTCAATTTCTTCTATCGACAAAAAATCAGGTAATGCTTTTTGAAAATGAGGTGTTTCTATTTTTACAGTTGGGTTGCTAACATTCTCAATGCTTGCCATATAATTATAAAACTGGCGTATTGCAGCCAGAGATCGTGCTAATGTCCTTGCAGAATTTCTTTTTTTATTTTTCTCAAAAAATAAAAACTGTTCTACATCGTCCTGTGATGCATTGAGTATTGTTTTATTTTTACGCGCCAAAAAATCAGAAAATTTTTTTAAATCATATGTGTATGAATAAATAGAATTAGGAGAAAGTCCCTTTTCAATCTGCAAAAACCGCTTAAATCGTTTAATAGCTATAATATCTTTCAAAGTATATCACCTCTTCATAATACTCCCCCTTGATTCGCAATAATCCTACCGGGATAAAAAACTATAAATAAAACAAATTATCATATTGTTTATTTCTGATATAATATCGGAAAATGATGGATTATGTCTTGAAGGGATTTAATGAAAAAATTTCAGTAATAATTCTCAAAAGTATTTTTTAGTGTGATACTGAATTATATATTCCAGCTGCCTTCGGAGGCAGGGATAATTAAGAATTTCTTGTCTTAAAAATTGCATTATTTATTCATACCGCAAGGCTTCAATAGGTTTTAAATCAGCAGCTTTTTTTGCCGGGTAATAACCAAAAAATATACCAACGGCACAGGCAAAGAGAAATGATATCAGTATTGATGTAACTGAAAATATATATGGCCAATCCACAATATAGGTTATGAGATAGTAAATAAATAACCCCAGAATAATACCAGCAATACCGCCCAATCCGCTCAATGTTACTGACTCTATCAAAAACTGGCTTAATATATCACGTCTTTTAGCCCCTATTGCCATGCGTATACCTATTTCACGTGTACGCTCACTCACAGAAACAAGCATAATATTCATTATGCCAACACCCCCCACAAAAAGGGAAATAGAAGCAATTCCTGCCAGTAACATTGATAGTGTTTTTGATATGTATTCCGCCATCTCAAGCTTTTGTTTGCTTGTTGTAATACGGAACTCATTTGAATCAGGTGTCATTCTATGAGCTCCATATAGATATGCTTTAATTTGCTCAACTGCTTCATCCATCTGTTTGTCTGAATACACCGACACATATATTCGGTCAATCTTATTGTTCCCAATAATTTTTCGCTGGGCTGCACCGTACGGTATTATCACAACATTATCAAAATCCTTACCGCCAAAAGATTCACCCAGTTCCGACAGTACTCCTATTACCTTAAAAGGCACATTATTAATAATTAAAATATTACCAACGGGTTCTTCATATAGAAAAACATCTCGCATCACTGTACCACCAACTATGACAACCCTTTCATGTGTTGATATCTCTATATCAGTAAAATATCTTCCTGAGGCCAAAGGCCACAATTTCATTTTAAAGTAATCATTTTCTACACCATACATATAACTTATAATTGATCGGTCTTTATAATTTGCCTGTACATTGGACTTGGTAATGATAATTGAAACATATTTGACCTGAGGGAATTTTTCTTTGATATTTTCAGCATCAGCTTGTGTGAGCAAGGTATGAATAGAGGCAATCTCCATGGCATTTTTACCATAAGTACTAACTCTTTCTTCAACTGTAATTTGAGCGCTCCTTCCAATGCCAATCATTACAATAACCGAGGAAACGCCTATTATAATACCAATGCTGGTAAGAATTGAACGGGCTTTATTTTTTGCAAGCGACCGTAAAGCAGTTATTAAAAGATTTGTAAATTCCATACTATTTTCTACTTCTTTTTAACTTTCTGATAGGGCTGTCGTCAATTATTAAACCATCTTTAAATACAACTTTTCTATCTGTATATTCAGCAACATCAGGTTCATGAGTTACCATTATAATAGTAATAGTATACTCTTTGTTTAACGTGGTAAATACATTCATTATCTCATTTGTATTTTTTGTATCCAGGTTACCCGTAGGTTCGTCTGCAAGCAAAATTGCAGGGTCATTGACAAGCGCTCGTGCAATAGCAACACGTTGCTGCTCACCACCTGATAGCTCATTGGGATGGTGCATCTCCCTGCCAGATAAGCCAACCATTGACAATAGCTTTCTTGCCCTGCTTTTCATCTCTTCATGAGTAAAACCGCCTCTATAGAACAATGGCATTTCAACATTCTCAATAGCCGGAGTTCTTGATAGTAAATTGAATCCCTGGAATACAAATCCAATCTTCCTGTTTCTGATTTCGGCTTTCTGATTATCATTCAATGATGTGCCATCAATACCATCTAAAATATATTTGCCGGAAGTGGGCGTATCCAGAAATCCTAAAATATTCATAAATGTGGATTTACCTGAACCCGAGGCTCCCATGATCGCAACAAATTCACCTCTTTTAACATTAAGGGTAACGCCCTTCAAAGCACGAACTGAAACTTCTTCGCTTATTTTATAAATTTTTTGCAAATTTTCTATTTGAATTATTTGATTAGTCATAATATAGTAAAACTATTTCGTAATTGATATTTGCTTCCTGACTCTAACAAGTATTGTATCGCCCGGTTTGATATCACCTTTAATTATTTCAGTATAAACATCACCATATAAGCCAGTAGTAACTTCAACAGGTACTGCACGACCCTGTTTTTTCTTCCAAATATATTTTTTGTCTTTTCCCAGTTTAAATTCATCAATGTTTGGAGGAATAACAGTCAATGCATCATTTGGTATTCGCATGGCATTTTGTTTTTTATCAACCTCAATAGTTACTATTGCAGTCATACCTGGTTTTAATAAATACTGAGAGTTATCACATATTGCAACAGCATCATAGGTAATAACACCTCCCCTGTTAATTGGATTAAAGCGTATTTGTTTGATAGCTCCAGTAAATGTTTTATCCGGATATGCATTGACAGTAAATTTGATTTTCTGATCACTTTTAACCTTGCCAATATCAGTTTCATCTATAACTACCATAATCTGCATAGTTTTCAGATCGCGTACCATTAAGAATAACCGCTTATTCCATGATACAGGATCCGATTGATTGATATCTCGAGACACAATGATTCCGCTCATAGGAGCTATAATTTTTGTATTCCTTTGCATATTGAGTAAATTTTTATAATCCACCAGCACCTGGCTATATGATAACTGCATCTTCTTATACTCATTTTCAGCCATCTCAAGGGCACTGGCTGATATCATATGCTCGTTATACATGCTTTTTTTAACCTTCAAATCATTTTCCATGTTTTTCATATCTATATTTAACTGCTCAATTCTCTTTTGCATTTTTGTAATATTACTTTGCAAATCACCGGCATCTATTAACGCTAACAATTGATATTGCTTAACATGTTGATTAAAATCCACATATACTTTCTGAACAACCCCATTAACCTGGCATAATATGGAAACAGGATCTAACAGATCAATTGTCCCGGTTGTTGATATTGTTTTAGATATTTCACCAACACTTACCTTCTCATAATCATATATATATTCTGAATTATCAACTCCGGAACGCAAAAAATATATCAGCATAAGAATGACTATGACAGCACCAGCAATAAGGATTTTTTTCTTATTTTTTAATACTATTTCTTTCATCATTTGGCATTAACCCCTTTTGAAAAAAAGAATTGTTTCATCAACACATAATAAACTTATTAATTGATTATAATTAATATAATAATCAGTAAGAATCCTGATATAATCGATAGTTACATTAATGTAATTCAACTCGGCATCCTGTAATTCATTCTGTGTTATTATTCCCCTGTCATAATTCTTCTGCACCAGTTCCAGATATTTTCTTGCATTTTCGATCAGTTGCCGTGATATATCAAGCTGTACTTTTATATCTTTCAATGTATTATAATAATTCTTAATATTTCCCATTAAAGTATTCTCAGTAGTTTTGCTGTTATATAAAGCTTTGTTAAATGAAACTGCAGCACGGTCAATACTTGAAGAAAGAACGCCACTGGTAAAAATAGGGAAATTGGCACTGATCCCAGCATGCATGGTTGGCTTCCAGTTATCCCTATCCGACAATGATTCTGTAAAAGCACCATTCTGAATAGCCCTGTTTTCATATCCCAGGGATGCTATAATATTTATAATCGGGAAGCGCCTGTCCTTTTCAATATCAATCTGCGTTTTTGCAATTTCCTGATTGATTTCCGCAGATTTAATATCAAACGAATATTGTAATGCTATTTCAAGCAATTCATCTACATTATTTGGTATTTCTTTTACAGTGCTGTCAATTTCAAAATCTGCAACATTTATATCAAAATTATCAATTTGAATACCCATCAGTGACAGTAATTTGCTTTTTGCAACTGTAACCTCATTTTGAGCTCTTTGATAATTCAATCGTGCATTGGTAAGGTCCACCTGTGCCCGTGAAATATCCAGCATGGTCCGTTGTCCATTTTTAAATAGCTGCTCAACATTGGCAAATTTTATTTCAAAACTTTTAATTAATTTTTCCAGCAATTCACTTTTCTTTTTTGCAAATGCTAATTGATAAAACGCAATTTTTACATCACGGGCTACAGTATTTTTTACCTTCATAGCTGTTAATGCTACATTATTATATTCCAGAATTCGTAATCGTTCATAATTATCTTTATTGGTATCATAAAGCTTGTAACTTGCAGAAGCTCCAATAAATAAACCTATAAGGGTATCTTTGCCGGGTACATTAAATGAACTATTCACAGCTTCTGATTTCAATATCTCAATAGTCTGTACTGTGCCATTCACCTGAATATTATTACTGCCTTTTGTTATTTTCAGATTAAGGGATGCGGCATTGACATCTTCCATGGCCATTTTTATATTAATATTATTTTGCAGAGCTATCTGCAAACAATCTGTTAAATTTGCATTCGTGTAATTATCTGCATGTAAGTTCTCATAATGCCCAATACTGAGAATAACTACAACAATAAGAAATAATACAACATAAGAACCCAGAAATACCATCCGTTTCATATACAAATCCATATCCTTGCAAATGAAATTATTAATCTTTTTTAAGGACGTTAAAACATTCAATTAAATTCCACTTTCTACCATCTTACATAATGATGTAATTATATTCAATTAAAAAAAAGTATATTAATACAATACAATTGTAATCTATATATTGTTTTTCGATAGTTCCTGATAAAAAAAATATTTGAAATTATCAGGCCAGATAATAATTCTGAAAATAAATAAATCCAATGCTATAATGTATTCACCTGAGTAACATACTTTATCTATGAGGTCATTACAATGTATCTATGAGGTCATTACAATGAAAAACACAATAACAAAAGATATGACATTTGGTGAACTTGTCCAGAAATACCCAACTGCAGCACAGGTTTTAGCTTCTTACGGACTCTATTGTATTGGTTGCCATATTGGAATATATGAAACTATTGAACAGGGCAGTAAAGCACACGGATTATCCGATACACAGATAAAAGAAATGCTGGAAAAATTAAACCAGGCTGTTTAACTCACAACTTACTCCGACACAGTTATACCAATATTTCTGGATAAAAACCCAAATAAAAAGAGCTATCGAACAATATTGAACGATAGCTCTTTTAATTGGTGAGGGGTGGATTCGAACCACCGAAGGCTTCGCCAACAGATTTACAGTCTGCCCCCTTTGGCCGCTCGGGAACCTCACCATGATAAAGCTGGCGAGAGGAATCGAACCCCCAACCCGCTGATTACAAATCAGCTGCTCTACCGATTGAGCTACGCCAGCAAAACATAAAAACCTTAATATTAAATATAGCTTATGTGTCAATAATTTTTCATAAAAATAATTGTTTCTCTTCGTAACTATCAGTAAAATCAAAATTTGTATAGTAATGCTCTGACCCCTTACAATGTGTGCACAAATAACAAATTTTTATCATTTTTTTGTTAAATATTTTTCAT
>DYLU01000033.1 GCA_020721905.1 Leptospira biflexa | reverse complement strand
TCAGATGGACCTCTTTCCCTGAATGAAATAACACGGTATTTTGATATTGACCGCTCATCAATCTTCCGGCTTTTGGGGACGCTGGTTGTCCATAATTTTGTTTATCAGGACCCTGATACAAAAAAATACATGCTGGGTTTCAAAATCATGGAACTTTCAGGCGCTTTTGGCGAACAGACTAAAATAGAAACGTTTGTCAGGCCTGTTTTAAAATATGTTTGCGAAAAAACGCAGCAGAATACACACTTAGCTATGCTGCATGGCCGGGATGTTGTATTTATTGCCGTTGAACAGCCACGAAACAGTCTCAGCATGCATATATCGGTAGGAACACGTGAGCCCGCGTATGCTACTGCACTGGGGAAGGTGCTCATTGCTTTTATGCCGCAGCATGAAAAAGAAATGCTTTTGCGTGATGTAAAATTACACAAATATACATCAAATACCATAACTTCTATTGCTGCGTATAAAAAGCATCTTGATGATATAATGAACAATAAATTTGCAATTGACAATGAAGAATACAGATTGGGTGTTGTATGTATTGCCGCGCCGGTGTTTAATCATAGAGGTGTGGTTGAGTATTCAATTGGTATATCAGGCTCACGTGAACAGATACTCCCCACCCTGGATAAATATATTTCAGTAATTAAGGATGCTGGTACTGAAGCATCGCGGCTTTTTGGCATGCCTGCGCAGTAATTTTATTCGTATTCAAAATACCAGTATGGCCCTTCCTTAACAAAAAGCAAACTCATGCCATTATATAGTTGTACAGTGGCTTTTGATTGTGCGATAGTTACCTGTGCAATGGGCTGATTGAGTGCAGTTAAAAGAATATCATCGCCACGGTCCGCTGCAATCTTCTTCTGCAATGCAAGATACTCAGGTATATTCATGGTTTTTATGCTCTCAGAACTTACATCATAGTATTGTGCAAGAGCTTTTAACTGTGCCTTATTCATCGATTGAATGTTATGAATAACCGTGGAAATCCTTTTTTTGCTGTTCGTGGATAATAACACCGCAACGTTTTTCATGTTGTTGTGTGTATAAGCATCTTTAAGGGCATTAAATGCTTCATGTGGTGTAAGTGGTTTTGATGGCTGGCATGAAGTAAGACCTGTAACAAGAATAATACTGAATATTAATATATGCATGTGTATGTATCTCCCTTTTTTTCAACTATCATGTTGTCTATCAACCGTGTGGGACCAAAAAAAGCAGCAACAGCAATAACCGACTTTTCCTTTAATGATTCAATGGGTTGCAGTGTTTCATAATCAACTACTGAAACATAATCAATCTTTTTTGGCTTTCCTGAAGTGATGATATCAGTCATTGCCGGTATCAGTTTATGTGATTGCACTTCGCCCTGATGTATAAGTTCTTCTGCTTTTTGAAGGGATTTATATATAACAACAGCGTTCGTGCGATCATCCCCTTTGAGGTGGACATTGCGCGAACTCATTGCCAGCCCATCAGGTTCGCGGATAATTGGTGCAACGATTATAGTAACAGGAAGATTGAGGTCCTTAACCATTTTTTGTATAATAACAGCCTGCTGTATGTCCTTTTGCCCAAATACTGAAACATCCGGCTGAACGATGTTAAAAAGCTTTGCCACAACGGTAAGCACTCCTCTGAAATGTCCAGGGCGAGTTGCACCGCACAGGTGGTCAGTCATCATTTCAATGTCAATATATACCAGACGGTTTTGATACATCTCGGTGTCATCAGGAAGAAATATCAGGTCAACACCTGCGTCCTTTGCAAGGGCAAAATCACGCTCATAATCCCGTGGGTACGTGGTATAATCTTTGGGATCATTAAATTGCATTTTATTCACAAATATGCTCATCACCTGATAATCAGAATGCTTCCTTGAAATGTGTACCAGGCTCAGATGTCCCTGGTGAAGATATCCCATGGTGGGCACAAATCCTATTTTTTTATTGTGACTTCGTTGTAAAGCAATTTCATTGCGTAATTCATTAATTGTATGTACTATTTTCATGAATTATTTCTCCTTCCGTGCTGCAATGAGCATCATGTCGCCTGAATATAATCTTTTTGCTAGTGTATCGGCAAGCTTTCGCATCAGTGTTTTTGGTTTGCCAATGCCACTGCCGTATGTAACAAACCGTGTAACGGCAAACCCTTTTAATTGCAATAATTTTGCAAGTGTTCTGTATGAAAAAAAATAAAGATGGTGGGGAAAATTATAGTAGCGCCAGTTTTTGCCATACAGCAGCCTGGCTGAAAATGCACTGCTTCTGCAGGTTGAAAGGTACAGCATTCCCTCATCGTGAAGCAGGGAATGGATTTTTTCAATAAATTTATCAGGGTGATGCAGATGCTCAATAGTTGCCCACAGGGTAATACAGTGGTATTGTTTATTAAATTGAAACGACAGAAAGTCGCCACAGTATGCATTTAATTTCAGGTTATTGCGTGCGTGGTCTATGCAATCCCGTGCAATATCTATGCCTTCTGCATGCCATCCGCGGCGGGTTAAATAATCAACAAAATACCCGGCAGCACAGCCAATATCAAGAGCAAATTTTTCACCCTGTATTGATGCCTCAAAATCATAAAACTGCAGATCTTTAAGATTCAGTGTTAGCAAACGCAATACTTCCCTGTGCATTGTTTCAGAAAAATAGTTATTGTAGCCTCGGTCGGTTCGCTGGTTGAAATAGTCTTTATAGTATTTGCTCATTTGGTTGTAGTGCGGTCGGGGATTAACAAATTCAAGGCCGCAGTGCCTGCACCGCACCAGTGTAAATTCCTCGCCATTTTCAAATGGCTTTGAAAATAATGGCTTGAAATTATATGTATTGCACAGTACACAGGGAACAGTTTCATAATTCATATATTAATTGTCGTAAGAGTTATGTGCGTTTGGCAAGTATTTTTTATTGTATAAGAATTAATTGATGCTCAAAGCTATGCAATAGTCTTGACTTTATATCAGGTGTAGTTTAAAGGTATTCATATATGCATTCGTAAGGCAAACAAGGCAGCAAAAATTTTTAGAATTATGATGATTGAGTCAGTATAGTATTACATTGCAATATAAAGAATACCATGAACGTTTCCAATAGAATAATTGTTATCACGCAGAATAAGGACAGTAAGGCCGCAGCCGCTGCAATTGCAGCCCAGCATCAATTGGTCATTGAGGAAAATGAAAAACTTCATTCACTTGATGCAATCATAAAGGAAGTTGAAAGTTCTAAATCAACAGCATTTTTACGCTCTTCTCTTCACACGTTTATCCGGGAACATGGCATCCCATTTATGATAATAATTGATTATCCTGTGGTTGCTGAAACACGCACAGACGCTATTATGCAGAAGATATTTAATACATTGCTCATTTCATTTATGATTATTGCCCGCGGCAGCGGACTTGAAAATATCAAAGGTAATTTTTTTGTCAATATCACCAAAGGTGACGTGCAGCTATTCAAAAATATTATAATCCATCCGGAAAAGCTTTTAGCAAACGTAAAAACAAATGATGATAAGGTTAACGCCATTATTAACCTTTACACTGATCAAAAGGTATTCCATACTCTGTTTTTTATAAAACCATGTACGGGTACCACCAAAGAGGATATTGCCCATGAACTATCGGCCTATATTGATGCCGTTAAAAAGCGCCATGTGTTAATAGAAAAGATTATGGAAAAGCAAAAATATACTGCTCCACGAAGCAAGGACGCAGCAAAGGTGCTTGTAAAATTGAGTGAAGATAAAATTGTGCTGGATCATGAGATGATAATAACGCGCGACAGTGCCTATCAAAAATATACTACAGGTCATATATATGTACTGGGTGACTGGACAAATATACACAGCCGAAAAGTTGCCGGGAAGGTTATAACTGCAATTAAGGATGGTTTTGCGGACTGGAAGCCTGGTAGCGATGACCCCGTTATTATTCATCTGGAGGATGCAGTGGTTGATCATACCACTGCTGCAACACTGGCACAAATTGCTTTTAATGAGTTGAAGGGCTTCAGCAATATCAAAATATACTGCAATGAAAAAAATTACAAAACACTTGAAGCAGCTGATGGTTTTGGACTTATAAAAAAACTGGTATTTATACAAAATCTTAACAGCCAATAGTATAAAAAAATCCATCTTTGCCAACAATGCTTACCAGGCTATCTAACAGCTTCTGGTGTGGCTTGATGTGATAAAGCGGGTTTGTTTTCACAATAAATTCTTTCCCGTTGGGCTGACGTACATGGAAAAATACCGGTTTGTTTCCCTGATAACGCTGCAGTAATTTTTTAATATTTTCAAGTATCCGCACATCGGTGCCTATTGGATTAATAATAATATGCAGTTCGCTTATCTGGGTGAGTTTGAATTGTGTAAGCTGCAATACCTTATTTGCCAGCATGCGGGATGGCTTTTCATTTTCTATTTCTACAGTTCCTGTAATAACAACAGGCTCCTGTGACACAATCAGGGATTCATATTCAGACAATGTTTGTGGCATAAATAAAACCTGAATACTGCCGGTAAGATCTTCTATAACAGCCTGTGCAAATTTATTTCCTTTCTGACTCTGCTTGATCTGCACATTAGTAAGGATTCCAACCAGTGTTATTGGGGTTCCGTTAACGTTTTCCTCTAAGTCCTTAATGGGTGTACATGATAACTTTTCAATATCCTTTGCATAACGGCTTAATGGGTGGGAACTTGCGTAAATTCCCAGTACCTCCTTTTCATAGTGTAGCTTCTGATTTTCAGGCCAGTCACTAACTGATGCAGGTTCAATATGAATGCGTGAAAATGATTTATCCGATGCTCCAAATAAATCACCCTGACCAGTTGCAATATCCTGCTGCAAATGGCGGGCAGTTTCAAGCATAATGTCCACCGAAGCAAATAGTGCTGCTCTGTTTGGGTGCAGCGAATCAAATGCTCCGGCTTTTATGAGTGATTCAAGTACACCTTTGTTTACTGTCACAAGATCAATAGAGGTAAAAAAATCGGTGAGATCTTTGAAGGTTCCTTTATTTTCCCGTGCTTGCAGTATCGATTCAATTGCTTTGTCGCCAACGCCTTTAATAGCAATGAGTCCATAGCGTATGAATTTTCCCTCAATGGAAAAATCACGCTGGCTTTTATTGATGTCCGGCGGAAGTACCTGAATGCCCTTTGCTTTGCAGTCGGTATAGTATTTGGCAATATCTTCAATCTTATCAACCTGGGCTGTTAAAAGTGCAGTCATAAATTCTAACGGATAGTGGGCTTTAAGATAAGCCGTTTGATATGACACAAGTGCATAGGCTGCTGAATGGGATTTGTTGAATCCATATCTTCCAAATGTTGCCATTAACTCATACGTTTTACGGGCAATCTCTTCATTGATGCCTTTTGCTATTGCTCCCTTGACAAATTTTGAGCTCATTGCATCAATTAAATCCTGTTTCTTTTTACTCATTGCTTTCCTGAGCTTATCTGCTTCAGGCAGAGTAAAACCGCCCATAATCTGGGAAATAAGCATAACCTGTTCCTGATATACAATGACACCTAATGTGTCTTTGAGTATGGGTTCAAGAGAAGGGTGCAGGTATTCTATTTTCTGCGGATTGCGTTTTCTTTCAATGAATTGTTCAACCATACCCGAGTCAAGCGGGCCCGGCCGGTACAGGGCAACGATTGCAATAATATCATCAAAATTTGTTGGACCTAATTTAAGGAGTATATTCTGCATACCGCCTGATTCAAGCTGAAATACACCCATGGTATCAGCCTTTTGTAATAGTTTGAAGGTTTTTGCATCATCAAGCGGAATTGCATTAATATCAATATCAATGTTACGATGTTTCTTTATAAGCTTGATACAGGTATCTATGATGGTAAGGTTTGCAAGCCCCAAAAAGTCCATCTTGACAAGCCCGGCTTTTTCTAAACTTGTCTTTTCATACTGAGACGAAATGCTCCCATCTTTTGAATCCACATAAAGCGGCACGTGTTCGGTTAAGGGATCGCGCGATATAACCACACCCGCGGCATGCTTGCCGGCTGAACGGGTCAGCCCTTCAACTTTTAACGCTATATCAACAAGCTGTTTCCCGGCATCATTGGATTTATAGAGTTGTTGCAATTCGTCAGAATCCTTGAGAGCATCTTCAAGATCTTCATGATGGATAAGCTTGGTCAGTGCATTGACCTGAGGAAGGGGGATGTTTAATGCACGTGCCACATCGCGAATGGCGCCCTTGGATTTCATTTTATTAAAGGTGATTATCTGACTTACATGATCCTCGCCATATTTTTTTTTCACATACTCTATTACTTCATCACGGCGCAGTGCGCAAAAGTCAATATCCATATCAGGCATTTCGTTTCGTTCGGGGTTTAAGAACCGCTCAAACAACAGATTGTATTTAATAGGATCAAGCTCAGTTATCCCCAGGCAATATGAAACCATTGAACCTGCAGCCGAACCTCTGCCGGGGCCAACGGGTATTCCATTATTCTTTGCAAACTGTATAAAATCCCACACAATAAGAAAATATCCTGAAAACTGCATGTGGTTTATGACAGATAGTTCATAGTCAATGCGTTCTTTGACGTTATCAGGGATAGTCTCACCAAAACGCTTCTTTGCACCCTGATAAACCAGCTCGGCAAGATAACTGTCCCTGGTGTATCCAGGTGGGACTTCAAAATTGGGAAGGATTGGGTTGCCCAGTGGTATCTGGCAATCTGTCATTTCGGCTATCTTCATGGTGTTATACAGAGCATCAGGGTAGTCTTCAAATATTTTTTCCATTTCCAGGGATGTTTTGAGATAAAACTGATCATTGGGGAAACGCATTCTGCTCTGATCATGTAACAATTTACCGGTTTGTATGCAAAGCAACACATCATGGTAGTACGCATCATCTCTTGTTGCATAATGTGCATCATTGGTTGCTATTAAGCCTAAATTCAGTTTTGAAGCCATTTCAACGAGATGTGCATTAACCTGTTTTTGTTCTTTAAGGTTGTGGTACTGGATTTCTAAGTAAAAACGGTCCTTTCCAAAAAGGTCGGCAAATTCCTGTGCCCGTGTATATGCCTCTTTGATCTTGCCTTCTAATATAAGGGATGGTATTTCGCCAGCTATGCATGCGGTGCTTGCTATAAGCCCATTACTGTATTGAGTCAGCAGTTCCCAGTCAATACGCGGCTTGTAATAAAAGCCTTCTAAATAACCCAGCGAAGACAACTTCATAAGATTTTTATATCCCTCATAATTTTCAGCAAGTAAGATGAGATGATAGGCATTTTCTTCATTACTTGCGCGTGTGCTATGCTTATGAAAGCGGGATCCGGGCGCAACATAAAATTCCTGCCCAATTATAGGCTTTATACCTGCTTTATGTGCTTCCTCGTAAAATTCAATTATGCCAAACATATTGCCATGGTCTGTTAATGCTATGGCCGGCATGTGATTATCAACAGCAAACTGTATCAGTTGCTGAATACGTATAGCACCATCCAGGATAGAATATTCAGAATGGTTATGGAGATGTACAAAATCCATACTGTTCTCACTTTTTTGGAAGGGAATTGATACCATGAGCTATCGCTCATGAGATACGACATAATAAATATTTAGTATGTAACCAATATACTCACGATATTTTGCTTTTGCAAGCACGTATTAATATTTTTTTTGCTTTTTGCAATATGTTGTTGACCATAATACAGTTGTGCGATAGATTTTAGCAGAATAAAGGCAAACTATGCAAAAACAAAAGAAAAAACAAATTGCCAGAATTGAAAAAGCAATTTATTGTGGTTTACAATGATATGAAAGAATGATTTTTTTAAGGGAGTTTTACCATGATTGATACAAAGCTACTTGACATTTTAGCCTGCCCTGCCTGTAAAGGTGATGTTGAATATGATGCGCGTAATGAAAAAATAGTGTGCACACAGTGCAAAAAGAAATATCCTGTTAAAGACGGGATTCCCGTCATGCTTGTAGAAGAAGCCGAAGAATAATTTAATGTTTGATATGAGGTTATATGTATGTTTGATTCTAAACATCCTGTCATTAAGGTAGTGGGTTATGTTATTGTTGGTTTTTTTGTTCTTATTATTATAATATCGTTTGGTATGCCTGATTTTTTATCCCGTATGGGTTTTGATCAGAATACCATCGCAAAGGTTAACGGTGAGACAATAGGGTATATGGATTTTATACGCTATCGTGACACGCATATGTTTGGTAAAACCGAAGATGCCAAGCAGCAGCAGCGTATGATTATAGAACGCATGATACAGGAAAAGCTTCTTGTTCAGCTTGCAAAAAAAGAGGGCATAGCGGTAACCGAAAAAGAAATAAAAAGTGTTATCCGAAACCGATTTTCTGACAATACCGGAACATTCAATGAAGCTTTTTTTAAGAATTTTCTGGATAGATTCCACATGGGTATATCGGATTACTATAAATATGTGCAACAGGAGATATATTTAGGTAAATTGCAGAATCTGCTCCTGGCTGGAGTCAGCGTATCACCTTTGGAGTTAGTATCTGATTTCAGAATACAGAACACAAAAATAAAAATACAGTATGCTTTTGTTTCAAATCAGGAGCTGGCAAAGCGGTATGCAAGGGAAATTGCAGTTACCGATGAAGAAGTTGACGCAGAGATGAAGAAAAACCCAAAAGAATTAAAAGATCCAAAAACTGACCGACAGCGAATAAAGGATAAGCTTGCCAGTGACAGGTTGGAAAAAATTAAACATGAGCTTGCAAATAAAATTGACCAGCTTGCACTTGCCGGCAGGTCATTTGCCGAAGCTCAAGGGGTACTGCAGGGAGTAGTATCATATTCCAATGAGTTCAGGCCGGGTGATCTCATCAGGGAAAAAGATGATAAGGGGCGAATCCTGTATCCTCTGCAGGAATCAAAGATATTTCAATCAGATATTTTTAGTTTGAAGCAGGGAGCAACATCACGGTGCATTTACGGATTTGACGGGATGTATATTTTTACACCTGTGGTACGATATATACCTGAAACGCAGATCCCTGATAAGGAGCGTCAGGACCTGGAACAGAATCTTTTTTACACCAAGGCTAATTCTTTATATATATCACTGTTAACCAGACTGTTTGAAAAGTCGAAAATAATAAGGAATCAGAAGTTTGAGGCACAGTAGAATGGCAAAGGCAGTTTTAATTTTTGTAACACACCAAGGGGTACTGTATGAATATTAATGCTGAATATGTTAATCCGTTCTTAGAGGCAGCAAGTGTGGTATTTAAGCAACTTCTTAATGTTGATTTAAGAAGAGGGAAGCTGGTATTGAAAGAAGTGCCACAGCCATCACATGATGTTGCTATTATCATTGGTATTACCGGAGCGGTTACTGGTCAGGTAGTGTTTAGTATGAGCCTTGAGATGGTAAAAAAGATTGCACAGATCCTTGCACCAGGATTATCTGAGAAAGATATAATGAATGAATGGAAGGATATTGTTGGTGAAATTGCCAATATGATTACCGGGAATGCAATGAACCTTTTTGCCTATTCAGGAAAGCGCGTTGAGATGACAACCCCTACCGTCATTGAAGGCGAAAGCTATACTATCACCTTAATAAAACAGACCACACTGGGGATTAATCTGTACAGCCCATTTGGGCAGTTAGAGATGAATGTAGCATTGAAATAAATTGAAATAAATGTTATTCAGGGAAATAGGTTGCATCTAACCGCTTGAGCTCATCAGCAACCCTGTCTTTCAGTGGTGATGAATAAAAGGCATTATATGCAGGATCTGAAGCGCGCTTCAGAAATATTGTATATACTTTGCGCGCCAGTTCAACATCTTTTAAATGAGGGTCAGTGCTTAAAATTTTGCCCAACCAGTAATATGCATCATCAACTGTTTCGCGGTCACTGTACTGCTTTATATCTTTCAGCAATACACGTAACGCTGCGTTGCCTTTTTTTTGTGATATATATAACTGGGCAACCAGAATTAGTGCATCGTCAGAAAAATCCTGATCAGGGTATAATCCTGCTACTTTACTGTAGTATTCAATGGCGTCCAGCGGCTTACCCATTGCCTGATTTACCCTGCCTGTCATAAAAAGAGCCGCAGGATATTCACCGGATTGTTGGGGTATGGTTGATAGCTCCTGCAGGGCATCTGCATATTTCTGCTGCTGTACTAAAATCTTTGCTTTCCACAGACTTGCCTGGTCTTTGAAAGGGCTTTGAGGGTAATTTTCTTGAAGGCTTTCCAGTGCCTGCAAAGCCCGTTCATAGAATTCAGCATTGTAAAATTCAATCCCCTGTTTCAGTAAAACATCATCAGGGGTACCTGCTCCTTTATTTTGAGTAGCATCACCCTCAGTTTTATATTGCATGGGGATTTTAGCAGCTTTTGGTTCGGATAGAATGGTTTCCAGTATAGCTTCTTTATTTGCCGGCTGTGCAACCATCAAAGAACATGCTACAAGTATATGTATCAGATTCATTGCTCAAACACCCTGTCACGTATATCCATTGGCTTAAGTTCTTTTGCGCTTTTTGGCGTAATGGTTTCTTTTTTTTCAGTATCAACCTGCGATTGGGTTTTTAACGGAAAAGCAGCAGGCTTTTCCTGATTGCGTTTAACTGAATCAACAGGCTTTACCACTGCTGGCGTGTAATCAGGATTAATAGGTTCAACCGGTTTTATACCATCATGCTCTGACAGAGGTTTTTGTATTTCCCTGACATCTTCAGGTATATCAACTGGTTTTGCAGGCATTGTCATTGGCTCATCTTCTTTTGTGGGATAAGTTAGTTTATTATCCGTAAGTTCGCGGCGCTGTTCCATCAATGCACCTTCAAGCATGGACTGAAATGAGCCTGGCTCCTTCTTCATTTTAATGTCAAGGTCAAAAACATCGTTTGTTATTTCTGCATACGGTTTGCCAGCCGGCTTTGCTGACTGTTTGCCCAGATGATATCCTAAGAATACTGCACCAACAGATAGAAGAAAGACAAGGAAGAAAAAGCCCTCTTTTATGGATTGCTGTGTACGAATATCAATTGAATCAATCATTCTGTTGATGATTCGTACAAAAGTATGTAATATGGATGCAATAGGATTCATATAATTGTATTACTGATTATTCTCTATCAATAATAATAACAATATTGCCTTTTTTCAAGTTATTTCTTGTTATACTGCTTGCAAGAATTTTTTTAAGGTCAGTATTGGCAATCACCGGGCACCTGTTATAAAGACGCAGTGCGGCACAGTAATATGGATTTCTGCCAGCTTTTTTATGATGCAAAGCCACATCATCGCTGAAGCAATAGGCAACCGTGCCATACACATAGGCATCACGGGAATCTATAAAATCTTTGCCAAATATTTCAGTCCCATCTTCAGCAAAAAGCGACGGGAAAAGCATAGTTGAAAAGTGCTGTCCCCTTGTATCCACAATCAGCCCTGAATAGTCAGTTGAAGGCAGTTTAACAGGCAACTGTGGAATGTCCTTTGCCGGCAGGGCTTCGGGCAAAAGTTTTAAAAGCCTTCCCATGGGAAGTATGGCAGTGCATTGTGTGGCAATAGCCCCATCGGGCTTAAAGCTGTATTTAATATCATTGGGGTACATACCCAATTGCATCTGTGTATAATCGTCATTATGAATACAGTCGCCCAGCGAACGCATCGGGTCAACCTGAATTATCTGTAGTGCCGTTATAAGGGATTCCGTAGCCCTGTCTTTGGCTTCTTCTATTGCTCTGCTGCGTGCATTGTTCACTGACAATATCGCATATGTAGCGGTATCAAGTGGAGTGCCGCTTTCAGAAACAAAAGGCTTTCCAACTGCTTTTGCCACAATGATCTGGTCGGTCCAGTTGATTTCTACATTGTTATAGTACTGGATAACTTTATTGCCCCCTGACACTGATAGTGAGGTAAGGGCCACTGCCGTAACTATCGCCAGAAAAAAGATAAAAATGTAGTGCCTGTACTGTTGTTTCATAGTGTGTAGCTGGTTTGTTTCGTTTTTACAGTTATCGGACAAAATGAAACTGAAATATAGTCAAATTAATGAGTCTTTACAGTTTTGCAAATATCTTCAAAAGTTCACGTGCAGCAGCCAGCGCTGAATCTTTGATTAGCGTATCAACCTTCTGCTTTTCAAGGTTGTGGCGCGCAATATAGAACAATGTTTTACGCATGAAAGGGGAACACAGTGTGTCCATATCTTCATCATCAAGAATTGCATACAGGGAATCTATATCCTGCAATGCTGCAGTTTGTAATTCTTGAAGTTTGTGGTGAAGGTGTGAAAATTTCCTGGAAAGGGATTGTGTATTGATTGGGTTGTTGTGCGATAGTTCATGGGATATGATCTCCTGCGGGCTGACAGGAGGCTTTTTCCACTTTTCAACCAGTGCCTGCAGTGGTGTAAATGTTGTATTGGCAATAACCGCACCGCCTGTGCTGGTGTTGTATACCGGTGTGGGTACTCTTTTTGCTGAGTCCTCAAACCAGCTTCGGTAGAGATCCAGAACAAAATCTGTGATCACGGTGCTGCCATTGTTTGATGGGACATATTTTATTTTGCGCTTTTGGATTACATTCTGGTTGATGGTATCAAGATTGTTAAAGCGGTTAATGACAGGAAGCCAGTCATCATTATGATGAGTGCCGCGGCTATGAATTTCCCTGCCTGTGTAAGCTAAATCCTGACCCACAAGCACTATTGCACTGCAACCCGCAGCAAGCAGAAGGTCAAATGCACTGGTAGCAACCGAACCTCCTGATTGAATATCACCAATCTGGCCGGTGAAGTTCTGAATCCATTCCATTATTGGTGTTGATTCGCGATGGAGACTGCCATCGGGGGCAGTGTAGTATTTTGCGGTTGTGCTGAAAAATTTTTTTTCAATCAGACGGGTTACTCTGGGACTGCTGACAACATCGGCCAAAAGAACCGGTTTTTGTGTTATGCCAAGAAAATGTTTTATACTGTGCGTTTGTGCATCAAGTGTCATGACTATATGGGGCCTTATAGCATGGCGCTCGAGCACCTTATATGCAGTGTCAACACACACAATGAAAGCTTTGTCATACGCCTGCGATAGCGCATCTAAGCTGTGAATTAATGAAGGCCCGGCTGATACAATGATACCCGGTATGCCCTTAAATTTGCCAAACAGGGATTTTACCGGCAGTGCTGTATGCATCTGTTTTGCATTGAGCACTATGTTTTTTACCCACAGTTCCTCAAATTCAAAGCGGGTTAAAAGGTCACTGATGCGGCTGCTTATCTGTTTGTGAGTGTTTGTTATCAGTGCATCATAAAATTCAGGGTGCAACGAATACGATGGTCGGTGTACCAGCAGGGCAGTTCCTCTGAATGACCTGATATCAATTGATTCTAACACTCTGGCAATTTCTTCTTCATCATTGACTATAGAAGCACATGTAAAGACTTCAGGGAATTCCTGCTTAACCAGTTGTATAAGATTTTTGTCTTTTTCAACAACTATGATGGTACGTTGGGGGAATTTGTCTTTTAAAGCCAGTACGTGGTAGCCAAGTCCCAGCCCGCAAACAATAATGATTGAAGCACGTTTGGGGTTATACTGTTGAACAATGCGCTGGGCTTCTTTAACAGGGTCGTATGCTGAATGAATGCGGATTGTTTGCTTGCCATTAGTATAGTGCAGTGTTTTGTGACCACTCTTTGCTATGGTTATTGTAAAATTTTCCATGAGATTTACTGAGCAATTTTGGTATAGGTATCCGTGCAGAGTTTATGCAGTTTGTTGAATTCTTCTTCAGTTTCTATTTCAAATTGCCTACATATCTCATCTTCACAATAGTAATAGAAATACTTCCTTGATTCAACACCGCACAACAGGTTAGCTAAATAGGTAACAGCAACATGATCTTTATAGTTGCTATCGCATAACAAAGGTGAATGGTGCCACTGTATTGCCTCAACCAGATATTGCGGGAATTGCCACTTTTGTGCAATAAGCTGTCCAATGCCTGAATGGCTTATGCCCAGTGAAATTTCTTCCATTACTGTTGATGTGCGAATCTTGCGGTCAGATACAAGGTCAGCTATCCAGTTGGCAAGTTCAAGATTAACCGAAAGAAGTACTATTTTGCCTAAATCATGGAGCAGGCCACACAATGAAACCTGCTCAACGATGTCGTTTTTTCGGTACTGGGTGGCGATAGTGCGTGCGTAAGATGCTGTTTTATCACAGTGGTCCCATATCTGCTCAAATTTCTGGAAGCGCTCATCCAGTATTTTTCGGGCACTTATTGTAATAAGCAATGCTTCCAGATTTTTCAGACCAATGGTCATGACTGCTGCACTTAAGTTATCGATGCGTTTGCCGGGCACAAAGCCAGCCGAATTTGCAAGCTTCAACACATCGGTGGTGAGTGCAGGGTCGCGCATGATGGAAAAAGAAATATCTTTAATTTCAACATCCTTTCTTCTGCAGAGTTCCAAAAGCTTAATGATATGGTCGGGAAAGGTGGGGATGCCGTCAATCTGTTCAAGTATCTGCTGTTTTATTGTTGTTGTAAGTTTTTCCGGCCGTAATTGGTTGGGCAGGTTGAGCAATACCTGTGTTATCCTTTCATCCGTTCCTATTTTGTAATTTGATAGATCAATGCCGGCATTTTTTAAAAGCAATATAACAAGGACTATTCCAAGCCCTGCCCCTTCAGTATCATCGTATACATCTTCATAGGCCTGGGTAAAGTCTAAATACTGCTTTGCTTTTTCAATACGTGTTTTGATACGTGCCAGTTCCACTGGATGAATGGGGGTTGGGTTGGTGATTGAAAATCGTATTCCATCATCCTGCTTTTTTATGGTTATGGTAACTTTTAAGTCGTTATTTTTTAAATCCTGTTCTAATGTGTCTAATTGCCCAACAATATCTTTTTTAAAGTTCTCAATACCTTTCTGATAACATTCCGGGTCATTAATATTTAAATTAATCTTTTTGAAATAAGCCCTTTTGGCATTTGCTTTGGTGGCATTAACGATTATTTCCCGCAAAATAGTAATCATCATATCAAGCAGGAATATTTTATCCTGATTTGAAAGAATTTTAGCCAGGAATGCATTCAATGTTTTTGATATATTTTCATTGGGATAATAAAATGAAAGACTTACCGGTTCATTTTGTTCAAACCGCTTTAGAAGCTGAGATAAATTTAAAATAGCCATAGTATCCCTTATTGTGAGGATAATTATTTACTCTATATAACTATCGGAAAAACATACCACAGAGGAAAACTAAATTCAATCAATTTATTTTTTAACGTTTTTCCGGCAAAAATTCTCTATTGACGGTGCTGCCAGAGGCTATACATTATTAATGTACCCTAAAAAGCATTTATAATTATTACAATAAACACATTATTTTGATGATACATGATGAAGTGAAGTATACATGCCAAGAAGCCTGTGCCACATGGGCTGTTGTGTTAGCTTTGAGTGCTGAATGAAATCCAGCGGAATATTGTCAATGTGCGTGGTGTAGGCCAGTTTTGCAATTGATGATGGCAAGTATTTCTCTATATATATTTTTTCAAGGCAAAACTGCTTGCCTAACAATATTGCATAGGCACAGCTTTTAAACGAAGCATCGGGTAGAAAGAGTGAAAGTTTAGTCACTGAATGATATTTAAGTTTGTGAACAAGCTCGCTGTAATCCTGGTAACTGTTCAGGGCAATGATACACTGTGCACTGCCATTTTCAATGTGAGCTACATAACAGGAACTATCGCTTTTATAATGAATACTATGACCTGAAGACGGCTGATTATTGAAAATCATAACAGCAATCAGCAGACAAAGGATAATGGCATTTGCAGGCTTTTTATACACAAGGGGAATCAGCAACACTACAAGGTACATTACAAGCGGCGCTGGTGAAGTGATATACAGTGTGCCATGGAGCAGGTCAAAAAATTGAATACAAGAAATGATACATATGTAAAACTGATTGATGCAGTATGCATATACATTCACAGCACCTGTATATATCATGACAGGTGTCAGTAAGCCGGCAATCATATACAGGCTGACAAGCGGTATAACGACAAGGTTTGCAATAAATGCAGTTACCGATAGTTCATGAAAATGGAACACACTGACCGGCATGGTACAAAGCTGGGCTGAAAAGGTTACGGCTAGCGGCGCTGCAGCTTTGTAGAAATGTTTCAGCCCCTTATGGTAACTGGTGTACAAGAGCAGTATTCCTGCAGTTGCTAAAAACGATAACTGAAAACCGGCGCTAAATAATTCATAAGGATACAGACACAGGATGATACAGGCAGTTATGCACAGGATGTTGATGCTGTGTCTTTGCGCATTTAATACCATACACAGAGCACCTGCTACACACATAAGTGATGCCCGTATAAGTGAAACCGGCTGATCGGAAATAAAAAGGTAGGCACATATACCTGCAGCGGTAAGGAGTACTGAAATATTTTTTGGGACCGATAGTAACCGTGCAAATGCCATGATGCCCAATATAATAATTCCAACATGAAGTCCGCTTGCAGCCAGTACATGCAAAACACCTGCTTCCTTGAATTTAACCTGTACATGAGGATGTATATAATCCCTGTTGCCAAGGTACAATGCAGCAAAAAGCGATGCAGCATCGGTAGAATATGTTGTGTACAACATATGCTTTATATAGTTCTGAATTTTTTCCCTAAACCTTACAGGTGCAAACGTATGCAGTATGATTGCATCCTGGTTTAAATAAAACACAGCATTTATCCCTTTTCTGGCTAAATACAGGTTATGCACATCTTCCAGGCTTCGTGTGGGATAGGCAGTAGCGCTAAACACTACCGTATCGCCTGTATGCAACTGGCAATGAGTGCTGAATATACTATAAGCCCTGAATGTTCCACCCTTACCGGTGCACTGAAGAATCGCAGAGGTGTTATAGCGTTTGTACTCAGTGTCAAGCACGCGGGCGTAAAATATGCCTTTGTGTTTATCCATTGTACTGGCACACTGTGATATGGTGGTAAAGATTGCACAGAAGGTAGCGCCGGTTATCCATACAAGAGCAATGATGATTTTAACAGTTGCTATCGCCCGATTATTTTTGTATGAATAGATATATGCATATACGCATAGTATTATCCAAATAATTGTAAGGAAATCAAATATATATGTGAAGGGGCTGTATGAGATTCCCAGTATATACTGGTATGTGTGCAGTACCGCAGCACATACCGCGCACATGGCTGCAATTGAGGGTACCCCTGATTTTATGATGTATGTGTTATAATCGTCCCACTTTGTACACAACACCTGCCAAAATTCCGCCTTCTATTTTTGTTGATGACTCGCCCATACCAAAGCTGCCGTACTGGGCATATATGTCTATTAATGTTTTTATTTCTGATGAAAGAGTAAACAGTGAACAAAAAGAGATGTTTGCACCGGCACCACCGTTGTAATCAGCTGAAGCTGGTGGCAAATCTAAATAAAGCCCAACGCCAATACCAGGCTGATAGACATTGGAAAGAGGGTAGAAATATTTGCCCCTGACTGTTATAAGCGGATGCCCCACTGACAGGTCAGGACTACTGTCAGATGAATACCGCATGTAGGTCAATGAAAACTCGCCGGCAAACTGATGCACAAAAATAGTTGTAACAATGCCGCCACCGTAAACTGCACCTTTGCTTTTGACTTTACCCTGCTGGTTGTCAATCCAGCTTTCATAATTAACGGAATTGGTGCCGCCCTGGAAAACCACCCCCAGATACGTATAGAACAATTCCTGTGCACACACTATTGTTGCTGAAAGAATAATACAGGTGATAATGACTGCATGGAGAAATATTTTCATATCATTGTTTATATTCACACATATTACCGGTTACTGGATATTCAAAGGATTTTTAACAGCCTGTGCACTTGTTGGCGGCTTGAAGTCAAAATATCCTGTAGGTATATTTTCCCCCGCTATCACATTTGATAATGTATAGCTTGTTGAGTCACCCTGTTTATTTTTTAAGATTAATTTTTTCAGTAAAAAATTTGCATCGGTCACTATTACCATTTCAGGATACGGCTTATCAAAGCTTCTGAGTTTAATGGTATATCCATTTGGTCCCTGTGAAGCAAGCAAGGCGTTGTATCCGGAAACAATGGCTGCTATTCCACCAGAATATCCTCCACCAACATCCTGCACACCGCATACATTAGATGATTTATCAAAAACCCACAGCTTTTTACCATTGGTTGCTATGGCTTTGCCACCGGGAGCAGTAAGGTTTATATAAAGCTTGTCAGGGGCTTTATATTTAAATGTTCCTGTGTAGGTAAACCCGTTTGATGTTGTCCATGATATGGTGCCGCTCAATGTTGATATGCTTCGCATCTTTTGCTGAAAACGCACAACTGCTTCTTCACCGGTCAGGGCATATGCATATGCTATCATTATCATCACTGTTAAACACGCTGCTATTGTTTTTTTCATTTTTATCACCAATGATAAAAGTATTATATTTACTATATATTACGCATTCAATGAAAAAAATAAAAAATTTTTTAAAAGGTAAGATCGCATGGGCATTTCCCACTATTTGAAATATTCCTCATTAACGCGCACAATAAACGGCAGATGGCGGTATTCGTATGCAACATCAATGCCATATCCTGCCACCCATACGTCAGGTACGGTAAAGCCAATATAATCAATTTCAAGCTGCCTGCGAATATTCTGTACCTCCTGTGATGGGTTGTCAAGGCGTTTGTACAGCAGGCTGCATATTTTTAAACTTTTAGCGTTGCGTTCATGCAATAGGTAATTTTTCAGCCATGACAGGGTAAATCCCTGGTCGGCTATATCTTCAACCAGCAGTACATGGCGCCCTTCAATGTGTTTGGGCGATAGCTCCAGTGTCACTGCCCTGTAATGTTCGCCGCTTGTTTTTATGGTTTTATCGTACACGCTGGTTTTTATGCAATGGATGCTGGCGCTAATACCACCCTGCTTGAAGATTGCCCGCGACAGGTCGGATGTGAAGATAAATGAACCGGTTAATACCAGCATTATGTCAATATGCCGTGTGTGATTCAAATCACGGACAATGTCCTGTGCAAGTGCACTAACCCTATTGTGTATGCACAGTTCGCTTATAAGCAGGGAATGTAGCTTTGGTTCGTTTTTGACGAACAACTCTATTCCCGATAGCTTGTCTATTTCAGAGCTATCGCATACACCTTCTACAGGTACATCAATAATAGTGTTATAACTGGAAACAGCAATTGCCATTGTGCATCCTTTAAAAAATAATGTATATGCCCATCGCTGTGTGCAGGATAAACATAGTTTATATTGTGATCATACATTTAGCATGGTAGAAATACATAACACGTATACATAGTGAATGTGTAAAAATTGTTTTATGATGCAATAATAGTCAACTGTTTTATTAAATTAACAACAAGCTGCTCACTATTTATTTTCAAAATGTCCGATCATTTTACACTGGGTAATCAGCAGGGGTTTTATAAGCTTTAAAAATTCAGCCTCGGAAAGTTCTTTTTTTGGCATTTTGAAGGATTCTGTTAATGCGTAGCAGGCAAGCTCGTATGTATGTATGCCGCTGCCGCGTGGCGGTTGCGGGCCGCCGTATCCGGCAAAGCCAAAGGTGTTTATCATTTCAATAGATTCAGCGGGCATTGCTTTGACTGAAGCTCCCTCAGGGATTTCAGCGGTATGTACAGGAATATTGATAACCAGCCAGTGCACCCAGTTGCGAGCCATGGTATGCCTATCAACAAAGGCTATTGCAAGGGAACGGGCTTCTTTGGGAACATCGCCAATAGCAATGTGTGGCGATACATTCATGCCGCCTGCTATGGCTTTCATGGCATATTTTGCAGGGATGGATCCACCATTGGTGAATGAGCGGGATGAGATATTCATGGCTTCCTCCTTTTTTGTGGTTTATTATCTGTATCTGAATAAAATTATATACTATGAAATAGATAAAAGGCAATAAATTTTTGTTATCCATGGCGCATGCAGTAGATTGGTTCAACTGCAGAAACCGGAACTTTAGATTTTAATTGTGTGCTGATTTTAACATAGTTACGTTGACAAACGCAGTGGGAAAAAAGTGTATGGTATCACACAGAAGAACAATGTGCGGGGCACTAAAAAACAAAGGAAAAAGTACCGGCAATCAAAATAAACATGTAACATTCTTTTTGGCCTTTTGTTTGCATTCTTCAATGATGTGTTGTGCTAGTGAGTTGCATAACAGGTCTAAAAGATCCATATCATGGATAATCACACTGTAGTAGTACCAGTCCCCACAAAGCTTTGCTGCTGTCTGTATTCTGTCAGCATAGAGGGCTGTGTTTACATCTTATAGTTGTGGCTCCCGCAACACAAAGCACACGAAGCATTAAAACCTGGTTGACATGCATCATTACATGAGGTATACATAAATCAATTATTTGGTTATTGTTGTGTTGTGCTGTAGTAAGCAAAGTATACCACGACAATGTCAGTTTATACATTTAATTGTTGCTTTATGTTAAAGTTAAAAAAGTGAGTTGTACATAATTCTATTTCAGGGAGAATGTATAATGAAAGGCCAGTATTTTCAAACTACATTTGGACCCATGTACTATCGCACAAAGGAAGGCGACGCCAATATTCATCTTGTATGTATACATGGTGCAGGTGGGGATTCACGGTTATATATTCCATTGATGAATGAAATAAAAAATATAACAGTACATGCTGTAGATCTCCCTGCTCATGGAAAATCTAAGATTCAGGAGTGCTCATTAGACATATATGTACAGGCAATGGTGCAATTTATAAAGTCTTTGCAGGGTAATGTTTTTGTGCTTGGCCATTCAATGGGTGGCGGCATTATTTTTGAACTGGTAAAACATGATGCGCCGGTAAAAGGCGCGCTGTTTATGGCAACAGCAGGAACGCTGCCGGTTAACCCTGTTGTATTTGAACTGCTGGAAAAGGATTTTGATAGTTTATGTGCTATGGCTGTTGAGCTGAGTTACGGTAGTGCGGATAAAACCATGCGCATCACTGCAATTGAATATATGAAGAAGGCTGGTAGCGGCATATTAAAAAATGATTTAACAATCTGCAATAAGTATAATTATGAAGAGGATGCTAAAAGTTTTAAACCGGCAGCCTGCTTTATTGCAAACAGGAAGGATAAAATGGTGCCATTGGATTTAACATATACCACGTTTAAAAAAATGCCCAATGCTATGCTTCAGGTATTTCCATATAAGGGGCACATGCTTCATATTGAACAGTCAAAACCGGTAGCACGATGTATAGAGCATTTTGTTGAGTCGTCGCTTTAAAAATTTAAAAATTTTTTTAAAAATTTATGTGATTGTTTTTCTGAATTAGTATATAATGATTTGTGTAATCATAGTTTATGGTTTGTTGATGAACATTTTAATCAAACAATAACGGGAGGTTACTATGAGCATTAATGTAGCAATTAACGGATTTGGCCGTATTGGCAGAATGGTTTTACGTATTATAATGAGTGACCCTAAATATGCTGATATTAATGTAAAATGCATTAATGATTTAACCGATGCAAAAACACTGGCAGTACTTTTCAAATATGATTCAGTATTTGGTATTTTCAATGGCACAGTGGATCATACTGATAATTCTATAATTGTCAATGATAAAGAAATAAAAATCCTGGCCGAAAAAAATCCAGGATCGCTGCCATGGAAGGCTGAAGGTATTGATGTGGTTGTTGAATCTACCGGCAAATTCCGTGACCGTGATAAGGTAATGCCGCATTTAGACGCAGGTGCAAAAAAAGTTATCATTACTGCACCGGCAAAGGGTGAGGATATCACTATTGTACTGGGTGTCAATGATGATAAGTATGACCCATCCAGACATCATATTATTTCCAATGCGTCATGTACAACAAACTGTCTGGCTCCTGTAGTCAAAGTACTCAACGATGCCTTTGGTGTTGAAAAAGGTATTATGACAACCGTCCATTCATATACCAATGACCAGCGATTGTTAGACCTGCCACACTCTGATTTGCGCAGAGCACGTGCCGCTGCACTTTCCATGATACCCACAACAACGGGTGCAGCAAAAGCAGTTGCGCTGGTACTGCCAGAGCTAAAAGGCAAATTAGATGGGCTGTCAATCCGCGTACCCACACCGGATGTATCGGTGGTGGATTTTGTATGTACAGTCAAAACCGGTATCACCGCTGACGATGTTAACAAGGCATTAAGGGAAGCAGCCAATGGTAAAATGAAAGGCATTTTACAGGTTTGCGATGAAGAATTAGTATCGATAGATTTTAAAGGGAATACCCATTCTTCTATTGTTGATGCCCCATCAACTGCTGTTATGGGTGGTAATATGATCAAGATACTAAGCTGGTATGATAATGAGTGGGGTTACTCAAACCGTGTTGTTGACTTAATACAGTTCTGTATGAAATAAGGTTTTTTTTGAATACCGCTATTGTATAAAAGCCCTTCTTGCAAGAAATGAAAGAAGGGTTTTTCTTTTTTAAAGAAAGTCTTTTTCTGTAATGGAATAAAGTGAGGTACCAAAACGCTTGAGACTGCGAAGTACTTTCCTGGCATTTTGCTGGTCAGGCTTTATCCAGATATCTATATCGCCTGTAGATCTATGGTATCCATGAGCAGCAAGAGCATACGCACCAACTATAATAAATTTAACATCTTCTTTGTGACATGTCTCTGTAATCGCCGTTCAGCATCTGATTCACCTAAAAAAATACATGTATCACGCGTAATCTCCCGGACCATTGCAATGCGCTGAGCGGAAGTGCCATCAACAAAATCGTTGTCCGGCATCTCATTAATCTTTTTCTTTACAAAGATTATGATTTTCCTCTTATCCATATAAGGCTATCTGTTATACTATAGTTATGTTTAATCTAAAAAAATTTTTTTGATATTACAGGCAAAAGTTTTATAATAGTCAGGATACATATTTTTAATATCGCAGGTTTAAATTGGTATAAAATAATTCTACAAATGACAGGTATCATTACTTTATATGACATGTAAAAAATAAAATTCTTGCATCTTTTTATGGATTCGTATTGTCTGTATATAAATTATTTCAAGAACCGATACTATAGAGGATCAGTATGAAAAAAGAACAACTCAGAAAACAGATATTTGCGGGAAACTGGAAAATGTACACCACTCAGAAGGAAGCTGTGAACCTGGTGTCAGGCATTGCTGAAGGCCTTCCAAAAACTGACCGAGAGATAGTGATTTTCCCACCATCGGTGTATGTACTGTGTGTCAGCGCTGCCTGTGAGGGAACGCCTGTTAAGGTTGGTTTCCAGAATATGTATTTTGAAAAGGAAGGCGCCTTTACAGGGGAAGTTGGGCCATTAATGGTTAAGGATACCGGTGCACAATACGTTCTTATTGGTCACTCAGAACGCAGACATATCTTTGGTGAAACCGATGAACTGATACACAAAAAAGTTGTAGCGGCGATAGCTCATGGAATAATTCCAATGCTGTGTGTAGGCGAACTTTTAGAAGAACGGGAAGCAGAAAAATCCGAATCCACCGTAGAAAAGCAGATAGTCAGAGCCTTTGACGGATTAACTGCAGACGATGCCCTGAAGGTGGTTATTGCCTATGAGCCGGTTTGGGCTATTGGCACAGGCAAAGTTGCCACACCTGAGATAGCACAATCCATGCATGCTTTTATTAGAAAAATATTGCAAAAGCTGTATACTGATACCGTAGCGCAGACTATCCCGGTGTTATATGGTGGTTCTGTTAAACCGGATAATATTGCAGGGCTGTATGCACAGCCTGATATTGATGGCGTGCTGGTTGGTGGAGCCAGCCTTAAAGTACAATCTTTTCTTGACATTATACAGGTTGCGTTGTAATAAGGCATAATAGAATTTTTTAAATTTAATTAATATATAAAGGTGCAGTATGGGTATACTTATTTCAATAGGAACAGTATTGTTTGTAATATTGTCAATACTGCTCATTATCATCATTCTGCTTCAGTCGGATAAAAGCGCCGGAATGGGTATTTTAGGCGGGTCCAGTAACACAGCGTTTGGTTCTTCAACTGCTGATATTATCACCAAAATTACCACTGTTATGGTTGCCCTTTTTATGGTAGGTTCCTTAGGGCTTTCAGTTGTAGAATCATACAGAGCGCGCAGCCTGGAAAAAGACCTTTTGAGTGAAGAAAAGACAGGTGGTGTTATTGAACAAAAGGCTTTAGAAAAACCGGAGGAAAAACCCCAGCAGCCAAAATAAATTGTGTTTGAATGTCTTTTGTAGTATAATGCAATACATATCTTAAATCAATGGAGGTACCTATGGCAAAAGAAGTGTATGTTGATCAGAACGAATGCACAGGATGCGAGCTTTGTGTTGATACGTTACCTGAGGTATTTGCAATGACCAGGGATGGGGTCAGCTCAGTGAAAAATCCAAAAGGTGCATCAGAGGATAAAATTCAGGAAGTTATAGATAGCTGTCCGGCTGAGTGTATACACTGGAAAGAGTGATAGGTTACATTTTACACATTAACTTCTAACCACACTAATAAGGCATATTCATGCAATATGCCTTTCAATGTTTAATAAACTACGGGTTGGGCAATTATTGAAAGCGCAAAGGAGTAACGTAACAATGGGAAGAAATTATTTATTCACATCTGAATCTGTTTCGGAAGGGCATCCTGATAAAGTTGCTGATCAGATTTCTGATGCCATTTTAGATGAACATATAAAAGGTGATCCATACTCACGTGTTGCCTGTGAAACCCTGGTTACCACCAACCGTGTTGTTATTTCAGGCGAGATTACCTCAGCTGTTACCGTTGATTATGAAGCAATAGCACGAAGGGTTATTGCTGAAATTGGCTATACGTCACCTGAAGTTGGATTTGATGCAAAAAATTGTATAGTAGAGGTATTTATACATCCACAATCACCTGATATTTCGCAGGGTGTAACTGAGGGTCAGGGACTTTTTACAGAGCAGGGTGCCGGCGATCAGGGAATGATGTTTGGATATGCGGTTGCTGAAACTGATGAACTGATGCCCATGCCCATTTTATACGCTCACCGCCTTGTCAAACGGTTAGCTGAAATCCGCAAGAAAGGCGAGGTGAACTTCCTGCGCCCTGACGGTAAGTCGCAGGTCACTGTTGAGTATGAAAACGATAAGCCCAAACGCATAAGCGCCATCGTCATTTCAACTCAGCATGATGACGCGGTAACACTGCCAACACTGGAAGAGATGGCGCGTGAGCTGGTTATAAAAAAAGTGATTCCTGCACATTTGTGGGACAGTAATACTAAAATATATGTTAACCCAACGGGTCGCTTTGAGATAGGTGGTCCCCATGGAGATACCGGTTTAACGGGAAGAAAGATTATTGTCGATAGTTACGGCGGAATGGGCAGGCATGGTGGTGGCGCATTTTCAGGCAAGGACCCATCAAAGGTTGACCGTTCAGCTGCCTATATGGGACGCTACATTGCCAAAAACATTGTAGCCGGAGGGCTTGCGTACCGATGCGAACTGCAGGTTGCCTATGCAATAGGCGTTGCCGAACCCGTATCGGTGATGGTTGATACGTTTGGTACAAATACCATTCCGGAAGAAGAAATTGAAAAAAGAATAAAAAACGTGTTTAATTTAAAACCAAAATCCATTATACAGACACTTGATTTATTGAAGCCAAAGTATAAAGCAACAGCTGCGTATGGGCATTTTGGCCGCAATGAGCCCGGATTTACCTGGGAAGAAACAAAAGTAGCAGCCCGGTTGCGGTAAAGCAGAATTTAATTTTAAAAATTTGAAGAGTATAAAAGGAATGCAGGAAGTGCATTCCTTTTTTTTTGACTGAAATTTTTATAAAAAATTGCAAAAAACACTTGACACTATATATAATGTATATATATATTATGTATATAGATAAAAAATAATATTTGTAAAGGATATCTCCATGTCTATAAAATATGCTATTCTGGGTCTACTTCATTACACTGACATGCATGGCTATCGCATAAAAGACCATATAGAAAAAAATTTTGGTCACATGTGGACAATCAATTTTGGGCAGATATATACCAGTTTAAAAGATCTTGAGGAAAGCGGATTAATTGAAGTCACGGAAATTGTCCCATCTGATGATGGTGGGCCTCATAAAAAGTGCTATCGCATAACAGAAGAAGGGAAAAAAGATTTTGCAAGGTGGCTACATTCATCGCCTGAAAAACAAATGCTGCTGCGAGATCCTTTTTTATTGCGCTTTGCTTTTTTTGGATTTGGAGATCCCGGCTGTGCAGTGGAAATCATTGATGAACAGATAAAAATATATGAGGAACAGCTTGAACGCAGGACACAAAATCTTTCACGGTGGCGAAAGCAGAATGTCTATGTCAGGCTGATAGCTGACCTGGGGGTGAAGTTTAACGAAATGTATTTAGAATGGCTTAAACAGGCTAAAGAAGAGATAGTTAAAGAATCTGATGAGCTTTTTGTAAAAAAAATATAATATATCAATTCAGTTGGTGTATTGCCTGGAGGAAAGTATGATTCAGTACAAAGGGATTACACTGGTTACTGGTGCTGCAGGATTTATGGGAAGCCACCTTGTTGAATATCTGGCTAAACAGGGTGTTAACGTGCGTGCAACAACACGACCCCGAAGTGATACTTCGTTTTTTGATAATTTAGGTGTTGAGTTTGTCCCTTCAGATTTAACAAAACCTGAGACACTGCCAAAACTTTTTGAAGGTGAAGTAGACAGGGTTTTTCATCTTGGTGCAGTATGCAATTTTTCCACACCTTACAAAGTTCTCTATCATACCAATGTTGAAGGTGTTGACAGAATAACCACATTGGCGCTTGACCATAAGGTTAAATGTTATGTTCATGTGGGCTCAACAAGTGTGTATGGTTACTATAAAGGCGTTCCTTTTACCGAAGATAGCCCGCGTGATCCTCAGGATGCATACGGTAGAAGCAAGCGAGATGGAGAAGATATAGTCTGGGGGAAAATAAAACAGGGGCTTCCTGCAATCATTACAAGACCGTGTACAGTATATGGACCACGCTGCAATGATGGAGCCGGCAAGGTTTTTTCACGACCAACCAGGATTGGCGCAATTCCCGGCAATGGCAGGCAGTTATTGTCAAATGTACGTGCAGAAGATGTAGCGGCTGCAGTGGTACATCTTTCGCAGTTAAATGAATCCATGGGGCAGGCATATAATATTTCTGATGATTCACATCCAACAGTTGAAGAAGCATTATGTTTGGCGTCAAAGGTTTTTGAAACCACACCACCACGAGTTCACATGCCATTATCCATTATTAAATTAGCTGCAAAAATTGATGGTTATTTTTCAGCCAGAAAAGGCCAAATACCCGATCTGGAATATGATGCTGTTAAATATCTCTATGATGATTATGTCGTGGATAATACAAAATTAAAATCTACCGGATTCAATTTCCAATATCCCGATTTTCACGAATCCATGGAACAAATGGGTGAATGGTATAAACGCCAAAAAAGCAGATAACGGTTAAAAGCAATACTATAAATAATAATTATTAAATTGGAGGAACGTATATGAATGATGTTATAGTAATAACCGGTATTGCTGATGGTATGGGAAGAGAAGTGGCCAAAATGCTTGTCAAAGAAGGCCACTGTGTTGCTGGTTTTGATAAAGATAAGGAATTACTCAATTCGCTTGGCAAAGAGCTGGAATCCATAGATGGCGATAAGGTTTACTTAGAGAATTTTGATATTACTGATAGAAAGCGTATATTAAAATTCCGTGATAAGGTTTTGAAAAAATTTAAAAAAGTGGATACGGTTCTTTCCAATGTTGGAATTGGTTTTTTTGGCCCTTTTGAAGAAATTGATTTAGAGAAGGCGATGAAATGTTTTGAAATCAATGTAATAGGGGCTGCATCAATCTTTAAGGCATTTATTCCATAGTAAGAATCATAGTTTCAATATCCCGTATTGCCGGCTGCATCAATCTTTAAGGCATTTATTCCCTATATGCGTGGTCTGAAAAGAGGGAAGCTAATTGCAATGTCGTCTCTGGTAGGAAGAATACCTTTCCCTTTTGAATCAATTTATACTGCAACAAAATTTGCCTTAACAGGGCTTATTGAATCTATACGGTATGAAGTTGAGCCTTTTGGCATAAAAGTAGCAATAATTGAGCCCGCGCAGGTGTCAACACGATTTGCAGCAAAAATACATGTGCTATCGCCATTTAATTCACCGTATTTTGACCGGGTAAAACGGTTTATTGACAGGGATAATGAATTAATTAAAACAGCACCTGACCCAACATTGGCTGCAAAAAAAATTCATAACGTAGTGATGTCAAAAAATCCAAAGCTTTACAATCAAATAGATTTTAAAAGCACATTTTTCCTGTGGCTGAATAATTTTTTGCCTGTAAAGTTAAGAGACATTATTCTGATAAACTACATGGATATCAAACCACGATAGTCAGAGGAGTTTTATATATGGACTTTGAGTATCTTGAATACAGTTTTTCAGTGTATCCTGTGATGCGCTGGTCAGTAAAAAGGAGGTAATGGTATGGAAACATTGCGAAAAATAGTACCTCATTATGAAGATTCTGAAAGAGTTAATACCTTGCGATGGAGAATTATTAATGCTCCACAGGAAGTTTGTATTGAACGGGCACGATATTTGACACAATCCATGATGAAGCACTGGGAGAAACCTGCCGTAACAAGGATGAGCCTTGCACTGGAACATATATTGAATAATATTAGTGTAATCATTCGTGATGATGAGCTGATTGTTGGATGCAGAACTTCAAAGTTAAAAGGTGCTCCGTTATTCCCTGAAAATAAGTCGCGCTGGATTGAAGGCGATTGTGATAATTTTGATAAGCGCCTATTACAGAAAGCTTTGATTACTCAGAAAGAAAAGCAGGAACTATTGGATGATATACTTCCTTTCTGGCATGGTAAAACAGTTGAAGATATTTTTGAGAGCCGATTGCCAGCTGATGTTATGGAAGATATGGATAAATATATCTTTACCATGATGCTTGAGATAACGTACGGCATTGGCCACTTTACCATGAATTATTCTAAGGTTTTACAGCTAGGGCTGAAAGGTATTATTTCACATCTGGAACAAAAGATGCATGAGCCTGATATGCAAGGCGAAGCTAACGAAAAGCGGTTGCTGTATGATGCAATGATACGTTCATGCAAGGCGGCGATAGTATTTGCCAAACGATATGCACAGAAAGCACGGGAAATGGCTAGTAAAACAAAAAGGCGAATGCGTGCAGAGGAGTTGCTTGAAATAGCGCGTATTTGCGAAAAGGTGCCTGAATTCCCTGCTGAAACATTTCATGAAGCTGTCCAATCGCTGTATTTCATCCATCTGGTTACTCAGATTGAGTCTGGAGGCAATTCGGTTTCAATTGGAAGGATTGACCAGATTTTATATCCATTTTTTGAAAGGGATATAAAATCAGGACGTATCACTCAGGATAAAGCGCGTGAGCTTATTTCACTGTTGTTTATCAAGATGAATGAAATCTGGAATGTTCTGGAGGAGGCATATATCCCCGGTGGAGAAGGTGCAGAAGGGAAAACCACTCAGAATGTAACCATAGGTGGTGTTGATATGCACGGTAATGATGCAACCAATGAACTATCGTACATAGTTCTTGATGCATATGCTGATATACGTACTGTACAGCCTAATTTCAGTGTGAGGATTGCAAAAAAGACTCCAAAAGAATTTTTAATTAAAGCTGTTGAATATGCCCGTGACGGTGTGTTAATGCACTTTTTTAATGATGAAACAGTTATTGAGACTCTTATTAAAGCCGGTCATTGTCTTGAAGATGCCCGTAACTATGCCCTTGTTGGCTGTGTTGAACCAAATGCGCAGGGGAAATGTTTTGGTTCAACTTTTGCTGTTCAGTTCAGTGGTATCAAATGTTTGGAATTTGCTCTATCCAATGGCATTGATAATATTTTTGGGTATAAAAGTGGAATTGAAACGCTCAATCCAGCTACGTTTCATTCATTTGACGATGTATGGGAAGCTTATGGCCGTCAGGTGGAACATTTCATGAATCAGATGGCACGTGGCATGGCGATACTTGATAAAACCATTGCTGAATATGTCCCTTCACCCTTTGCATCAGTTATGATTGATGGTTGTATAGAAAAAGGAAAGGATGTAACATCAGGTGGTGCCGTCTACAATTCAACCGGAGTACAGCTTATTGGTTTTGCCAATATTGTTGATAGCCTGTATGGAGTAAAGAGGGCTGTTTACGACCAAAAGTACTGCAGTCTAGGTGAATTGGCACAATGGCTTTCTGATGACTGGCAGGATGTTGAGGACAAAAGAGCTTATTTTTTAAAAAAAATTCCAAAATTCGGAAATGACAATGATGAAGTTGATGAATTGGGAATTAAGGTTCTGGATCATTTTTGTGATACAGTAAGTAGCCATAAAAATTTCAGAGGGGGTGCATTCTGGCCGGGTGTGTTTGTTGTAGGTTTTCATATTAGCTTTGGTGCATTTACCGGAGCTACGCCTGACGGTCGACATGCAGGCGATGTTTTAGGTAATGGATTAACCCCTACAACAGGAACTACTATTTCAGGTCCAACTGCCATAATGAACTCAATAACTAAGCTTCCGTTAACAAAAATATATAACGGTGCCAATCTCAATATGCGGTTCAATGGAAGCAAAATATCAACAGAAAATCTACCCTACCTTATTGAAACGTATTTTACAAAAGGCGGCATACAGGTTCAATTTAATATGGTTGATTCAAAGATTTTACGTGATGCACAGAAGAATCCGGAAAAATACAGGGATTTATTTGTTCGCGTCAGCGGGTATTCCGCCGAATTTGTAGGACTATCGGAGATAGCTCAGGAAGAAATAATAAGCCGCACTGAATTTGAGTATAAACAATAAGAAATATATTTATTGATTTTATTGGAGGAAAGTATGAGCAAAATAATGACCACACAGGAAGCAATCACCAAATTTGTAAATGATGGTGATTTTCTTTTTATTGGTGGTTACATATGCAGGCCGCCATTTGCTGCTATTCATGAAATTATACGGCAGAAGAAAAAAGATTTAACTGTTGTTCGTAGTAATACTGCTGATGATTTTGACATGCTAATAGGTGCAGGTTGTGTAAAGCGGTTTATTTGTACATTCATTTCACTGGGCTTGTATGGCCTTGCGCGATGTTTCAGACGGTCAATAGAAAAAGGTATTCCCCACAAAATTGAAATTGAAGAATATACTAATTTATCATTACCACTGATGCTTATGGCAGGTGCGCTTGGTATGCCGTTTGTACCTGTAAAGGATATGGTGGGTACCGATTTAATGAATATAAAATCATTTATGGGTGACAACAAGTATAAATTTATTGATTCACCGTTTGATGGAAGCCCGGTAATGCTGGTACCTGCACTCAATCCAGATGTTGCAATCATTCATGTTCAGCAGGCAGATGAAGAAGGCAATGCCCAGATGTGGGGTATTGGTGGTGATTGTAAATGGGGAGCCAATGCAGCTAAGAAGGTAATAGTAAGTTGTGAAAGAATTGTAAGCCGCGATGTAGTTGGAAAGGATCCTTCAAGAACCATTGTTCCCGGATTTAAAGTTGTTGCCGTGACCGAAGAATCATTTGGGGCACATCCGGGTTATACTCCGGGATTTTATGATGTGGATTTTTCATTTGGATATCTTTATCAGCAAGCATCAAATACTGTAGAAGGCTTTCAGGCTTTTCTTGATGAATGGATATTTGGTGTTAATAACAGGACAGAATATATCAATCACTACATACAGAAGTTTGGCTATGAACAGTTTAAAAAACTCTGGGCCAAATTTGATTACAGTTACTCCGTATCATACGCATATTAAAGGAGGTTTCCATGTCAGAACATCCCAATGATTATATTAAACCAGAATTAATGGCCTGTTGTGGTGCGCGTGAAATACAGGATGGGGATATTGTCATAGTGGGGACAGGATTCCCGACGATGGCAGCAAATATTGCGCGATATACGCACGCTCCTAAGGCAAAGCTCATGCAGGAGTCAGGTGTATATGATGCACGGCCACTGAGGCCTGCCTTATCGGTAGGGGATCCATGCTTAAACCCTGGTGCTGCTATGATTGGGGGCTTGTTGATGTAATGGGTATGTTCCTTCAGGGTGGCTGGATAGATGTTGGATTTTTGGCAGGAAGCCAGGTGGATAAATACGGGAACATCAATACAAACGTCATAGGCGATTACAATGCTCCCAAAAGCAGGTTACCTGGATCAGGTGGAGCAAATCCAATAGGTTCATTGGCCAAAAAAGTTCTTATTATATCTCTCCATGATACGCGCCACATGGCTGAAAAGGTGGATTTTATCACTACACCAGGATATATCGACGGTTCCGGAGCACGAGAGAAATGGGGGCTTCCTGGGGATTCGGGACCAGCGGTAATAATAACCAATAAAGCAGTCCTGCGTTTTGATAAAACAACAAAGATTGCTTATCTGGAAAGCTATCATCCTGATTCAAGTGTTGACGAGATAATTAAGCTGACACCGTGGGATTTGGTAATTAGCCCTGATATACATGAAACAGAACCGCCCCGTGCCGAAGAATTGAAAGCACTCCGTGAAATACTGGATCCATTCAGAATGATCAAAATTTATGAAAAGCGTGGATACGTATAGGCAATAAAAAAATTTAAATATATAAAAGGAGGAAAGTATGAAATATACAAAAATACTTTCAGATTTCTGAGCAAAGCTTACATATAATGACATCCCTGATCAGGTGATCTATAAAGCAAAACTATGTCTTCTTGACTATATTGCCAATGTATATGGTTCTTTAGAGATAGAAGCTGTTAAACACACCATTGATTTTATCATGTCAATTACGGGAAAAAATACATCAACAATTTTAGGAATTAAAAAAAAGACTGATCTGCTGAGTGCTGCATTTATAAATGGGACAACAGCTGAAGCTATTGAAGCTCAGGATGGTCTGAGGTTTGGAGGCAATCACCCCGTTTGTGCGGTTATGCCTGCGGCACTGACTGTTGGTGAAAAATATAAAAAAGATGGAAAAAGTATTCTTACAGCAATCATTGCTGGCTATGAGGTTGCAAACAGGGTTGCAGCTTCAGTGCATCCGTTCCATACCCTTTCAGGTTTTTTGCCAACAGGAACGTGCGGTACATTTGGGGCAGCAACGACTGCTGGCAAATTGATGAAGCTTGATGAACATGGTATGCTCAATGCAATTGGCAATGCCGGATATATTGTGCCACTATCAATGGCTGAACATCTGATGGGTGGGTATACCATTAAGATTGTACAGGGAGGTCAGGCTGCAAGCGCGGGGATTATGGCTGCAGGCCTTGCATCGTGTGGTATTACAGGATTTCCAAAAGTCTTTGAAGGGTCAGAGCTTAAAGGTGGCTTTACTCAAATTACCAGCAAAGCAGAACCAAAGCCTGGAAGGCTTATTGATAAACTGGGTGAACATTTTACAATTATGGATATTTATATTAAACCATATACAGGATGCCGGCATACTCACGGGGCCGTGCAGGGAACATTAGGACTAATACAGGAAAATAATTTTAAGCCTGATGATGTGGATTCTATTCTTGTAGAAACATATGGGATTGCCGAATTGGCTGTAGGCAAGCATATAACAAGAAATAGCAGTTTTGTTGCAGCGCAGTTCTCTATTCCTTATACTGTGAGTGCATGTATATTTGATGGTGATTTGGGGCCAGCTCAGATTACAGAAAAACGTATAAGTGATAGCACATTAATTGAATTTTCAAAGAAGGTAATAGTAAAAGCTGTTGATGATATGAATGCTATGTATCCCGAC
>DYLU01000107.1 GCA_020721905.1 Leptospira biflexa | reverse complement strand
ACCAGACAATGCGCCAGACATATCGCAATATTTTTAAACGGTGTGGTCTGGAGACAATTCCGGTGGAGGCCGATACTGGCTCAATGGGTGGCAGCGATTCAGAAGAATTTATGGTTGCATCAGAGGTTGGCGAGGAGGTACTGCTGCTCTGCGATGCATGCGGGTATAAGTCCAATCAGGAGCGAGCCGCCTGTCAGTATGAACTATCGCCCCGGAATGAAACTATGGAAGCACTGAGCGTTGTGGATACGCCCAATGTCCGCACAATTGATGAGCTGGTACAGTTTTTTGGATGTAGTGCACATAAATTTTTAAAGAGCCTTATTTACGTTGCTGATGGTAATCCTGTTATGGCAGTGGTACCTGGTGATCGTGATATAAATGAAGTTAAATTAAAAAATGCGTTGGCTGCAGTTGAGGTGGCTCTGGCACCTGACACGGTGGTGGAAGAGGTTACAGGAGCGCCAGTTGGTTTTGCAGGTCCTATCCTGCGTGAAGGGAAAATGTTACGTATCATATTTGATACACAGGTAAAACATATTGCTAACGGTATTACAGGAGCCAATGAAAAAGACAAGCACTTCAAAGGGGTAAACCCCGGCAGAGATTTTGTTATCAAAGAGGAAGCTGATATTACGCTGGTGGTAGCAGGTGATAAATGTCCTCATTGCGGTTATCCACTCAAAGAAAAGAAAGGTATTGAGGTGGGGCATATTTTCAAGTTGGGGTACAAATACACAAAGTCAATGGGGGTTACCGTGCTTGATCAAAATGGGAAAGCTATCACGCCCATTATGGGCTGTTATGGGATTGGGGTTAACCGAACTATGGCAGCGGTTATAGAGCAACATCATGACCAGCGTGGGATCATGTGGCCAATGAGTGTTGCGCCGTTTCATGTACATTGTGTGAGTCTTGCTAAAAATGATGATGAAGCTAAACGCGCTGATGAGATTTACCAACTACTTTTACAATCAGGTATTGAGGTGTTATATGATGATCGTAATGCCAGCCCGGGATTTAAGTTTGGTGATGCTGATTTGATTGGCATTCCCATCCGTATTACTTTGGGCAAGGCATTTTTTGGCGATAGTTCCTCTATAGAAGTCAAACTGCGAAAACAGGATGAAAAGGTTATCATTACCAGCGACTCTATCGTTACCTATTGTCAGAATCTGATTGCAGAAGGCTTAAAATCGTTAGATTCGTAGATGTATGTATGTGATGTGATATACTTATCAGCATGGGAGAAGTTATCACAGTAAGCATACTGGTTATACTGGCAATAGCGTACAGTATATACTTTGTTGTGGCAAAATTCAGGAAGCCACAGCACTGTGATTGCGTACAGTGCCCACTAAATGATTGCAAAGAAAGAAAAGAGCGCCTGTGACGGCGCTCCTGTATTGCGGGAAAAGTTATAAGACTTTTTTTATGAGTTAACAACTACTTCCTCATTTTGTTTGCGGTTTAATGGTTCAATGAATATAACCTGATTTGATACAAGTTTAATCTTTGAGTGGGGTTTGCCGTTTTCATCCTGCCATCTATCCTGCTTTAAACGGCCTGTTGCCTGAATCTTTTTACCTTTTGTTATATTTTCTGCACACAAATCGGCTAACTTTTCCCATGTTTCAATGTCAATAAATGAAGTCTGGGGTTTTGTTTCGCCCTTAACCGGATGATCCATAGCTATGGTAAAACTACACACAGATTTACCGGTTTTTGTTTTTCGTAAAATGGGATCATGAATAACTCTCCCTTCAAGATCGATTGGTTTTGACATGGTATCACCTCTTGTATAATAAAATTTTTGGTAAAATGCTTCATTATATACAACGCATGAGATTAAAAAAAATGAACGGGTGTTTGAAAAAATTTTTAAAAAATTGAAAAATTTTTAATACTTTTGCTTTAAAAGCTATAGACTACATAGAAACTGTGGGACATAGACGTTTTCGATTTATAAAAGATATAATTATGTTGACTTTTTGTGTGATTTAAACATTTTTGAATATTAAATGTTCAAATATTTAAAGGGGAATATATATGGCTGAGGAAAAAAAATCACCCAATCAGGAATTACAGGAAAAGATAAGTGTAAAAAAAGAAAGCGCCTGGATACAATTGAAGGATAAAACTAACAGCATATATAATTTTGGAGAGGAATATAAATCATTCATTGGCAAAAATAAAACTGAACGGCTGTGTGTCAGGACCATAATTGAAATGATTGAGAAGGCTCATTTTTCATCCATTAACACAAAAGGTGCCTTAAAACCGGGTGATGCAGTATATAAAAATATAAAAGGTAAAAGTTTAATAGCCTGCAAGGTAGGCTCTGACCCCATGAAAGTGCGTATAATTGGCGCTCATGTGGATTCGCCGCGGCTAGACTTAAAGCCGTACCCTCTTTATGAAGATGCTGAAGTGGCGCTTTTAAAATCCCATTACTATGGTGGTATAAAGAAATATCAGTGGGTCAATATACCGCTTGCAATCCATGGTGTGGCATTCACCAGAGAAGGAAAGACAGTGGAAATACACATAGGCGAAAATCCCGATGAGCCGCGTTTTATCATTCCTGATTTGTTGCCGCATCTTGCCAAAGACCAGATGAAAAAGACAGGGGAAACGGTCATAGAAGGTGAAGATCTTAATATTATCTTTGCTCATATTCCTGTTGATGATAAGGATATGAAAGAAAAGATAAAATTTAATGTACTTAAATATCTTAATTCCACCTATGGTCTCATTGATGAAGATTTTATTGCTGCGGATATTGAACTGGTACCTGCCCTGCAACCAGTAGATATAGGAATTGACCGCGGGCTTATTGCAGCGTATGGTCAGGATGACAGGGCTTGTGCTTATACTGCTCTCCGAGCCTTGCTTGATGCAAATGAATGTAATGCGACAGTCCTGCTCTATTTGGCTGACCGCGAAGAAATAGGTTCCATGGGTGATACTGGTGCTGAAAGCTTTGTGTTTATTAACTTTATGCGAGAGTATATACGTAAAACAAATATTTCGGCAACATGGGATGAACTTCTGGAAAACGCCCTTGCAATATCTGCAGATGTGACAGGTGCGCTTGATCCCACATTTAAAAGTGTCAATGATCCTAACAATGTTTCTTATTTAGGGCATGGGGTCAGCATTGAAAAATATGGCGGTCGTGGTGGCAAATATTCTACCAGCGAAGCACATGCTGAGTACATGCATTATTTGCGAAGTTTAGCTACAAAACATGGTATACCCTGGCAAACAGGTGAGCAGGGTAAGATAGATATTGGCGGTGGTGGAACCATTGCCATGTTTATGAGCCGTTACGGCATGGACTGTGTTGATGCGGGACCCTGCATGTTGGGAATGCATTCACCCTTTGAGGTAACATCCAAGGTTGATATTTATTGCACGTATTTACTGTATAAAGCTTTTTTTGAGGATATACGGTAGCATACATAATAGATTTAATTCTTTCAGCAGGTCATGTATATTGATAGCTTTGATAGTATGTTCAAGGGTATAGTGAGTGGAAGTTTTACATACTATAAGTAGCCTGCCATAGAAGAATTCATTAACTGGTGTTTACTCGCAAAACCAGAAAAGTTTGAAAGTACATGCGAATATGTTACATTCTGAATGCACAATGTCAAAAATATTTATGGATTTAACCGTTTGTGCAAAATTTCCATTATTTCTTTAATAAGCCCTAAATATTCATTTTGTGCTGTTATAAATTCTTTTACAATGGGCTTATTAATTAGTGCCTCACGAAGTTCAATTGACACAGGATCTTTTTCAATGTCAATTTCACCTGCTTCCATTTTCTGGTTTAACTTTTTGCCGTGTTCAACCATGTGCGATAGTAACTGTAAAGCTTCTTCATCCTCATTCATTTTTTGTAGCAGTGAAAAATAGTGTACTGCCACCGGATGTTCTGCGATGCTATTGGCCAGTTCAGATGCTTTTTGCTTTATATCTTCAATATCGCTCATTATTTACTTCCTGCTTTTTTGTAAATGGTATCAAAAAAATCTAACACGGGTACCACTTCGCTTTCCCAGTAGCTAAAATCATGGCCGCATGTGCAGTCATTCAATGTAATAGTAATATCTGGTTTTGCTTTTTTCAATGCCTCGTAAAAAATTTTTGTCTGCTCATACGGGACAACATTGTCCATTGTGCCGTGACCCAGATAAAGAGGGGTGCTCCATTCAGCAATCATAGCAAAAGGATTATCAACATTTTCCCAGCGTTCTTTATAGTATTCATAGGGGCCATACACTGCTGTCATCAATTTGTCATACTTCATACGTGTTTGATCAAAATCACCGGAAAGGGAAGCAGCAGCTTTGAATATGCCTTTATTGTACAGAGCAGTAAGCACTGCACCTCGTCCCCCGGTGGAAAGCCCCATAACGACATTGAACTGGTCAGATAAAAGCAGGCCTCGTTTTTGCAACTGTGGAATACAAATCTGTTTTATCCATTGTGATCCTGGTGTTTTGGCCCATTTGCGCTTTGTCTGGGGATAATAGTGTGATTCGTAGACAGTCACTGACATTTCAGGCAGGATAAGGTTGTATTCTCGCTTTGCAGATTCCTGCCACAGTGATGTTTCTTTTATCCAGCGATTGCGGCTGAAATTCCATCCTGGCAACACAAGTATGTTTTTTCTACAGTTACTATCGCTTATGATAATATCAATGGGAATTGTTTTACCCGGACTTACAACTGCATCAGGCAATGAAATGGTATGTTGTCCCGGCGGAAGTGAACACTGCGCCTGCAGCTGTTGTAAACAGCATAAGAGCATACACCATGCGGTGATTAATACAATTGTTGAAGCAGACAATCTTTTCATTGAACGCGTTCGGCCAGCATAAGATTGGAATTGCCAATCCCGCTGTTATATCCATATGAAAAAAGCAGTGTCCCTTTTGACAGGGTGTCAAACTTTTCTTTTAGTTCTGGCTGATAGCGGTGAGCAAACAGCGGCACAGGTTTAGTGTAGACTCCAAAAAATGTAAGTTTCCATTGATAAGGGCTGAAAAATTTGAGTGCCACACCGGAATCATCCTGCAGTATGAGATCGCTGTGTTGCAGCGTGAGATCACGAATCTTGGTAAATTTATTGTCGTTGTGCATGAGGTATGACGCTGATTTTATAATGGTTGTATAGCGCTTGTAGGATTCTAAATGCGGAATAAAATTTGTATAGTACGATAGTGAGTTGTCAATAACATTAATCTGGAAATACCGCACCCGTTTACTATAACCGGTGTTATCCTTGAAAAAAATCTCTGCTCCCGGTATATATTTGTTTTGTTTCATAACAGGCGGCGTTGTTGTTATAAGGCTATTGTCGTCAATCCAGATTTTACGAGCATTAATCACTTCATAATCAAGCTGTCCCAAAAACCACATGATGATACTTATCATACTGTTAAACTCATTGGTGCTCACTTCTTTCTGCATATCAATGGTTTTAAAAAAATTCATATTGAGTATTTCATTAAGAGATGCGCGCAATCCCCATAGTCCTGAAAATACACGTTCTTTGCTTACCATATGAGGGTCAGGAATATTGCCGCATGGTTCAAGGCCAAACATGATATATTCATCACCGTCAGGGAAAAAAGCAATAGCATTCAAGATATCGGGACCACTGAATGGATAAAAAATGGTTTTACTATAGCGGGTGGGAAGGTTCTGCTTTTTCCATTTTGCTATTTCATCTAAGTTTTTCTGCTGCAGCCGTGTCCAGCTTTTCGTTAATTCATCTACATAGGCAAGGTAGCGCTTGTCGGTAGTAAGCGGAAAAAGCGAAGATGAAGGTGATAGCGGTTTACCTGCTAAAAACCGTGTAGCTTCTACAAGTTTGGTATCAATGGGTGTTGCAGCAAACGGAGAAAATGTGTGTGCTGATGTATTGGTATGGGTATTACAGGATAGTATGAAACAGGAAATAAATAATACATAAATATTTTTAAACTTTGCCATAATTCCTCAAATTGCGTATTAAGATGGTAAGAATTGAACCTTTCATTATGCATGCAATTGAATATGTCAATAATTTTATTACAGCTTTTTTGCAGGATGCAGCTGGCTCAAGTTTGAAGTGCAGGATAAAGGATACCAAAAACATGTAATTATGGCGAGGACATACTTTACGTTTCATAAATACGATTATAAGGTACGTTAGTTGTGGGAGTGAAGGTTTTGCCTGGTCAGATGCCTGCTTTTTCCACTATATCCGGGTGTGGTCCCCAGTATACGGTT
>DYLU01000032.1 GCA_020721905.1 Leptospira biflexa | reverse complement strand
GCCCTCGAGAGGCAGATCAAAGACATTGAAGCAGGTACAGGTGGGACACACATACGAACATGCACCACACTCAATACACTGGTTGCCTATATATTCCCATACCTCTTCCTTTATAAATCCTGTTGTCACACGGTTCATCACCCGTGATACCCATGCCTTTGACTCAGTTGCAATATCCTCAAACATGGTGATCGATTTTTCCACAATCTTCTGTTTTTGTTTCAGGTGTTCTTCAGCAGCCGGGGCAAACTTAAATGATTCAATAAATGCCTTGCCCTTATCGCTGCCAACCTCTACCAGGTAACTATCGCCCAAATCCGTAAGATTTAAATCATACCCTTCCTGTACTGCAGGACCACTGTCAGTACACACACAAAAACACTGCTTGAACGGAACAACACAGGTATTGGCTACTATGAACATGCGGCTCCGGTGATGGCGATAGACCTCGTCAACAAATTCCTGCCCTAAGAAAAACCGGTCAATACACTGTAAGCCCGTTAAATCGCATGAACGCAATCCAAACAGTGCCTTTGGCGAATCATCAAATACCATTGCGATGTCCACCTTTCTGGCATTTTTATCATATTTATACTGCATGATCGTTTCCAGATGAGGAAACACTACATGCTTTGGCGGATTTGTAGGGATAGGTGCATTGAGGTCAATTTTGTCTGCAGTTACTTTATCAAAGAAACACTGCCCAAATGCCTCATCTAAATAGGGGCCATACAATGTATACTTTTCTTCTAAGGCCTTTGCAATTTTTTTTACATCTTTTTTTTTAATCAGATACATATCACACCTTCTCAATTCGTACCGGGATAGTTGCTTCTTCGCCCTGTGACACAATGTCACTATATGCTAACAAAAATGATGCAATCCCCTCTCTGATAAAATAGGGGACATACGCTGTGCCGGGCGCCACATCATCCAAGACCATAACCATTGTCTTCATGCTTGCCTTTTTGGCTACAACCTTCACCGGCCACCGGTCACGCACTCCTATCTTCTTGGCATCCTCCGGAGCCATCGCCACATACCCATCAGGATACAACAGCAAAGTAGCATTATATTCACGCAGTGGAATAAACGTCTTATGCATGATATTATTCTGATGCCAGTAATGCTGTGCTTTACCCAGCATAAGCAGATACGGATATTCCTGTGTTGCCTGCACTGTAACATACGGTTTTTGCGGGAGTACAAATGAAACTTTTTCAGGAACACAGTATTTTGTTCCATCATGATTTTTTTTGGTGCACGGCCACTGCACACCATGTTTTCCGGAAAGCAGTTTATAGCTTATTCCCTCATATGAAGGAGTCAGAGAAGCAATTTCATCCATTACATCAGATGCATGCTGATAATTAAATGGCTTTGCAGCAGCCTTTGCAATAGTATCACAAAGCTTCCACTGGGGCAGTACATCAAAAGCAGGATCCAGCTTCTTACGCAAAAGCTGAACACGTCGCTCAGTGTTTGTAAATGTACCATCAGTTTCAATGTATGTAGTAATTGGCAATACAACATGGGCAAAATCTGCAACCTTATTGGTAAATGCACCAATATATGCTACAAAGGGCAATGACTTCAAACGATCAGCATATTTGATAATACCATCATCATGGTCAACAATCACCAGAGCTTTGAGTGGTGATGAATCAGCCAAAAGTTCCTCAACGGTCTTGCCTTTAAATGCAGGCAACTCCTGTTCCCATTTTTTTTCAAATTTCTTTTTACTGGTTGCATCATTAATACTCTGAAAACCTGTCAGTAAATCCGGAGCGCATCCCATATCAAAGCTACCCTGTAAATTGTTTATGCCGGCAACAGGATTTACTCCGCAGCCTTCCTTGCCAATCTTATCTGCAACTACAAACAGGTTAAAAATTGATGCAACCGTATCATAGCTTAATCCAGAAATTCCCGAGGTAAAAAATACCGCAGCGCTTTTTGCTTTCACCAGTCGCTCAGCTACAAAAGCTATCTCAGCCGGCAATACCCCGGTTTCCGTTTCAATTGCATCAAACGGTACAGTTGCTAAATATTTTTTATATTCTTCATACTGTGCCGATTTTGTATTTCCCCATTGTTGTTTATCTATATAATACGCAATTGCGTCAAAAACTATCCGCATCGTTCCGGGCTTTATATTAATAAACCTTCTGGAAAGCTTTGCAATCTTTGTCATGCGGCTGTCAATAGTTATGAGTAATGAACCACTGCGAGCAGCATAATGCAACTCACTGCCAATAATGGGATTCTGTGTTGTTATATCCATCCCTGCTACAATGAGCACTTCAGCTTTCCGTATATCTTCAAGTGATCCCAGCATGCCTGCAAAGCCCGTACCGTTATACAGAACATCCAGACTGTTGCGATGACTCCCTTCCGTCTGCAGACTGATGTTGTTTGTTTTAACAACCAGGCGGGCCAGTTTCATCAGCGCAAAATTATCCTCGTTGGATGAACGTGGTGAGGCATAAAACGCAATCTCTTCAGGCTTATACGACGATAATGCCGAAACAAGTTTGGCAATAGCATCCTTATAACTAACCTGGCCACTATCCTTAACATAAGGCCTGATAATCCTTTCCTGTGTACCCAGCAACTCATGGATATTCCATCCCCGTACACATAACCTGCCTTTACTTACTGGATGTACTCGCGATGGGAAAACACCCTGTATGGATGAGCCTTCTACTTTGAGATAATGGCCGCATCCTGTTCCACAAAAGGTGCATACACCTGGCAAATAACTCATAGATTATCCTCGCTAACCATAATGAAATTCAAAATCATACAGTACTGTGCTACCAAAATGTTTTCTTATTCAATTGCTGTTGTGAATATGGCACAGTATGAGGAAGTTGTAAATAGGGGATTTTCTTTTTTTTGTTATAGGGGAATTTCCTTATGCGACAATAAAAGAAATGATTATTTTATTTTATATAGTAAAAGTGCAATATATATAATCCACAACGCTTCCACTGAATGAATCTGAACATCTTTTACTTCATACATCAGACCTGTTTTGCCGTACCCATTCTATTGCATACTGCAAAAGCTCCTGCGATGATTCCATATGCAGTTTCATCTTCATCTTTTCCCGTACATTTTCAACAGTTTTTACACTGATATGTAATTTCCGGGCAATGTGTTTATTACCCAAACCATGCCCTATTAACTGAAATATCTCAAATTCACGGTTTGTCAGCGCTTCCACAGGGCTTTCCATTGTAGCCTTATCTGATAAGGATTGTACCATCTGTTCCTTCATTTCACCGGAAAGATACACGTCCCCTTTTAACACCGTATAGATGGCCTGTATAATCTTATCCGGTGCTTCCTGCTTCATGAGATACCCCCTGGCACCGGCTTTAATAGCCCGCCCGGCATATAACTTTTCATCATACATGGAAAGCACAAGTGCCGGCAGTTTAGGGAAACGCTGTTTTAATGCTTTAACCAGTTCAATGCCGCTTGTTCCGTTTAATGAAATATCCACTATAATGCAATCAGGAATTTTACGGTTAACTATATCTATTGCTTCATCAGCTGAAACAGCCTGCCCTATTACCTCCAGATTTTTCTGAGTATTGATGAGTTGCTGCAAACCCTGTCGCACTATTGGGTGATCATCAACAATAACAACCGTATACTTTTTTCCTGTCTTTGGTTTGTCTATAATAGGCTTCCCGGGCTCCTTTGGGATAATACATTGCACCAGTGTTCCGCCACTTCTGTTATTCTGCACCTGAAAGGTCGCATTAATAATCCATGCTCTGTACTGCATGATATGCATGCCCATTCCTTTTGCCAGATCAACTTCATCCGGGATGCCTTTGCCGTCATCCATAATCTTTACATAATAATATGCATTATCTTCATATAGTGTAATGGCAATGTTTTTGGGATTGGCATGCTTCACAGCATTGTTTAATGCTTCACGGATAATGTAATATACATGCACTGTATCGATTGCATCGTCAATGTTACTTGCAATATTCCATTCCAGGATGGCTTTGATTGCAAAGTTTTTATTAACATCACCAATCATTTCCTGCAATGACGAATACAATCCCTTGTTGCTTAATTCCACGGGGCTTAAACCCCGTGCAATGAGCCGTGTATGCTCAATAGCCTGATGTACCATGTTCTGTATCTCAGCAATTTCATCAGCTTCCTGAGGATAATCATTTTTTAACTTAAGCCTTAGCATTTCTGTTTTGAATATTATCCCTGCCAGATGCTGCCCCAATCCATCATGCAGATCGCGTGCTATGCGGTTACGTTCCTCTAAGTTTGCCTGAAGTATCTTTTTTTCAAGCTGTTTTTTTTCGGTTATATCTATTCCAATGAACATAAAATAATCAAATTCAGTATCGCTGCATACCGGACGTGCATGCCACTGAACAATTTTTTCCTCACCACTTTTTGCAGTGATGGGGCTTTCAAAAATGCGTGTTGCTCTGGTCCTCTTCATTGTTGATAACTGATTACGGAATGACTTTTGCCCAACTGCCGGAATAAAAATGTCACAGCATGTTTTGCCAAGCACCTGACTTGGCGAATAGCCTGTAGCCTGCAACATTGCTTTATTGCAGGTGAGGATGTTTCCTTCCTCATTTAAAGTAATAAAATATGCAGGGGCAATATCCTCTAAATTCTGTATAATATCCAGTCCTTTTTTTAGTTTTTCTTTTGTGCGCTTCACATCGGTAAGATCTCGCGCAATAATTGAACAGCCAATAATACTATCGTGTTCATCAACAAGCGGAGAGATAGTCATTGACAGATTGTGGATTGTTCCTTTCTTATCCACCCCTTCTGTTTCATAATGATCTATAGCTTCATTGTTCTTAATTAATAACAGCAATTGATCAAATTCATCCGGCCTGTAGGGTGGCGATAGTATAGCAAGATCGCATCCCACCACCTCATCAAATGCATACCTAAAAATGTGTTGTGCAGCTTTGTTCCAGCTTGCTATTTTACCATCCAGCGTGGCACCAATTATTGCATCATCGGAGTTGTCCAGCACAATTGACAATTGATTCCGCACATGCTCAATATTTTTTCTTTCAGTAATATCACGAGCCACACTCAGTATGGCATTTTCATTTATGTAATAGATAATGGTGCTCACAATCTCAACAGGGATGGTATTTCCGTTTCTATCAACAAATGAGGTTTCATAGGGGTCGGCATGTTCATCAATTGAATGTAAATAATGATGTATCCTGTCACAATCACCTTCTGCTGTTATCTGTTGCAGCGTCATGAGCATCATGGCATCATGTGAAAAACCCAAACGATCACAGGTGGTATTGTTTACTTCCAAAATTTTACCATCACGCTTATGAATAATAACCATATCCGAAATGCTGTTAAACAAGGATTTATAGCGCATCTGCGATGCTAAAAGTTCACTGGTGCGCTGTAACACGACATCCTCCAGCAGGTCTTTTTCTTTGCGCAGCATATCCTCAGCAAGTTTTATACGCATCATTACATTAATCTGCGCAATGAGTTCAGCATGATCAATAGGCTTGGTTAAAAATGCATCTGCCCCTAATTGCAAACCTTTGACCTTGCTCTGGGTATCAGTATGTATAGCGGTAAGAAATATAACAGGGATATGGCGCGTCTTTGGATTGTTTTTTAAAATCTGGCACACCTGGTACCCATCCATCTCGGGCATCTTTATATCAAGGATAATAACATCAGGATTGCGCTTTTCTGCTTTTTCTATACCTTCCTTTCCGGATTGTGCAGTGACAACCTCACAGTTGGAAATCAGATTTTTTAAAAGTGCAGCAATACTTATCAGGTTATCTTTTTTATCATCTATGACTAAAATTGTGCTCATTGCGTAATCCAACGCTGAACTTTTAACACAAATTCTTCAATGGCAAAAGGTTTCTGAATAAAATCATCACACCCGGATGCCATAATGGTTTCTCTTTCATTTTTTAAAGAAGAAGCTGAAACAATAATCACCGGTATATGAGCGGTTTGTGGATTATTTTTTAGTTGCTTGACCACCTGCAACCCGTGCATATCAGGTAATGATAAATCAAGCACTATACATGCCGGTTTTATATCCTGTGCACGGTGTAATCCCTCATAACCACTATGAGTTTCAATGATGTGGTACAGTTTATTCAAAAGAGCCTTAACCACCACAATACTATCAGGGTCATCATCAATAACAAGAATTGTTTTACGTTGTTGCTGAACTTCTTCCTGTTCTTTTTGCAACGGTAGCCGCACGGTAAACGTTGACCCTTTGCCTAACTGGCTTTCAACAGCTACACTACCGCCTAACAGTGCAACAAGTCGGGCAACAATGGTAAGCCCAAGTCCGGTGCCGGGATATTTTGACGACAGTGACCCCGAAGCCCTGATAAATCCGGTAAACAACGTATCTAAATAATCACTGCGGATTCCAATGCCGGTATCAGTAATACTGACCACACATTGTCCATCTTTTTTGTATGCTGATATTGTTATACTTCCATCTTCAGTGAATTTAACTGCATTATCAATGAGATTTTCAAATATCTGATACAGGCGGAACTCATCAGCAGCCAGCGTAATATCATCGCAGTGCATATGCAACTCCAACCCCTTCTTAAGCATAACCCCTTCGTAGCGTTCACACACATCATATAACACTGAAGCTAACGATACATTTGTTACAGACAGTTGTATCCCACTATCAATTTCAAATACTGTAATAAGGTCATTAATAAGGGCCAGAAGTTTTTGACCATTGCGTTCAATAATTTCTAAATACTCTTTTTCTTCAACTGTCAGGCGGCTATCAGCCTGCATACGTAAAACTTTTGACAGCGTTAAAATGGAGTTTAACGGTGATTTCAATTCATGGCTTATGCTGTGTAAAAACCCTTTATTCATGAGCCTTGTGCATCACATTCATTTTTAATAAATACGCAATATTAAAAAGATTGGCAATGCCCCCTACAAAGCGTTCTTTAATCATCCCTTTAGGCAAACTGTCAACTTTAAGGTTATGTTCTTCTAATCGTTTCTGTATTGTGGCAACTATGTTCAACAGCTCATCATGGGAATACTTTTGTTTTAAAGACTCCATGTACTCATTCACAGCCTGAGCACTGAAAAACATCTTCCTGAATGCATCTTTCATATCAGTTGGGAAACCTATAATCAATTTTTCTACTAAACAGATTCTTGCTAACTGATACCCCAGCTGAACATCCTGGCAGCTTCGGTTGGAAAAGCAATCAGGAAACCGTTCTAAATATGCGCTTCCCAGTGCAATCATCTCTTCAACATCAAAATCAAAGTTTCCATCACAGGCAATGATGCTGTTTCTGAATTCATCTAAATTCTTTGATTTGATAAAATATTCAGCTGGTTTTGCCATGCTCACATTCCGGTTTATTCACAGTAACTATCGCACAAAAACTATAGCACATCATTACCATTTTTAATAGTTAAAATAGAATATGAATTTTGTAAAGCAGATTATGGAAGTGAATATACAAATACGCTTTGTTACTCCCGTACAGGCAGCATCACTATACTCATGGGATTTACCTGTACACCATTAACCACGAGTGATACATGCAGATGTGGACCTGTTGACATGCCGGTGCTTCCCACAGTACCTATAAGCTGCCCTGCCACCACCGTATGCCCGCTTGCAACATACAGCTTATCCATGTGCATATAGTAGCTGAACATGCCATTACCATGATTTATTATAACCATATTGCCTTCATAGAAGAGCTTTTCAGCAAGCACCACAATGCCATCAAGCATTGCATACACGGGATCTCCGGTATCGCCGTTTAAGTCAATGCCGCGGTGAATGTGTTCAACCGTTTGTATTTTCCCTGAAGCGCTGTCAATAAGCTTATATATCCGTTTTGCCCAGAATGGTGAATTAACCTCATGCACATTACGAGGATGAAACGCCCTGCCCCGGACAAGATCATTATAGTGTGTGGCAAATGCTTTTTGTTTTTTTTTGGTGCACTGCTGTACAAACTCCAATACCTCAGGGGACTTTAAATATTCTTTTTTAGAAAACTTGCCCAAATCCATAGGTATGGTTGAAACAGGAAATGCTGTTTTTGCAACCACCACAGGTATATCAATTTTTTTTGTACCGATAGTTACTGTAAAAGTATACGTCCCGGGCTTTTCATCAGGTGCAATGGCAAAAAAACCTCTGAATCCCCAGCTTCGTTTTGTGACGGGAATAACTTTTTCATTAAACATTGCACCAATTTTTTCCTCATTATAGGCGGGAACTATCTCAAAATATACAATATTTCCTTGTGAAAAGCGATGAGCAAAAAGCATGCAGGCAATATCATCACCACTGTAGCTTATTACCTTCACATGAGTAGCAGTAAAATTTTTGGGCAGCGGTGTTTTAGCGATAGTTACTTTAGTAATATCCTTCCCGCATGAAAGTAAGAATAATAAACATAGTAATATATATATTCTTTTTCTCATTCTCAAAACCATTGTATCCTTCCTTTTGTGCACTGCGGATTCCCTGCGTTCTTAGCGTGTTAAATTGATTTTTCCACCACGTTTAAAAATCACTGTGTTCACAGAGTTTACGTATATACGGCTCTGACCCCATTTGCTCTTTGCATTCCCTGTGTGATACATTTCTTTATCTCACATTTACAAAGTTGATGCTTGATTTTTATTTCATTCTTCTATATACTATAGTATATACACAAACTATACCACAAGGAGGTTTGTATGTCCACACAGGTTTCATTCAGCAAATTAGAAAAAGAATTCCTCCCCCCGTTCAGAGAAAAAATAAGCACCTCGGAAGATGTTACTGATGTTCAAAAGTACTTCTCTCATACTATACAGGCAATGCTGCAAAAAGCCTTTGAAAAAGAAGAAATCACCATTAATGAAGAAGATATTGAGCTTGCTACAATGCCACCGTATTATACGATAAAAAAAATGGATTTATCCATACAATCTCTATGGGAAAATTCAGATTTAAAGGATATATTCCATCGATTTGCCGAGATGGCTTACAAACGTTATCTTCATTTGCAAAAGAATCCTTCTAAAACCAACAAGAAAATAAGAAGATAATTATTAATATACGTCCGCAGCTTTAACGGCAGACGTATACCATTGTTACTTTGATAATTTCTCCATTATCTTTTTTCTATATTCATAATCGGTAACATGGATACCTTTCTGCTCCATAAGAATATTATACCGTAGCTGCTTTGCATTGAGCTGTTTTAAAAGGCCATTCATCTCTTCAACATCGCAGCAGGCATCAATAAGCTGTTGCAATGAATAAATATCTTTGCGAAGCTCCAACTCTTCCGGGACTATCCCGGCATTTTTTAATATTTTATATGCCATACGCAGTTCAGGCGGCACATTGTCCAGCTCATCTTTGGGCAATGGTTTGCCCATCCCCGGCAGGTTGTCAAACTCCCCGCGTTCCATTGCCTCACGTATCCGTTGTTCAGCAATAAGCTCAAAAATATACATGCTCAACTCATTCTAAAATTTATACTAACAGCATTTAACAAACATATATCACTCAGGTGCTGTTGTAAAATATTTTTTATCCATACCCTGGACCGCCCCAATGCGGGTCATTGCCAAATTTTCTTTTCCAGAATACTTCAGGATCGTCATATCCCATTTCTTCTTCAATCACTTCCTTCTTCAATGGTATGGCATACAAATTACAATAATCCATGAGCAATTTATACGCTGCAGAAATCTTCTTTGACATTTCTTCGCAACGATGTCTTTCTTCCTGACAATTATCGGGATGCCACCGGTGCATTAACATTTTGTATGATTCTTTGATGCGTTTTATTGATGCACGATCCCCTAATTCAAGTAATTGTGCAGCTTCTTCGATTTTACTGTAATCCATACCCGTACTTTTTACTATGACAATTTACACCAGCTATAGTGCAACACCATAGTATCAATATAACTGTCTATTATTTATAAATCAATAATTTTAATGAAAATACATTTTAATCACGGATTTCCCTTACAGAGTTGCTGAAATATACATTTTTTTATCAAAAAATTTCTGGATGGATACCAATTATATATATTAGTCCGTTAATGCATAACAAGATTTATGCTTATACATACTGTGATGTTGCCGTTACCTCTGTACTTTAACACATTACTATTATGAATATTTCCCCTACGAGTGTAGTGCACCATAAAGATTGGCCAGAGCTATGGTTTTTCTCATACCATTTACTCTGGCCACTGATTGCAAAAATTCAGGCAATACTTAGCGATGTGCCATACTGTTTCCTGATTTCCTTTTTATCTATTTTACCAACACTGGTTTTTGGTATTTCAGCAACAAATTCAAAACGATCGGGAACGCCATATTTGGGTATTTTCCCCTGTTGTGCCGCATTCAACATAAATTCATGTAAATTTTGCGGGCTTATTGTACCATGGAAGTTTTCTTTTAATTTAACCACCATTAAAGGTCGTTCACCCCATTTTCCATCAGGGACTCCCACAGCTGCACATTCAAATACAGCAGGGTGCTGACTTAAAATGTTTTCTAAATCAAGAGACGAAATCCACTCGCCTCCAGTTTTGATAACGTCTTTTAGCCGGTCAGTAATCTGTAAATACCCCTCTTCATCAATAACTCCTACATCCTGGCTATGAAGCCATCCATTAACCCATAATTCTTTAGTTTTTTCCGGATTATTATAATATTCTTGTGTTAGCCATGGCGCTCTGAACACTACCTCTCCGGCAGTTTTCCCATCATGTGGCAGTGGATTTCCGTGTTCGTCTATGATTTCTATGCTAACTAATAACGCCGGTAACCCCGTTTTTGTTCTATAGCCAATCTGCTTTTCAAAAGGTTGTTGTAACATTTGTTTTTTTAAAAGCGCCAAACTTATAATTGGGCAGGTTTCTGACATACCATATCCGGTATACACATCTATGCCTTTCTCCAGAGCCTTTTTGCATAAAGCTTCTGACAGCATAGAACCACCTATAATGACCTTCCATCCTTTTAAATCAACTTTATCTATCCCCGGTGCAGTAAGAATCATCTGTAAAATAGTTGGTACACAATGCGAAAATGTAACTTTTTCATTTATTATTAATTTCATGAGCATCCCGGGCTCATATTTGCCAGGATATACCTGTTTAGCCCCCAGCACCGTAGCCACATAGGGTATCCCCCATGCATGCACATGAAACATGGGTGTCAACGGCATGTATACATCATGTGATCTAAACCGTCCAATATTATCATACGCGCCTAACATTGCAAGCGCTGAGAGGGTGTGTAAAACCAATTGCCGGTGGGTAAAATACACACCTTTTGGCAATCCCGTGGTCCCGGTTGTATAAAAGGTTGTAGCCCTGGTATTTTCATTGAGATGTGGGAAATCAAATGTATCATCTGCTGTTTGAAGCAGCATTTCATATTCACCTGATAGCGATAGTGACGATGAGTAACCATCATTGTCATCAGTGAGCAAAATGATACTGTGAACATGCTTTAATTGCTTATATGCATTCTCCACAATTGAAAGCATATCCTTATGGACCAAAATCACTGATGCTTCTGTATGATTTAACGTATACACAATCTGTTCAATAGATAACCTGTAATTTACCGTTTGTAGCACTGCTCCCATCATTGGTATTGCAAAAAAGCACTCCAGATACCTGTGGCTATCATAATCAAAAACAGCAACAGTATCTCCCTTTTTAACACCCAAATCAGACAATACATTTGCCAGTTTGTGAACTCTTCCGTACATATCTTCATATGTGTATCGCTTAATATCACGATACAAAATTTCCCCATCAGGGTTATATACAAGTGGGGCGTTTAATAATGAACCTAACGTTAATTGATAATCATAATGTTCTCCAGGTTTGTAATTACCCATGCCAACCTCCTTATTATTTAATGTAATATATTATTACAATCAGGAAGGTTGCAGTACAATCCTTGATATGCTTAAAAATGATTACAAAAAAGTATTATTTTTCTGTGGTTTTTTTTCCTACATCGGAAGGCTTTCCCATCCATTTTGTTGCAAAGTATATCAATTGAACAGAATTTGTAAGTTGTAATTTTTCTTTAATTCTTTCTTTATAGGTTCCTACTGTTTTACTACTCAGATGTAAGCATTGTGCTATTTCTTTTGTGGTTTTCCCTTTGCCAATAAGTTCAAAAATTGTCAATTCTCGTTCGGTGAGAATTTCCATAGGCGATAATTCATATTCTTTTTTTGCAATTTTTGTTACCATTTCCTGCATTATAGAATGATTCAGGAATACTTCACCCATTGATACCATTCGTAATGCACTAACAATAACTTCAGCTGTTTCGCTCTTCATTACATACCCGCTGGCTCCAGCCTGCAATGCCTTGACTGCATATACCTTCTCATCATGCATGGATACAACCAGCGTTTTAACTTTGGGAAAATGGCGTGACACATCATGAATGAGCGATAGGCCATTGCTATTTTTTAAACTGATATCAACAATCGCAATATCAGGCACAGTCTTCTGTATAAGAGAAAATCCGGCATCAGAATCCTCAGCTTCACCAACAATTGTAAAACCTTTTTCCTGGGCAATAATTTTTTTTAATCCCATCCTGAATACCGGATGATCATCAATAATTACTATACGTACTGTTGTATACATTGGCATCAGCGTTGTTAGTTTTTAATGTTAAAATAATCTGAGTACCCATACCTATTGTGCTATTAATAGTAAGCACTGCACCTATGGTTTCAGCTCGGTGTTTCATAATCTTTAACCCCATGCCATAAGCAGACTTTACATCAAAGCCCACACCATCGTCTTCAACAATAATTTGAGTCTCACTTGCACCAGTATTGACTATAACTGCAATTTTTTTTGCTTTACTATATTTTACCGCATTATGTAATGCTCCCTGTACAATATAATATACGTGCGTCAGAATATCTGGATCAGCAATACATATCTTGCCTTTTTGTTTATATTCACACAGTATCCCATACACATCATGCGTTAAAGCACACAATTCCTCCAGCATTAATGACAACCCCTGATTTGATATAAAATAAGCAGGGCTCAACCCTTTAGAAAGTTGCCTTACCTTAACCACAACTTCTGAAATAAGCTTTCTAATTTCATCCAATTCATGTATGGCAATTTTCTTTTTTCTCTGCAATCCACGCGTCATTGCTTTAAGCATTACATCTATTCCTATTAGATGAGGGATAATATCATCATGGAGATCCTGTCCTATATTACTTCGTTCTCTTTCACTTATAGACAATAATTCTTTTTCCAGCGATCTTGTCTCGGTAATATCAGTCAATGATAGAATCACAAATATTTTATCATGAATATGAATTATTTCTGCCGAAAGTATTGCAATATGTTCAGCACCATCATGGTTTAAGATTATCTCATAGTCGGAAATCTTTTTTGACTCCAGCAATTTCTTATACAATTTTCTTACATCACATCTTTTTACAAGACCTGTATCAAATAACAGGTTTTTTTGATCATCATGTTTTATCCCTGCCATTGATCGGAAGATTTTATTTGCTTTTACTATCTCACCTGTTTGCATATCAACAAGTGCCAGCGCAACCGGTGTAGCATCAAAAACACTTGCAAATAATTCTTCAGATTGCCTTAATGTAATCTCCCATATCTTCCTTTCGGTGATGTCAGTAATAACCGCAAAACTACCGGTAAAGATGGTATGGGTATCTGATATAACTCTTGGTGAAACAATTGTATACGCTACCGATCCATCCTTCCTTTGCCATGCCAGTTCATAAACATCCTGTTTACCCTGAGCTCGCATTCTCATTTGAGATTTAAAATGTTCTTTATGGTCCGGCACCAGAAAGTCTTCAATTCTTTTACCAATTATTTCATTTGCATCATACCCTATGATTTCACAAAACCGTTTATTAACATGCTCAATAGTCAAACTTGCATCCTGTACTAAAAGCCCATCATTCATTGTCTCAACCAGCATCCGGTACCGCTGTTCACTTTTTTGCAATGCCTGCCGGGTCTGCACCAACGAAGTTATATCTGTTAACGACGCAACGCTCAATTTAGTTTCGGGTATCATATCAATAGTCAAATATATATAGAGCATACTCCCCTGTCGGGTGAAAATTCTGAATTCATAATTCTTAGGCGCGGCATCAGGATCCTTTCTACGCGCATAATGGTATTCTTTCATTCGTTCAACATCATCAGGATGAATGAATTCCGTCCAGCTACGCTTTCCTTCTATTTCTTCTTTAGAATATCCAAGCATGGTAACAAATTTATTATTTACCATAACTATAGTGGTGTCTTCATCAATGAGAATAGTTCCTGCGCCGGTATTCTCAAATATTGTTATGTATCGCTCATACATTGAATAGTTGCGTTGCATTTGCTGCATTCTTTGCGTCACTCTCTATCTGTGTGCAGCATGGTAACACATTAAATTTCATGTACACATTAGTGTGGTTCATTTACCATGCATCGTTTATATAAATCGTTTATAGGTAATAATCATAATTACCCACCATTGTCAATACAATTACTGCAACACTACATCTTACCCTACGCTACAAAAAAATATTAGTTATACACATAGCTTTTTGAATCGATATTAAATAAAAAGCTTTGAGGATTATCATGAAATACTTTTACTGTGCTTTGCTATCAGTGCTACTTATATTACCATCTCATGTATATGCCAATCAATACTGGGCCACATATTCTAAAAACTTAGAAAAAGAGCAAAAGCATCTTGAAAAACTCCCTTACATTGAACCATTTGTTAAAGAATACCTGCAAAGCCGCATTTATATGGCACAAAGCCTTTGCAGTATAACTACACAAAGACAGCCAAACGATACTACCGCATTACAAACACTACAAAACATACTCACATTATGCCGTAACAGCGATGCCATCAACACTACAAAAAATGCAATCAATGATTCACATAGATTTGTAAAGATTACCAGTAATGACATACTAATAATCCATACTGAATTGATACTTGCAGCATTCTTTAACGAATTGAAAAAAGATCCCGGCAACAAACCATTCATGTACAAAAGCAGCAATGACATACTGGCTCAATGCACCTCTTATCACGACCTTACAGCCAGTATTAGATGGCATGAAATCATGCAGCAGGAAGCATACTTAAAACAGCGTGAAAATATTAAAAGCGCCATCCAGATACTGACCAATTCCCGCCTTGATGATAATGACACAATTGGATTGCAGGTACTATCGCTTATACAAAAATATGAAAAAGGGTTTAAACCAGATTATACGTTTACGCCATCACGTACTGCACAGGGCATTATTACCTATCAAATTCAAATTCCACACTGCTTTGATTACAAAAAAGCCATAGATGAAATTACTAAAATAAGGGAAGCGATAGTTACTGAAAAAAACAGCCAGATACTTGGTGAAATACAATCCATTGCACAATCCTATATTACACCGGTACAGGAAGAAATAAAAAAGCAGGATAAACTCATTGCAACAATGAAGTCAACCGACGGTGTTGCCATTGAAAATGAAGAATCCTATACTGCATTTGTAACATATTTTAAATCACAGTCAATCAATCTTTCTCATTATGCAAGGCTTAATGAACTTTATTGCAAGCTTATGATACTTCAAAAACCTGCAGTTGATTACATAGCACGCAATAAGCACATTTATGATCTTGCTTCACAGCTACATGCGTATGCCCAATCATGTGGTGCATACATCAAACCTGCAGTGTCAGACATTATAAGTGTTATAGATATTTTAAAAGCGTTTATTTATATTGATTGTCCTGATAAAAACAATGTTAGTGCCACAGCAACACTCAATGCATTGCATTCCATAAAGATACAATTACAGGAACTATCGGCACAAAAAAATGAAATGCTCAACGTTTCTCTATGCAACAGGGATGTCTCCATGAATATTGAAACGCTTGAGAAAGGGATTGCACTTTTCAATAGTCATAATTTTGCAAAAGAAGCACTCAACCGATACTCATCTGTTATTAATCAGGCAATTGATGAAGCACAGAAAGAATACGGCAGTCCTTTAGTGCAAAAAATAGTTTCCATGCGCTCAGTAATACCATTTGTGAAGCAGTTTGATATACAAAGGATAATGAATGAATACTCAAGCAAGCAGTATCTTTTGCGTAAATTACGCGCTGATAGTGCAACACTTCTACAACGGATTCAATCATATCAAAAAAAAGGTATACGCATACAGGACTATCAAAAAGCAAAAGAACTTGATGAGAAAATCAAAGCCCTACAGCCACTCTACACCATAAACGCCGGTAAATATTCAATCAATCAAAACAACATTATTATCATCGATAAGCAGTGTGCAGCAATGCTTGCACGAATGAGAAAAAATAATTACTCACTTTCTTCAGTAGAATATACTATAGAAAAATAGCTTGTGCAGTATTCAATAGTCCCACTTATACTGCACGAATCATTATATTCAATGACGATGGGCCTCATCTTTAATTCTTTCATAATGCTGCAAAACAAAAAAGCACCTGCATAGCAATCCGCATGAAGCCCCTTTAATGGCTGCCCCGTAAAATTTCGTATCCAATCAATGCTTTCTTCATCATTCCTTCTTGTCTTGATGGGGTCAGAGCCATGTGAACAGGAAGTACAATTCACTTTATTATAGTATTATTTTTTAATTTTTGATTATCTATTAGTATCGACAACACCAAACTATTTATGTCATCATGTTCACATGTCTATGATTACTCTATTATATTATAATACTACAAATATATATATACATACAGTATATTATTAAAATTAAAAAAACATTATAATTATATTGACAATATATAGCCTGTTTATAATACTGACGTGTCGGTATATTTTCATAGGAGGTTGCCATGAAACTATTACCATATCTTACTGTTGCAATGATGATGTTTGCTTCAATCAATACTACATTATATGCCAATGAGCTTTTCCAGGAAGATGGCATATTTCCCAATCACAGCGCAGAATATGTACGAACCCTCAATAGAAATGCATCTACTGAGGCTGATGGTGCATTCTATAACCCTGCAGGATTAGTTTTGATGGATAAAGGATTGTATATCATGTTCAGCAATCAGATATTTTATAAAAAGCGAATGCATGCAATGAATTACTATTACATTGATATATATGCCCCCAGCTTTGGCATCGATGAAGAAGGACCCACCCAGAACCCCCATGCTTATACAAATAGACCAACAGGAAATACATCAAGTGATAATTGTTATTTCATGGAAACAACTTCACCTGCATTGCCTGATTTAAACATTATTTATCGTGATTCATACAGCAATCATGAATTTGCATTATACTATTCAATGGGTGTCATGCAGGCAGCGCCTAGAGTTGTCTTCCCTAAAAGCCTGGCACAAGTTGATTTTGGCATGTTAGCAACAGGCGAATTACTTGCAATGGCAGCTGATCCAGATTCCCCTTTTACAGAATATACCTATGAATCAAATATTGCCACACGAACAGAGTATTTCATTGGTAATACCGTTGGAGCCTCATATAAAATTTTAAATTTCTTATCTGCAAGTGTAGCTACTCGTTTCATTTATGGCTACGGTAACCAGAATATTAAAGTCAATAATCCCAGGCTCATTATAAATGATGCTGCAATGGATCTGGGGAATTGGGATATTGACGTTGATTATGAGGGGTATGGCTTAGGAATCATTGCAGGAATTAATGTTAATCCTTTTAATAAACTTATTATCGGTTTACGGTATGAATATTATTTCCCTATGATCCTTAAAAAAAACACACAGTCATTTGAGGTAAACCCAATACTTGAGGCAACCGGACAACTGAATATTTTTAAAGATGGAACTCCTGATCCTGATTTCAATAGTGGAAGCGGCTACCTGGCTGGTAATGGCAAAAAAGAATTTAAAGGTACCTACCCACAATCGGCATCCATTGGTATTGCATATTATATCATTGATAATCTTCGTTGTGAAATTGACTCAGATGTATATCTTCGTAAATATGTGGATCTTGATGGCAGAGAAAACGATTATGATATTGGATATAGGATTGGTGGCTCCCTTGAATATGCAATAACCAGCCCTATTGTGCTTAGTGCAGGATATAGTTATTATGATCCCGGGATTAAAAAAGATAAACGCAATGAAATAGATCCGCTTTTACAGAGCCATTCAATAGGCGGAGGAATTAAATTCATTCTAAATGATTCACTTGTATTAAACATTGGAGGATTTTATACTATATATAAAAAAGAAAAAGTTCATCAGGAAATAATAATACAACAGGAATCTTTATTGCCCGATACAAGAGTAATAAATTATGTGTCAAAGGAATTAGATGAAATTACCTTTTCCATAGGGATGGGCTTAACATATAGATTTAAAACAGGTACGCTATCACAAGATACTGAGAGCACAGATCAACCTGTCTTGAAGCTAAAATAATTGATTACGCTTTTAGATATGTTTATATGTTTTATATTCTGTCTGTCCCTATCCGGTCAATTGACAAAAATATTTGTATTCCCACTGCCAATGTAGCTATATTGTAGACAAAATCAAACATAGTATAAGTAAAGGTTTCTCATGAAAATAGCAGTAGCAATGAGTGGTGGTGTTGATTCGTCAGTTGCCGCCGCGTTACTTGTTGAACAGGGGCATCAGGTAATTGGCCTTACCGCTAAAATTTTGCTGTGTGCTGAAATGGATGGCTGCAAGCCACGCTATGATGCATGCTGCAACCCCGAAAGTATTAATGATGCCAAAAAAGTTGCCACACAGCTATGTATTCCCCATTACATTGTTAACGTGGAAGATGAATTTTCACAAAAGGTTATAGATCCATTCTGCGCTGAATACATCAATGGCCGTACACCCAGCCCCTGCATTAACTGTAATACCAGCATAAAATTTCCAAAGCTTTTAGATTTTGCCAAAGAGTTAGGCTTTAATATGCTTGCTACCGGTCATTACGCAACTATAGGTAAAAACGCTCGGTATTATATCAGGCGTGGCATTGATACTGATAAGGATCAGTCATATTTTTTGTTTAACCTTTCGCAGGATGTGTTGCAGCACCTCTTACTCCCCCTTGGTCAATTCACAAAACACATGATACGCGCAAAAGCACAACAACTGGGACTTGCAACCGCTCACAGGCCTGAAAGCCAGGAAGTATGTTTTGTTCAGGATAATGATTACCCGCGATTTATTGAACAACGCAAAGGCATTATTCCACCACCTGGCGATATAGTTACTACAGATGGCACAGTTATTGGCAGGCATAAAGGGATTCATCGCTACACTATAGGGCAACGCAGAGGTCTTGGCATTGCATGGCAACATCCGTTATACGTTGTAGCTATTGATGCTACAAATAATCGTATCGTTGCGGGAAGCAAGGATGAACTTGTAGCAAAAGGGCTTGTTGCCACACAGATAAACTTTATGAAGGTAACTATCGCCCATAATACTGCCGTTTGGGTAAAAACACGATCAACGCAAAAACCGTTTAAAGCACACGCTACATATGAAAACAACACCCTTACTGTAACTTTTGAAATGCCTCAGGCAAGCATAACACCGGGACAGGCTGTAGTTTGCTACGATGATGATGGCGCAATACTTTTTGGCGGATTTATAGACAAAAGTTTTTAAGTGCCATGTGATGTATTGGGATTATATTCCGGGACTATTGTCTGTAGGAGCTTTTTGCACTGGTCATCAGTTAAGCGTTGAACATAAGCGGGCGTTAGCTCATTTATTTTCGCAACCGACAGCTCTTCATAGCCCCTGTGTGCTATACGGTAGATTTTCCTGTGGTCTGTTGCAACAAGCTCTTCTCCCTGATTCCATAAATCTTCTTGCAATTTTTCACCAGGCCGTATGCCGGTATAGATAATAGGGATATCAGTATCAGGCTCATAACCCAACAGTGTTATCAAATTACGGGCAACCTCTTCCACCTTATACTGCTTGCCCATATCTAGCACAAATATCTCCCCCCCTTCTGAAAGCACAGCAGCATGAATAACAAGCATCACTGCTTCAGGTATGCTCATAAAGTAGCGCGTCATATCAGGATGGGTAATGGTTACGGGCCCACCTTTTGCAATCTGCTGGTAAAACAAAGGAATAACCGAACCACGGCTACCTATGACATTGCCAAACCGAACACAGCAGGTATGCATAATATCTGAGTTATATGATAATGTAATAATTTCGGCCATGCGTTTGGTAGCCCCCATCACGCTTACCGGACGCACCGCCTTATCTGTTGATATACACACAAACTGCCTGACACCATTTTTTTTACTTGCTTCAAGAACCGTACGCGTTCCAAGGCAATTGTTGCGCAAGGCTTCCTGTGGATTTTGTTCCATGATATCAACATACTTGTGCGCAGCTGCATGAAATACGATGTCAGGCTTTTCTTTTTCAAAAATTGTTTCTATTCTAACGGCGTCATTTATGTCAGCAATGTAGTAGCGTATATCTATATTCTCAAAGTACTTTGCATACTCACCAAGTGTTCGTTGCAGATTATATATTGAATATTCGCCCCTGCCAATTGCAATGATACGCTTTGCCTTAAACTGCATTAGCTGGCGGCACAGCTCTGACCCTATACTCCCACCAGCTCCGGTAACCAGACCAGTTTTTCCTGTGCAATAGCCTTCCATGAGTTTGTTATCAATTTCAATTTCTTCCCTACCAATGAGCTCTTCTACACCAATACCGCGCAATTCCGGGGTCAGAGCCCTTTCAAATAGCTTCGTCACTGCCGGCAAAATGGAAATGCTGACATTATCGCTTGAGCGAATAATGTTTATAACACGGTCAATCTGTTTTTTCAAAGCAGATGGCATTGCCACAATACATTCTTTTACACCATACTGTTTTATCAGAGCAGGTATATCTTCTGTGGTTCCCAAAACAGGCTTCCCGCACAGCAACGTGCCCACCTTGCGCGTATCATCATCAACAAATCCTATAATACTATCAGCCCTGCCATCACGCTTGAATTCAGCAAGCAATGTTCTTCCTGCTTCCCCGGCACCAGCTATTAAAATAATTTTTAATTTTTTTGTTGGCAATGCTATCTTCTGCGGTTTGGTTTCACGTATAATGACACGATACACAATGAGTAATGCAAGGCTACCTGCACTGGCAATAAAAAGTGCTCTATTACTAGCCAGAGGCACAAAACTGCTATATATCATCAGTATCACTGTAGCGCCGGTAAATCCTCCAATAATACGATAATAATCCTGCAACGTGGCATACCGCCACAATATGCGATAGCTCTGCGTACTATACAATCCTGTTATAGCAAGAAATGTATGCAAAAAAACAGCATTAGTGAAAGCATTAAACGAATATGGAAACAATTGTGAAGCAATACCGTATCCACAGATAATACACAGTATATCAGCTACAATATACATAACAGCCGATGGTTTTATTATATATACTATTTTCTTCATAATTATCTTTTGAATTGTTGTGCAATTGCCAATACGCTTTCAATCACATAGTCAACCTGTTCATCCGTCATTGAAGGAAAGATTGGCAGGCTAATCTCCCGTGCAAAAATCCATTCACAATTTTGGAAATATTTTTCCTGATTGCCATACTTATTCATAAAATATGAAAACCGGTACAGCGGTATAAAATGCACACTTGTTTTTATGCCACGTTCTTCCAATTTCATAATAAATTCATCTCGCGAAATCGTAAGTGCCTCCGGATTTATCTTGAGTGGATACAGATGCCAGGCTGAGATTCCTTCTTTTATACTATACGGGATCAAAGCATCGCTTGCGGCAAACGCATCATTGTATTTTGAAGCTATTGCCTCCCTCTTTTTTTGCAGCATTTCCACTTTTTTAAGTTGCGAAAGTCCCATTGCCGCAGCGATATCAGTCATGTTGTACTTATAACCCATCTCTTCAATATCATACCGCCAGCTTCCACCCCTGTCGTAGCGCTTCCATGCATCACGGTTCATACCGTGAAGTCGCAGTCTCCCGGCCCGCTGTGCCCAGTCTTCATTGCGCGTCACCAGCATACCGCCTTCACCCGTTGCAAGCGTCTTTGTTGCATAAAAACTGTAACAGCCAGCATGCCCAAGCGTGCCGGCAAGCTTTCCCCCATACCATGAGGGCAATGCATGAGCCGCATCCTCAATAACATACAGGTTGTGTTGAGCGGCTATATCAAGTATTGCATCCATTGCACTGGGGGTTCCGGCAAAATGCACCGGTATAATGGCTCTGGTTTTGGGCGATAGTAACCGGTAAATTGAATCAACACTGATACAATGCGTATCCCTGTCCACATCAGCAAATACCGGTGTAGCCCCACAATAGAGAACAACCTCTGCTGTTGCAACAAACGTATTTGCAGGAACTATAACCTCACTTCCTGAGCCAATACCACACACTTTTAAGGCAAGATGCAGTGCAGCCGTACACGAGCTCACCGCAACAGAAAACGGCATTCCTGTATATTGGGCAAAACTTTTCTCAAACTCAATTGTCTTTGGCCCCATAGTGGTCCAGCCGCTTTTAATGGCGCTGACTGCAGCCTCAATGTCACTATCATCAGTGTAGGGGACATGAAACGGGATATTCATTGCGCGCAATCCTTGTGTAACAGACTATGTATATTTTCGGAAGAAAACAGCGGGTTGAATATGAAAAAAAGATTGCAAATATTCATTACATATTCATACACTTGTGTTATTGAAAGAAGATAAAATTATATACAATCCTGCTGTTATGGGTGTGTCTATATCATTCATTATAAAATTATTATAAGGATTTAATTTTTGAACATCCATGATTCAAAAATGATTATTAAATAACTTCAAGAGGATAGTCATGAAAAAAAACATTGTGTCATTTATTTTCACGTTATACATCACTGCTATTCCTTCACTGACTTATGCAATAGCTGATATTGCAGTTCTTGGTGGATATACTCCCTACGGCAAAATAGAGTTTTATGAAGAGGAGTATGATTCGCTCAAAGGGTATAATTACGGAGTGATGGGACATCTCAATCTTGATACTGAAGTTATCATGTTTGGATTTGGATTTTATTTCCATGGTGAACGGTTGCAGTATACATTCAATGGGGATACACGGGATTTTACTGTTAAACAGTCATGGGGGCCTGATATTATTATCATGATAACAGCAAGTGAGATTATTGCCCCTTATGTACGGGCCGGCATTGCACTTTTGAGTGAATTACAATACGATTATGGATACGATGAAAAAGAAAAATTCAGATTTTTGAACAGTAGCTGGTGGGCCATAGGTTCAGGTATTCATATAACTGAAGAGATTCTCATTTTTGGCGAATTACAACGACTGTCCATGACCCATGACAATGAACATTCAGCCAAACGGTATACAGTGAATGCCGGAGCAATGTTTAATTTTTAATCCGTTATAAAAACCAGAAAAACGTGTGTTTAGTTTCACCGTCTTTTTTTACATATTTATAAAGACCTTTTAATATTGAACGATTATCGCCATAATAGTAATAAAGAGGCAGTAATCTGAAATGCCGCCTGCTGTCTGCTTTCTCAAATGCCATAATTCCAAAACCAATTTTCCATCCCCAGAAAACCAGAGAATCTTCACGGCTCACTGTTTTCTTTTTTACAATCTGCGGTTTACCAGGTTCATTTTTTTTATTTGTTTCGGCGATAGCTATCGGTAACAGGTCTTTGGCATTATAGTCGTTTACCTGATTATTAACCTCTTCTTCATCCACCTGCAATTGCAGGCTGCTATCGCCTCCGTTATCCTGAATTTTTTCAATGGAATCCGGGATGAAAAACTCCACATCTCATACAACCATGATATATCTGTATCAAGGTACATGGTTTCACCGGTACCTGTATTCATTGTAAAATCCGGTGCAAACATTCCTGTATATGACTTCCGTGCATAGCCTGTTATATTAATATGTATTGTGGTTTTTTCATTTTTATAATTATAAACCAGGGGAAGTATAAGTCTGCCCTGGCTTTTTGCATTGCACCATGAAAAATACACAGGAAGAATATGCGTATAGCTGGCAATAGTGCTTCCTGCATGCTCATCACTGCTTCTATACTTTTTATTGTGATAGTATGGCCATATCCAGAGTATATCGGCGTTACGAGTCCAGGCATGGTAATGAAAGATACCAAATGATTTCCCTACATCTTTTGTTATATCCGGCCTGCAATAGAAAGGAATATAGTATCTGTAGCCGTTTTGGCCATATTCATGAAATATGAATGGTGCTATCCACAGGGATTGCAATGACCCTTTATGTGTCCTGTAGTCTATAAACCACATAAGATTAGCATGAGAACTATCGCCACCCGTACTGTGATAAAACACAGGAATCACAGGAAACCAAAGGTTTTTATAAACAGTTTTATGTGAAGTTTCCTCAGTAACAGTGCGGCTGCCAAAAAGTGGTGTTATATACTGCTTTGCTATATATGCATTGTTGCTATTTTTCCATGCTGCCAGAAACGGCATAAGGTGATAGCAATAATCCCCGTTAGCATGCTTATTATTGATATACAGTGGCGTCAGCAATGACAGATACCCGTCACTGCCTTTTTCCCACATCACAATGGGAACAAACCAAAAACGGTTAATCCCATCAGTATCCCAGGAATAATCCAGAACCCACAGTATATTCCTGTGGCCATGGGCTTTATTGCTATGATTATAGATAAGGGGTATAATTGGTGCCCAGAATGTGTATTCATTTCCGTCGCTTTTTGTTTCATAATACAAAAGCGGTGTAACATATTCTTTATATTTCGATGCTTCAGATATATAGGAATTATAATACGACAACAATGGAATCATTAAAAAGAAGGTATCTCTATACTGTTTTTCATCAGGGCGATTATGCTGCAAACCCCACCAGAAAAGCAGGAACACTGATTTATTATATCCACCATTACTGATTGAAGAATAATATGCAGGAAACAGAATATATTTTGTAGCTTCAGCACCATTAGTTTTTACATACGTTAAAAGCGGGAAGATTACTGTTTTTCTGCGGTTGTCAATCTTGCTTGCAAGATGATAATATAACGGCAGAATCCTGTATGATGTGTGTTTGGGGCAATCAGTATGTTTATACAACCACAGGACCATCAAAGAATAATGATTATCCCATTTTTCCTGTTCAACAAAAAGCGATTTTACAGGATACTTTTACTCCCTTTCACTGCCATATACATCATGTTCCCCCGTTTCAAGATCTTCCCATTCAGCATATAACGAAGTAGTAATAAAGGAAAACAAAATAGCAATATAAAATACAATGGTACCATGATTGGATTTCATCAGGTATCTCAGTATAACTTTAAAAGCAATGCAATTTTTACTGTAAGCGCACTGACGACAGCTCCTATAAATGCTCCCCACAGCAAATCAATACCGGTAATGAGTATTGGCCATCCTTTAATAGTTGCCTGATTTGTCAGGTCATACGTTGCATAGCTTACAAGCCCAAATAGTGCTCCCGTATATAAAGCCTGCATTACTGATTGTGCTTTCATGGCAGGTATAATACAAAAATACTGTAACCCAAAAATAAACAGTACATAAAATGAAATAACAGCCCACCACACCACCTCACCCATAAGATAACCTAAATAGTGTTTATACATGGACCTTGCTATCACAGTTAACCACAGTGCGTCAATGAGCAGAAAAAGAATTAATGCGCTAATATAAATTTTTACGTAATTCATTATAGAACCTCCATCAAAATGATGATTTTGAACAAAATGTTATGGTGCCATTCAACAGACTAGTGAATGCATTGAAACACTCGCAAACCTCACTTTTTTAAGTCACTACAAGTCTTACTGTCATCGGGATAAAGCAATCTCATTTACATAACATTGAAATTGCCACACTGTATATAAGCTCAGGCAACCTATTCCCGGTGATAGTTATATTCATATTCTTATACTTTTATTATGTATTACCAGATGTGATATATTGCAGTTATCAAAATAAAACAATTATTTTTTATATAAATAATCAAATAACAGGCTCAATGTCATGTATATTCACTTTTACTGACACCCCTTTCTGCAAAATATCAACTGAAACAACGACATGATGTTCGGCCCCCCTGCTATCCAGTATCCCCTGTACGCCTGACAGAGGGCCATTGATTATTTTTACCTTCTGGCCTTTCTTTAAATAGGGGTGTTCATCAATTGGAAGCTTGCTGTTCACCATTTTATATATACTTACTATCTGATCATCAGCAACAGGCTGATATCCGGAACTATCGCCCAATATTTTTACCACACCATTAATTTTTAAAACCTGCAGAAAATAAACTTTATCATCCGGAAGCTTAACAAAAAGATAACCCGGGAACAGCGGGAATGGAATGAGCTTTTTTCTGTCTTTCCAATGTCGCAACCTTTCAACCACAGGCAAAAAAGACTCAATACCTTTTGCTAACAGTGCACTGTGTACTTTAAACTCATGGCGCGAGCGAACGTACACCGCATACCAGTTATTTTCCATTGTGCCATACCAGAAGCGCTTTGTCTAAATTGAGCTTTTCTTTATATTTAGTTTTTTCTTTTGGCGATAGCACCAGTGGCCGCACCTTGCGCTTTATGATTCCTTCAGCTTTTTCAATAAGTTGTGCCAGATATGAATAATCAACAGTACCTATAATGACAACATCAATAATACCACTATCTATCCCTCTGGAATAATCACCTATGACATATGCATCGTTAACCTTCCCAAGCTTTGACAAAACACTATCAATCAGCACATCAATACCAAGATATTTTTTTACTACGGTATGAATATCTTTGTAAAGAGGATGTTTTGTGTTGGCATTATAGTACACTTTGTTACCCTGGGCACTGCGCTCAAGGTATCCTGCCTCAACAAGGCGGTCAAGTTCTACACGCACCGCATTGGTTGATTCATTCATCTGGGCAGCCAGCTCTCTGAGATATCCTTTAGTATGAGGGTTTACAAAAAATTTCAGCAGGATATTTAGCCGCGTTTTGGATGTAATAAGTGCATCTAACATATTGGATATGAGTATCTTTTTTACTCAATAGTGTCAACCATTTTATATAAATATTTTATATCAGTTTATGCAAGTTCAAGTTTGAAGTGCTAAATTTATATATTTAGATTGAACTCTTCAACAGGATTCTGCGGCAATTTGCCTATTGTTACCAGTGAAAACTGTGTATTATCTAAAATCCTGTGGGCAATCCGCATAAAATCTTCCATTGTTACTGCCTGTATATTTCTTACTATTTCCTTGAAGGTAAATTGCTGGCCAAAAACAATCTCATTTTTGGCAATATGGCTCATGCGTACCTCAGTACTTTCAAGGCTTAACGCCATATTCCCAATCAGGTAGCTTTTTGCATCGGCCAGCTCCTCTTCGGAAATCCCCTGAGACATAATTAACCGGCACTCATGTGCTATTAACTGCAACAGTTTGTTATACTGTGAAGGAGCTGTACCGCAATAGATGCCAAATACACCGGTATCCATGAACGATGAATGAAAACAATATATACTATAGCATAATCCTTCTTTTTCGCGGATATTCTGAAAAAGACGCGATGACATGCTTCCGCCTAAAATAGTATTAAATAAATAAAATGCCCACCTGTCCTCATCAACTCTACTCACGCCATCAGTGCCAATACACAGGTGTATCTGCTCCAAGTCTTTATCCAGATGTACCCGTAATTTGCGTTCATACTGTGATAATACAGGAACACTTTTATTATTTGCTGATGTACAATCATAACAGAAATACTTTTCAATAATTTGCCGGGCATCTTCTATATCGAAGTTACCGGAAATAACAAAAAGGCTTGCATCATCAGTATAATGATGTTTATAAAATGCCACTATACTGTCTCTATTAATGGTACTTATTGTATCAAAGCTGCCCAGTATTGAATGCCCCAATGGGCTGTTATAAAACATGGTATCCATGAAAAGGTCATGGATATGTTCATCCGGTGTATCTTCATACATCCGGATTTCCTCAATCACCACATTTTTTTCTTTCTCTATCTCTTCAGCATCAAAGGTGGAATGAAGATAGGTGTCAGACAATATTTCAACAGCTAATTCTAAATAATCCGATACCACATTAATATAATAACAGGTATATTCCCTGTTGGTTGCTGCATTGTGCTGTCCGCCTACCCTGTCTACCATACGTGCAATATCCTTTGCACTGTATTTGTCTGTGCCCTTGAAAAGCATATGCTCAATGAAATGGGCATACCCCATCTCATTGGCTTTTTCATGGCGCGAGCCAACCTTAATCCACAGACCACACGACACCGATACAACAGTATCAATTGGCTCAAGTAAAACTATAATCCCATTAGGAAGTGTAAATTTATGTACCATTTTCCGGACTAATGCTTCTTCATAGCATCTTTACGGCTTAAATTAATACGCCCCTGCTCATCAATGCCAATAACCTTGACCAGCACTTCATCACCTTCGTTCAAAATATCCTTCACCTTTTCAACCCGTGAATGATCAAGCTTGGAAATATGTACCAGCCCCTGTTTGCCGGGCAATATTTCTACAAAAGCACCAAAATCAGTAATCCGCTTTACAATACCTTTGTAGATAGCGCCAACTTCCACCTCTTCAACCAATCCTTTAATGGAAAGCTTTGCCTTCTCAATTGCATCCTGTTCATTGGCAGATATAAATACAGTACCATCAGGCTCAATATTAATATCAGCTCCTGATTCCTCTATGATCTTCTTGATGACTCTGCCACCGGGCCCAATCACTTCGCCAATCTTTTCAATTTCAATCTTCATAACGGCAATTTTTGGTGCATGGGGCGATAGTTCCTTTGAAGGTTCTGATATTACTTCATTCATCTTTCCCAGTATATAGAGTCTTCCTTCCTTTGCCTGATCTAACGCTTTGCGCATAATCTCAGTGGTGATACCCTCAATCTTGATGTCCATCTGGAATGCGGTGATACCGGTTGCAGTACCGGCAACCTTGAAATCCATATCCCCCAGATGGTCTTCAATACCCTGTATATCACTTAAAATGGCATAGCGGTTGCCCTCCAGTACCAGACCCATTGCAATACCAGCAACCGGTGCTTTCATGGGCACACCGGCATTGAACAACGCAAGCGAGCCTGAACACACAGTAGCCATTGATGAAGAACCATTCGATTCAAGAATTTCTGAAACAACACGAATGGTATAGGGGAATACATCTTCATCCGGAATAGCATATTCCAGTGCTCGCTCAGCCAGCATCCCATGACCTATCTCACGACGACCCACACCGCCAACCCTTCCAACTTCACCAACGCTGAATGGCGGGAAGTAGTAGTGAAGCATGAACCGCTTGTACGATTCTTCAATCAAATCAATACTATCTATACGCTGGGAATCAGCAACTGTTCCCAGTGTTACTATCCCCAAACTCTGTGTCTGGCCACGAGTAAAAAGTGCCGAACCATGTGCACGTGGCAAAATACCAATCATGATATCAATTGGTCTGATATCCCTGAGTCCTCTGCCATCTGCGCGCTTGCCTTCATTTAAAATACGTGAGCGTACCACCTCGGCATCTAAGTTGTCTACAATTTCAGGGACAAGCTTAATGGTATCAGGGAATTGTTCCTGCAGCTGGCTGGTTATTGTTGTAATGAGCGCATCCTTTGCCTGCTCGCGTGCCTTCTTCTCATGAACATCTTTTAGCTGTTCAATGTCAGCAAAATATCGTTCCCGTACAATTTTTTCAAGTTCCTTATTGCTTAATTTTGGCTCATAGGACATCAGTGGTTTGCCACAGGCTTCTTTTAATGCTTCCTGTACTTCACACAGTTTTATGATATTGGCATGGGCAAATTCAACAGCTTCTATCATCTCATCTTCGGTTAAATTCTTTGCCTGCCCTTCAATCATGGTCACAGCTTTTTTTGTTCCGGCCACAACAAGGTCAATATCACTGTGTTCCATTTCCTGAAAGTATGGATTTATCTTCCACTGCCCATTGATTCTGCCAACCCTTACAGCACCAACAGGCCCCTTAAAGGGAATGCCTGATATACTGAGTGCAGCTGATGCTGCATTTATTGCCATCACATCCGGCTGATGCTCCCTGTCAGCAGAAAGCACATATATAATAACCTGCACCTCATTAACAAAATCATCCGGAAATAAAGGGCGTATGGGCCTGTCAGCCAGCCTGCTGGTTAAAATTTCCTTATCGCTGGGTCTTCCTTCACGTTTAATAAAACCACCGGGTATCTTGCCCGCTGAGTAATGTTTTTCCCTATAATCAACCGTCAACGGGAAAAAATCCTGTCCTTCCACAACCTTCTTTGATGCAACAGCTGAAGCAAATACTATCGTTTCGCCACACGAAACCGCCACGGAACCATCCGCCTGCTTTGCAAGTATTCCGGTATTAAACAGGATTACATTATCTCCAATATGCGCTACAAATTCTTTATTCATTGTATAATCCTTAACTACTTATTTTAAATTCTTTTGGACCCTTTACCTTCGTATGCCAAGTGATTTAATCAGTTCTCTGTACTTTGTTAAATCCTTCTTTTTAAGATAATCAAGAAGCCGTCTGCGTTTGCCTACAAGCTTGAGCAAACCACGGCGTGAGTGATGGTCTTTAACATGTACTTTGAAATGTTCGGTCAGATGGTTAATCCTCTCAGTTAAAAGGGCAATTTGAACCTCTGCTGATCCGGTATCCTTTTCATGCAACTGGTATTTGTTGATAATCTCGCTTTTTTCTGCCATACGACTTTTTAGTCCTCCTTACAATCACTATATTCTATTTTATTGTATTCACTGTAAGCCTTATATTCCACAGTGCTATTTGCATTCAAAATCAGTCAAGAAATAAATTATAAAAAGCGGGGAACACTTTTATTCCATTGTATCAATTTTATCAAGCTCTTCAATAAAAACTTTTTTGCACCTGTACCCTTTTTCATCTTTCACAGCCAGAGCCACTAAATCTTCACTCCCCTCAGGCACCACCCTGAACACAGGTTCACCGGTAACATATATAATATCATCATGACCAAGCAGTTTCCCATGTTTAATCTTTATCAATGAATCCCGTTTTACTGCCATGATACCAAAGTGACCAAGCGCCCTGAAAGGAGTAAAAATTCCACGTATATCTTCAATTCTTTTGTGCGATAGCTCATTGCATTGTTCCGTTGTCATGGCATCTGTAACGCTGAAATCCCCAATGGAAATCCTTCGCAACGCTTTAACATGGGCCCCTGTTTGCAATTGCAAACCCAGGTCTCGAGCAAGTGCCCTGATATATGTGCCCTTGCTACACGTAATGTCAAGGGTGAGCTGTGAACAGGCTGTATCAAAATCAAGTACCGTAATGTTATGGATGTGGACTGGTCTAGGGGCTATCGCTACCAATTCCCCTTGGCGCACCCTGTCTGATGAACGTTTCCCGTTGATTTTAATAGCGGAATAATCAGGAGGAGCCTGCATAATATGGCCTGTAAAATAAGTTTGAAGGCAGGAACGTATATCCTCAACTGTACACTGAATATTACTTTCTGAAATAACCAGCCCCTCACTATCATGTGTGTCAGTTGCCACACCTAATTGCAGAGTGGCAATATACCGCTTGTCCATACCCATAAAAAACGGCACCAGTCGCGTTGCCCACCCCACGCACACAATTAAAAGACCTGATGCAAATTTATCCAGTGTACCCGCATGACCACACTTTTTAACTTTCAGTGTTTTTCGGATACGATGTATACTATCAAAAGAAGTATAGCCGGGCGGCTTGTCTATAAGCAACACGCAATCCTTTATATGGGGGATACTCATATTTTACTTATCACTGCTTCCGCTATTATTCTTTAAAGTTTCTTTTTCTAATTTTTCAAGCAGGTTAACCATATCCACGCCTTCTTCAATAGATGTATCTAAATGAAAACGAATTTCAGGGTTAGTGCGGATACTCAGGGCTTTCCCAACTCTAAACTGGATAAATCCTCGTGCAGATTGCAGACCAGCCAGTGACTTTGCTTTGGTGTTGTCATCACCCAGCACTGAAACATACACATCTGCATATGCATAATCTTTACTCAATTCAACATTTGTTACAGTTACAAACCCAATGCGCGGATCTTTAATCTCCGTTACTATTAACGTGCCAACAAGTTTTTTAATCTGTGTCTCTAATTTCTGTTTTCTGAATCCCATGTTACCGGTTTATCCTTGTGAGGAATCAGCTAATTTCTTTTTTATTTCTATTATCTGATAAGATTCAAAATTGTCGCCTTCTTTGATATCATTGAAACTTTCTAACGTAAAACCACATTCCTGACCCGCTTCAACCTCACCTGCATCGTTTTTAAAACGTTTCAATGAATTAAGCTTGCCATCATAAACTACAACACCATCACGAATAAGCCTGATGTTATCGCTTCGCTTTAATCGCCCCGTTAACACAATAGATCCTGCCACAGTTCCAACCTTGCTGATTTTGAAAACCTGTTTCACTTCACCGGTTGATGTAATCTCCTCTTTCATTTCAGGTGACAGCATACCTTCCATGGCTGCCCTGACATCATTAATGGCATCATAGATGATATTGTAATACTTAATTGACACACTTTCTTTCTCAGCAATCTCCGCAACCTTTGCTGATGGTCTTACCTGATATCCTATAATGATAGCATTGGAAGCTGAAGCCAGCATAACGTCCGATTCATTAATACCACCTGTTGCGGCATGAATTACCTTAACACGGATATCATTGGTAGAATGTTTTTGTAACGAATCGCGCAATGCCTGCACAGAACCGTCAACATCCGCTTTGATTACAATCTTGAGTTCTTTGATTTCGCCTTCCTTAATCATTGTATTCAAGTCTTCCAGAGTTACCTTCTTGATCTTCTGTGCACTTTCAAGCCGCACCAGTTCCTGGCGCTTTTGGGCAATCTGGCGTGCATATTTTTCTGATTCAACTACCTGGAACGGATCACCTGCTGACGGCACACCGCTTATACCAAGCACTTCAACCGGCAGTGAAGGAGTGGCATCCTGTACCTGCTCTCCGGTATCAGTAAACATCGCACGCACCCTGCCTGAATACAGACCAACCACAAACGGATCGCCTACATGCAGTGTGCCATTCTGAATCAGCACTGTTGCAATAGGGCCTCTGCCCGGGTCAAGTTTTGATTCAATAACAACGCCCTTTGCACGGAGTTCAGGATTGGCCTTAAGCTCAAGCATTTCTGCCTGAATTAATATTAATTCCAAAAGTTCATGGATATTTATTTTTTGTTTTGCACTTATTTCAGCAAAAAGTGTTGTCCCTCCCCACTCTTCCGGTATGAGTTCATATGAGGTTAACTCCTGTTTTACTCTGTTTGGATTAGCTTCAGGAAGGTCTATTTTATTTATTGCTACTATAATAGGCACATTTGCAGCTTTAGCATGATTTATTGCTTCTATGGTCTGCGGCATAACACCATCATCTGCTGCAACAACCAGCACAACAATGTCGGTTACACTTGCACCACGTGCACGCATTGTGGTAAAGGCTTCATGGCCAGGGGTATCAAGGAATGTAACATGTTTATCTTCAACCTTTACCCTGTACGCACCAATATGCTGTGTAATACCTCCATGTTCCGTGGCTACAACATTGGTTTCGCGGATTGCATCAAGCAATTTTGTTTTGCCATGATCCACATGTCCCATAACAGTCACTATTGGTGGCCGTGGCACATAATCCTGAGGTCTGTCCTCTTCATCAACTTTGATAACTGTTTCTTCATATAATGAGACAACTTTAACTTCCGTACCATATTCACTTGCCAGTATTGAAGCAGTATCAGCATCAATGACCTGATTAATTGTAGCCATAACACCCATTGACATAAGCTTGGCAATTACTTCACTGGCTTTTATATTCATCTTTTTGGCAAGATCGCCAACGGTAATAGTCTCGGTAATCTCTATTTCTTTTGGAGCAACAGCTTCCCGTGGCTGTGATTCCTTTTTTCGCTTCAGGAGCAATAATTTTTCTTCCAATTCCTCCTTTTCTTTTTTTAAGAAACGTTTATCTTTGTCCTTATCTTTTTCTTTGGCTTTTCCTTTGTCTTTCTGCCGTTTCTGCAAATCCACAACTTCTTTATCAATAACCGGCACATCTCTTTTTTCAACTACAGTTGTTGCATGCTGCCTTTCCGATCTTTGCCCCTTTTCTTCCGTCCCCGGCCTTTGCTTATCATCTTTCCTGAAATCTTTTCTGGGGTACCTGTCCTTAGGCTTGCCATGCCTTTCCTTTTTATCAAATCGCTCCTTTTTCCCCTGCTTTCCTTTTTCCATTACCCCCGTCTCTGCGCGCTG
>DYLU01000002.1 GCA_020721905.1 Leptospira biflexa | reverse complement strand
ACAGTATGCGGCTTGCAAAGGACAATGGCTGTAAATCAATTGCATTTCCAGCTATTTCCACCGGCGTGTATGGATACCCAAAAGATGAAGCATGCAGCATAGCACTATCAACTGTCATTGAGTTCATGGAAAAAGAAAATTTTTTTATAGACGTTTATTTTGTGCTTTTTGATGATGAGAACTATGCAATCTATACAAAACATTTACAGGAGCTTTCGTGAATGAACTATTGTGAATTGTTATTATATTACTCCAGGAAAAATAAAAGTATTGTGTGCATGGGGCTTGATCCGGTACTTGAAGATATTCCCATAAAAAAGGAATCGGTACGTTATACGATTGTAGCCTTCTACGAGGGAATACTCAACAAATGTTTGCAATACCATATTTATCCCGCATGTGTAAAACCAAATTACGCTTTTTATGCACAGTACGGCATGGAAGGTGTGCATGCTTTATGTGATGTCATCACCATGTTCAGGAATGAAGGATTTCCGGTGATTCTTGATGTAAAACGTGGTGATATAGGCAAGACTGCCACAGCCTACGCAAAAGAAGCCTTTGAATTTTTTAATGCAGATGCCGTTACCCTGTCACCATATTTAGGATTCGATTCCATCAAGCCATTTACCAGTAACTATCCCGAAAAAGGGTTTTATGTTCTTGTCAAAACCTCCAATAAAAGTTCTTCAGAAATACAGGATATTGTTGTCAACAATGAACCGCTGTATGTATTAATTGCAAAAAAAATTGTTGAATGGTATACTCCGGGTATTGGTGCTGTGGCAGGTGCAACATTTCCTCAGCAACTCAATGATATTATCACAGTATTTGAATCATCCGGGAAAGATATTCCACTTCTCATCCCCGGCATTGGCACTCAGGGAGGTGACATGGAAGCAATTATCACAATATTGAACAACTCAAAAAACAAAGGCTTGCATCGGGTCAATGCTTCCAGTAGTATTAACTATGCATATAAGGAATCACAATACCAGAGTAAAAAGTATGATGAGGCGGCGGTTGAGGCATTAAAAATTTTAAACGAAACACTGGGATATTAACAATAATGACAATAAAAATAGAAAAAAATTATCAGATTTTTATTGTTTCAAAAGATGAAGATGCTGTGAGTACCATTACTAAGGTTTTTTCTGACTCTTTATATACTATCACACTTACAAAAACTGGCATGGAAGTTTTAAGCCTTATCTCATACAAATTGCCCCATATAATTTTAGTTGGTACCGATATTTCCGACATCAACGCGTTTGAGCTTGTCAGCCTTATAAAGAAAAATTCTATAACCCGTTATGTTCCCTGCATAGTCTTTGGGTATAATAATGAAATACACGATAGAATTGCCGCTATTGATGCAGGTGCCGATGGATATCTGCCTGTACCTTTTAAAAATGAGGAACTTATTTCTCTGGTCCATGCAAAACTGATACAGCATGATGAACTGTATCTATTATCAGTAACCGACGACCTCACTGGCCTTTTTACCCGCAAAGAATTTTTCCGTCGTTTTTCATTTGAGATAGAAAGCAACATTCACAGCTGTGTTTCAATAGCAATTATAGATATTGACCATTTTAAAAATATTAATGATACCTATGGCCATCCTGTGGGGGATATAGTCCTGATACAGTTAGCCAATATGCTAAAATCACTGCAATCAGAGAATTATACACCTGCACGATTTGGTGGTGAAGAGTTTGTCGTTATTTGTCCCGGTATTCAGGCAACAGAAGCAAAAAAATGTATTGACCGCATCAGGCTCCAGTTTTCAAGCATCAACTTTAAAACAAATACCCCTGATAAAACATTTTCAGTCAGCTTTTCCGCCGGCATTTCAGAATACCCTTCAATGGGCACCAATTTATCAGAATTACTGTCACGAGCAGATCAGGCATTATACTCAGCAAAAACTGATGGACGAAACCGTGTCTATGCTTTCAGTCCAATAATGTCCCGAAACGATAAATTCTGGGAATATATTAAAACAAATAAAATAATCAAAAACATCTTCATTGACCCATTTCTTCACGAAGCTGTTACAGGGTATCACTACCTTCCAGTTGTCCTTGAAAACATGCTTTCATCTGAAACATCAATAGATGCAATAGGCGTTTTAATGATTAAAGCATTACCACTTGTTGATTTTTACCAGTATAGAGGATATAAAAATTTTGAATATGATATTGAGAATATTTCTCTACTCATACCCAAGATTTGCGAGATTCATTTCCCGTATGAACGATATGTAACTATTGCAGATATTTATGATTATGAGATAGCAATCCTGTTTCCGTTCCCATCATCATTAAAAACTAATGTTTCAGAATTCACAAAACTCTGCAAAGAACTGGTACTGGATATATCACTGCAATCAATACATCACCACGTTGAAATTCACTATGCCCATGGTGTGGTTCCATTCCATAAACATCTGGCCAGAAAAATACTTCAGGAAATCAAGTCAATGAAATCCAATTTCTCCCCCCTGCTATCACTTGCAAATGAAGCAGAAATTATTTCCTCTTTTTGGCAGGCAATTCATTCAAAAAAAGATATCAGTGATTATATTTTTTTATTACCAGTATATAATACTGATTTTACTCGATCAATGAGTCATGTAATAAGCAAACAGCTGGTATCAGCAAAAAACTTTTTTGATATAATGATAAAAAATGCAATTAAATCACAGGAACATTACATACAGTTTGTTTCTTCACTGGCAAATATTGTATCGGCTAACAAATTCCATTTACCTATTATTATCAACTGGATCCCCTCTATAGACCTTCCTTTACAGATAAGCACCCTTCAGGAAGTGTGTACTAAACTTTCACTGGACAAAATAGTTTTAGCTATTGACGAGATAGAATTAAACTCTTTCATCCCGCAATATGAGGAATTAAGTTCAAAAAATACCACACCTGTTGAATTTGCTGTTTCAAACTGTTACATTGGGAGTAATTTACTGCAGTCACTTTCTACTATTGAATTTTCATTGGCAATTTTGTCAGAACATATAATCCGCAATCTCCATTACTTTAAAGACAGAATTAAAATTATAAACGGGCTACGATTATTCTGCGACCAGATTAATCTTCCTCTTTATGCTCCAAATATACTTAAAGATGAAGAATACAGAATAATACAAGATATTAATATTGCATATTCTTCCGGGCCATATATTGAACAGCAATATGCGCTTTTTTCATCATCAATAAAAGTAAAGTGAGGGAGCAGGTACTATGATCTTACAACCTTTTCATTCATCTGATATATCAAAAAACATACTGGTTATTGATGATAGCAAATTAAACAGAGCCATTGTGAAAAATACTCTTTCAGCATATAATATAAATGTTTTTGAAGCTGCAGATGGATTAGAAGGGCTCAATGCATTAAAATCAAAACAGTTTGATTTAATATTAGTTGATATTGTTATGCCCAATCTGGATGGATTTGGTTTTCTGGAACAATTTAAACAATACATTGGAGATGAATTTATCCCGGTCATCCTTATGACGGGCCTTGATGACTTAAACTCAAAAATTAAGGGATTAACCATTGGTGCAGATGATTTTTTGTTAAAACCTTTAAATCAAAAAGAACTGGTAGCACGAGTTCAGTCATTGCTTCGATTAAAAAGTGCCCATGACGAACTTTATGAAAAAAATCAGCTTATTCAAAAAGAGCTGGAATATGCAAAACGGCTTCAGCAATTTATCATTCCTAAAGATTTTTCTTTTGTTCCATACCCATCTATCAGCGGACGATATCTTCCTATTGCTGATATTGGTGGTGATCTTTTTGATTGCTACAAAATTTCTGATTCAAAAGTTGGTGCACTTATAGCTGATGTTACCGGTCACGGCATTCCGGCTGCGCTTGTTATGAGCATGGCAAAGATGATCTTTAGTATTTATGCATATGGAATATTGAATACTCAGGAATTAATGATAAAAATTAATGAAGAAATGCGCGGATTACTTTTAGATATGCAATACATTACAGCATTCTATATGCTCATTGATGTAGAAAAAAATACCGTTTCATTCACAAATGCAGGGCACACGCGCCCGCTATTCTACAGAAAAAGCTCTGACAAAATTATTGCTCTTGATACCAACGGTTTATTTTTAGGTATCCAGGACGAATCACTTTATGAACAAAAAACCATTCATTTTGAGCACGGTGACAGGTGCATTCTCTATACTGATGGAATAACTGAAATAAAGGATGAGAATAAAGAGGAATTTGGGGAACAAAGACTTGCAAAATTTTTAAAACAACACAATGAAAAACCCGAAGATTTCTGTGAGCATCTTTTACAGGCACTTGACCATTTTTCTCCACTTCATGACCGCAAGGATGATATTGCATTTATGTATATTGATTTTTCATAATCTATAATTATTATATTGTATTTTGCTTTAAAATATTTAATCCTGAACTTTTTTACTGTAAAAAATGATTGGTTGCCACTGGCAGTGTGGTAATACAATACATTACTTCACATTAAAAAAAGTACATTAAGGGATCTTTTCAGCAATGTTTTATAATACCGCATCACACCTTATTTTTTACATTTTATTGTATGGTCTTGATAATATCCTTTCAAGGACAGGTGTATATAAAGGGATTTCATTATCGCCATGGCAGGCAGGAATTAAATTTCAAAAAAAATACCATTTAGTAATAACATTAAAAAGATTAACGCAAAAACGGTATCCAATAATCATAACAACCGATAATGAAGATATTTTCAAGGTTATCAAAGAGTATATTCAACAAAACATTTCCGGTATTGCACTGCGCATCAGTGTATTATCAAAAATTAGATTACAGGCTACTCTTGCAGTAGATAATCTTCCTGAAAATACGCCTTCTGATAGTATACATATTTTTTTTAGTGCATATATTCGCTGTAACACACCACACCGTGATGATGGTTATTTTACAATATATATCCCCTTAGAATTTTTCACATTATTTAGAATAAAAGTTAGCAATTATACTACATACAATTCATTGAATGATATCGAAACACAATTTTTACAATTCTTCAACGACCCCTACAACCTGTTCCCGTCTTTGCCAATAATCCTTGAAACAATGGAAGACTATGAATTCCAAAAATTAATATACTTTTTATTGAATGAAAAGATTCTTACTCCTTACCATCTGTATCTTATAACACGGGCATTTCCACAGCATTCGTTAAAAATTAAATACAATATTTCAAGTAACCTTATAACGGATATTCTTCATGTTGGGAACACTATACACCATATAACAGCAAGGGACATCATGGAAGGTATATATGCCTTTGAAGAAATTCTTTATTTGAATTTAAAACTAAGAACCAGACCATATTTTGAATTTGGAAATTTTATTGATCAGGTTACCAACGTTTTGCACCATCTTTCTATTGTATCAACATTTCAGAAAAAAACATTTGAAACATGGTTTTCTGAAATAGAAAAATCTGGATTACTGTACACAATTTTATCACATTGTGACGATGTAACTATCGCCACAGCTTTTATTGATAATGCAAAGCTTTTCAATCAACTATCCCGGTATCTATCTTCCCGGCGAATAAACAGTTTAGCTTCATACTTAAACAAAACATATACTTATGATCACACAATTCTGTCACAGTATACAATAGTCCAGCTTTACCTGGAAAACATATCACACATTAATAAGCTGTATACAATGCCATTTAACTTACTGCTAAAAAAATATATTGATTCTCAGATGATGTATTATATACTATTTGATCGTGGATGGTTTACTATTGCTACTGCATTGAAACAAACACCAAAAAAGCTTGTCTGTGATTGTATACAAAAATTTCCACAAGGGGCACAATACTGCATTTTGGACGTGCATGATGGTGTGCTGAATCCAAATATAGTACACGATGAAATGCAGATAAAAAAAGCCCGACAACTGGTACTACAATCCCTGCTCAGATTACACTGTAATGGAACTATACATTGTGAGGTGTAGTGCCGTGCTTTTTATCATGCAGATATTCTGCTATCTTTGTTATTGCTTCCTGTAATTCACTGAATTTATCAACCGAAAGTGCAACACCTTTTTGTGTGGGTCTATATACTACCTCACCATTATCAATTGCCTGATACCATATTCTAAGATTAATGAGTTCCTTTCCCTGATATTCCGAAATTTCCACTCGTATAATCTCATTATTACTTTTTTTTATGTCTTTAATTATTACACCCATTGTTTCCCTCTACCATTGCTTTATTAACATATAATACACATAAATTCGTAATTTTCAACTATATATTGCTATTTATTCACACATTATTCACAGATTTTTGTTATTTATTCTCACATTATCCATAATGATAAAAAATTTTATTGATGCAATAATTTTTATAGATTAATTGGTTGCAAAAAAATGTCTTACTGCTTACATAGATATAATTCAAAATAATCAATATCGCTAACAGTCTATAGCATCTAACCTTTTTACCACATGCTAAACGTATATTACGATATCAACAAAGTTATTAACAATTGTTGATAACTAAATGGGTTATTATTATGATAAATTCAACAGTAACAATATGGAACAAGGTTTTGGGTTCTGTAGAATCATATATTAATAAGCAATCATTTAATATGTGGTTTAAAAATACTGAACCAGTTGCCTTTAACGAAAATACTCTTGTTGTTAAAGTGCCTGATGATGTTGCTAAACGACATATTTCTGATCATTATGCCTCTTTGATTCATTCCATCATCAAAGAACAGACAGGCAAAGAGATAGTTTGCGAATTTGTTACAGGCAATGGATTCAAAGAGCCAGTCATTAATGCTCCTTTGCCCACTACCAACGATGACAAGAAGGAAACATTACAATTTTCCACTATACTAAATCCAAATTATACATTCGAAAACTTTGTTATTGGCCCTAATAATCAACTTGCACATGCTGCAGCTATCTCCGTATCAAAGGCACCAGCTACGCAATACAACCCATTGTTCATTTACGGCGGTACTGGCCTTGGAAAAACACACCTCATGCAGGCAATAGGGCACAGAATCATTCAGGAACGACCATACCTTAATGTATTATATGTACCCTGTGAACAGTTTATTAATGATTTTATTCAGGCTATCAGAGCAAACACTCTTTCAAGTTTTAAGATTAAATACCGTAATGTTGATATTTTGTTGATAGATGATATTCAGTTCATTGAAAAAAAAGAGCAAACACAGGAAGAATTTTTCCATACATTCAATACACTTCATAACAGCAAAAAGCAGATAGTTATTTCCAGTGACAGGCCACCAAAAGAACTTTCAACACTTGAGGAAAGGCTTCGAACACGGTTTGAGTGGGGTATGATTGTAGATATACAGCTACCCAATCTGGAAACAAGGGAAGCTATATTACGGAATAAAGCTGAGAAAATTAAGATTGAATTGTCCGATGAAGTATGCAATTACATAGCCCGCAGAATAAAATCCAGTATTCGTGCCCTTGAAGCTGCGTTGGTCAGATTAAGCATGGTTTCCTCTATCTATAATCAACCCATTACTGTACAATTGGCAAAAGACCATTGCAAAGACCTTTTTGATGTTGACAGCAACAAAAAAATTACCGTGCAGGATATTATGGTAAAAGTTGCTTCAAAATTTGGTATCAGTGTTGAGGATATTATTTCAAAAAATAGACAGAGTAAAGTAGTTCAGCCACGTTTTATTGCAATGTATTTGGCACGAAGATTAACCGAATTAACGACAATTGAGATTGGGAAAGAATTTGGTGATAGAGACCATTCTACTGTACTTAATGCTATCAACAACATTGAGAAATCCATCGAGGAAGATATTGATTTTAAAGAAGTTATCGATGAATTAATATCAGAATTGCGAAGTTAATAACCTGTTAAAAAATTGTTAAGAATGATTGATAATAGTTCATCCTGTAACAAAATTTGCAGTAAAGTATTTGTATAATTTAAGTTTTTATGAAAACATTTGTTATTATTCACAAAATACATTTTCTAAAAACGCTGAAGAATTCAGCCTTTTGCTTAGTTATTCACAAAAATTATATAACTACTACTAATACTTATTTAAATAAGTTTATAATAAAATAGTAATAATAGAAACGGTGGTGTGTACAATGAGAATTGAACTTGATAAAGAGCAATTAATCAAAGCAACAACAATAGCAGATTCTGTTGTGAGTTCTAAAAGCATTAATACAATACTAACACAATGCCTTTTTACTGTGGATGGTGATACACTTACCATAACCGGAACTGACAACGAGATAGGAATAAAAACTCAGCTGGATATTATTTCAGATGGGAATTGCTCCTTCACTATAAGCGGGAAGCGTTTGGTGAGCCTGCTAAAAGAGTTCCCAGATGGTGTGGTGGTACTTGATGTTAATAATGCCAATGTATCTATAACATCGAAGTCAGGTCTGGTAAAAGGTCAGTATGTGCTGGTAGGATCTTCGGCTGAAGAATATCCTGCAATACCAGACTTTAATTTTAAGAATGCGATAGAAATAGAACAAAAGACTTTCAGTGAAATGATAAGCAAAACTGTTCATGCTGCTGCGCATGATACAGTAAAACCAATATTCAATGGTTTGTATATAGTGTCAGAGAATGAAAAATCAGTGACAGTTGTTGCCACAGATTCAAGGCGATTATCGATGATAAAAAAAGATATTACCGGAAGTTCTTATATAACAGATGGTTTTATTTTACCACTTAAAACAGTTAATGAGCTTTTACGGCTTTTAGACAATAAAGGTACTTGCCTTATAGCTTTTGATGATAGTAGATGTTTTGTAAAAATAGGGAAAACGGAGATAGTTTCACGCCTCATTGACGGGCAGTTTCCTGATTATAAACAGGTTATACCAAAAGATTATTTATTAAGGGCAGTTATTGAAGTTAAAAAATTAAAGGATGCGTTAAACAGATTAAAAAATTTTACCAATGAACCTGCATGGAGGATACTGTTAAAATTTTCAAAGGATAGCTTGCTTATAGAAGCAAGCTATCCTGATCAGGGAGAAGGACAGGAGGAATTATCAATTGAATCGGATTGTAAAGAACCAATTATTATAGGAATTAATGTTCAATTTTTACTGGATTTACTGAAAGAGATAGATTCATTTTCAATTGTAATTTGTGTTACCGGTGTTATGAGCCCATTGCTGATATATCCGGAAGATGATACTAATTTCCAGTCTGTTATAATGCCAATTCAGGTACGATCAATCTAACGTAAATAAAAAAATAATGTTTATAGATAGATTATTGCTGAAGTCATTTCGCAATTATGCACATGAGACTATTAGTTTTTCACCAAAAATTAATGTTATTTCTGGAGCAAATGGTTCCGGTAAAACAAATATACTTGAAGCAGTCTATATAGCATCTCATATTAAATCATTCAGAAATTGCACCGATAAAGATATCTTTCAGTGGGGAAAACATGAGTATTACATATCAGTGCAGGTGAAAAATGCTGATATTTCAACAATTGAGTTAGGAGCATCAGTTAGTGATCAACAGTCTGAAAAAAAAGTAAAAATAGATGGCAAAGAAATAAAGAAATTATCTGATTTTTATGGTAAGATTAATGTAGTAGCTTTTTTCCCCGATGATACTATAATAATAAGCGGTTCACCTGATGTAATACGAAGATATTTTGACAGGCTGATTTCAAAGGTAGATAGGGAATATATTGAATTACTTACATCATTCAGAAAAATTTTAAAAAATCGTAATACATTACTGAAAAATGCACCCTATAAAAGAGACATAATAAAACAGCTTGACATCTGGGATGCAATGTATTCTGATTGTGCATGTGCGTTGGCAATTAAGCGGAAACAGTATATTGAACGTTTGAATACGTATTTTAAATCACTATATAAGGAACTTTCGGGATTTAATGATGATTTGGCTATTAAGTATTATGCTTCTATGGACAGTGAAGATGTTACAGATGTGAAACACAAACTAAGTAAAAAAAGAAATATTGACATACAAATGGGAACCACAACTCTTGGGCCACACAGGGATGTATATATAATATATGGGAATGACAATACAGTATTTAAATCCTATGCATCAGCGGGTCAGAGACGGTTGGCTTCAATAGCAATGAAATTATCTGAAGTTAGTTTAATTTATGATATTAAGAAAAGTAAGTCTATTGTTCTGCTTGATGATGTATTGTCTGAGCTGGATGATGATAGAAGAAAGAATGTACTGCAAAAACTTATAGATGGCAACCATCAGGTTATAATAACATGTTCAAGCAGCAATGATGTGAATTATGTGGATAACTATAAACATTTAAAGGTAGTTAATAACAGAGTGTCAGAATTATGAACTTTAGATATAAAGAAAAAAGATATAATAGAACTATTGCATGCAGTCAGATACTAAAAGATGTAGCTTCGGAGATTGGATTAACAGAAGATTTTATTCTGGAGGGTGTACGGTCTATATGGCAAAAGGCAGTTGGTGATATTATTGCAACTCACAGCTTCCCTTATAAGATAGGTAACCGTGTATTATATGTTGTTGTGGAACACCCTATATATGCAAATGAGATTGCATTATCGCAATCCCTTATTGTTAAGCGGTTGTCTGAACTTTCAGGTTCAACAGCTATTGATTCACTGAAATGCACTATTAAAAAGAAGTCATACAGGAAAAGTAGCGATGTTCATTCATATCGGTGATAGGAAAAGTGTTTCGGATAAGCATCTTATAGCAATTTTAAATTGTGAAACGGTAGTAAAGTCCCCTGAAATTAATTCAGGTTTTATTGATAAAATCGGGGAAGAAGATAAAACAATGGCTATTTGTATCAATAGCATTATAACAACCAAAGTAAGTTCTTATACTGTAATTAAACGGTATGGGCAAATTAGTGATGCAGTATGGGGTAAGAAGATATGACAAGTTACAAAGCAGATAAAATTCAGGTTTTGGAAGGACTGGATGCAGTACGAAAGCGCCCGGCAATGTATATAGGTTCAACGGATATTAATGGCCTTCATCATCTGGTTTATGAAGTTGTTGATAATTCAATTGATGAAGCGTTGGCAGGATTTTGCGATACTATAAATGTGACTATCAATAATGATAATTCAATTGAAGTAGTTGATAATGGTCGTGGTATACCGGTTGACATACATCCCGTGTACAAGACATCGGCATTGGAGATAGTTCTTACTAAATTACATTCAGGCGGGAAATTTGACAATCAGGCATATAAGGTGTCTGGTGGATTGCACGGTGTTGGTATATCTGTTGTGAATGCGCTGTCTGAATATATGGAAGTAGAAGTGTACAGAGATGGCGGACGTTATTTTCAAAGCTATAAGCGAGGGGTTCCAACAGATAAAGTGAAGGATATTGGTGAAACAAAAAAAACTGGAACACGGGTATATTTTAAGCCTGATGGCCAGATATTTGAAGAAACCGAATTTCATTTTGAAACACTGTCAAAGAGGATGAGGGAGCTGGCATTTCTTAACAATGGTATTAAAATAACATTAACTGATTTGCGTGGAAAAGGAAAAGAACACACCTTTTACTATAAAGGTGGTATTGTTTCTTTTGTACAAAGCCTGACTGAAAACAAAACATCTATAACAAAAAAGATTATCTACCTGCATGACAATCGGAATAATATAGATGTTGAAATAGCTCTTGATTATATAGATACATATACCGAGACAGTATTTTGTTATGCAAATAACATTCACACAAAAGAAGGCGGAACACATCTTATTGGATTTAAATCTGCATTAACCCGGGTATTAAATGATTTTTTAAAGCGGGAAGGGTATGATAAAAAAATTCCCCAGCTATCAGGTGATGATGTCAGGGAAGGTCTGGTGGCTATTATAAGTGTTAAGATCCCAAACCCTCAGTTTGAGGGACAGACAAAAATGAAACTTGGCAATAGTGAAGTCAAAGGCATTGTTGAATCTATAACCAATGAGCATCTTACCCAGTTTTTTGAAGAAAATCCGCAGATTGTGCGAAAAATTTTGGAAAAATGTATTGATACTGCCCGTGCGCGCATAGCAGAAAAAAAAGCGCGCGATTTGACACGGCGAAAAAATGCTTTAGAAAATGATTCTCTACCGGGCAAACTTGCTGACTGCAGTGAACGTGATCCGGCACTATGTGAGCTGTATCTTGTTGAAGGTGATTCAGCAGGTGGTTCAGCAAAGCAGGGAAGAGATAGAAAATTTCAGGCAATTTTGCCCTTAAAAGGAAAGATACTTAATGTTGAAAAGTCTCGTCTGGACAAGATTCTTTCCAATGATGAAATTAAAACCATTATTACGGCACTGGGAACTGGAATCGGCGAAAATGAATTTGATATCACAAAGTGCAGGTACCATAAAATTATTATTATGACCGATGCTGACGTGGATGGTTCTCATATACGAACATTACTATTAACATTCTTTTTCAGGTATATGCCTGAGATTATTGCCAATGGGTATCTGTATATTGCCCAACCGCCACTGTATAATATAAAAGCTGGGAAAGAGCAGTATTATGCATACAGTGATGAAGAAAGGGATACAATAATTAAGAATTTAGATAAGTCAAAAGTGACAATTCAGCGATACAAAGGTTTAGGGGAGATGAATCCTGAACAGCTATGGGAAACAACCATGGATCCAAAAAACAGAACATTGTTGCAGGTTACATTGGAAGATGAAGTAGAAGCAGATGAAGTCTTTTCTGTGTTGATGGGTGATGCTGTAGAGCCACGGAGAAAATTTATAGAAGAGAATGCACATATGGTTGAAAATTTAGATTTATAAAAATATAATACTATCACTACATAATTTCATTCTTTTAATAAAGGGAACGGACAGTGACAAAAAAACAGGATAATCCTAAAGACAAACGAGTTCATAATATTGAAATTGAAGAATCCATGAAACGCTCATATCTGGACTATGCAATGAGTGTTATTGTGGGAAGAGCACTTCCAGATGTCAGGGATGGATTGAAGCCGGTCCATCGAAGAATACTTCATGCTATGAATGAGCGTGCGTGGCGCAGTGACAGACCGTATGTTAAGTCAGCCAAGATAGTTGGTGAAGTAATTGGTAACTATCACCCACATGGTGATGCGGCAGTATATGATACACTGGTCAGAATGGCACAAGATTTTTCAATGCGTTTACCTTTAATTGATGGACAGGGTAACTTTGGTTCAATTGATGGTGATCCGCCTGCTGCATACCGTTATACTGAAGCGCGTCTCTCTTCTATTGCCCAGGAACTACTTAAAGATATTGATAAAGATACCGTAGATTTTATCTCAAACTTTGATGAAACACGTAAAGAACCTGTTGTATTGCCTGCAGCGTTTCCAAATCTTCTGGTAAATGGTTCATCAGGTATAGCTGTTGGGATGGCCACAAACATCCCACCCCATAATTTGTCGGAAGTTATTGATGCTATTGTATTCATGATTGACAACCCCGATGCTTCCGTTAAGCAATTGATGAAATTTGTTAAAGGACCTGATTTCCCAACAGGCGGTATTATTGTTGCTTCAGAAGAGATGATAAAAGCATATGCCAGGGGCAAAGGAAGTATTATAGTCAGAGCCAAGCTTCATGTTGAGGAGCAAAAAAACAAATCAGTAGTAGTGATAACAGAATTGCCTTATCAGGTAAATAAAGCTGCGCTGATTGCAAAGATTGCGGAGCTGGTTAACAATAAAGTTATTGAAGGCATTAATGAGCTTCGTGATGAATCAGACCGTAATGGGTTGAGAATTGTCATTGGCTGCAGAAAGGACGCTGTTATCAATATTATTATCAATCAGCTTTATAAACATACACAGCTTCAAACATCATTTGGCATAAATCTTCTGGCACTGGTAAACAATCAGCCAAAACTTCTGGATTTAAAGGGCTTGATAACACATTACATCAGCCATCGAAAAACTGTTGTTATCCGCCGTACCCAGTATGAATTGGCTAAAGCAAAAGAAAGAGCCCATATACTTGAAGGATTGAAGATAGCACTTGATAACATTGACGAAGTCATTGCAATAATCAGAGGGTCAAAAACTGTTGAGGAAGCAAATGAACGCCTCATCAAACGGTTTAAGCTATCTGAAATTCAATCAAAGGCAATCCTTGATATGAGATTGCAACGATTGACAAGCCTGGAAGTCAAAAAGGTCATTGATGAACTGAAAGAATTATTAAAATTAATTGATGAGCTGACAGCTATATTAAAAAGCGAAAAAAGGATTTATACAATAATAAAAGATGAATTAATTGTCATCAAAGAAAAATACCACGATACAAGAAGAACTGAAATTATTTATGAAGATACATCAGTAAGTTTTGAAGCTGAAGATCTTATAGCTGAAGAGGATATGGTCATCACCATTACCAATGATGGCTTTATACGGCGACTATCGGCAGATACATTTAAAAAGCAGCGTCGTGGCGGCAAGGGTGTGATTGGTCTTTCATCAAAAAAAGAAGATTTTATTACCATGATGACTATCGCCTCAACGCATGATACGTTGTTATTGCTATCCAACAAAGGTAAGATCTTTGGAATGAAGGTATATGAAATACCGGTAGCTTCAAAAAATACACGGGGTAAGTCATTGAAAGGTATTATAAACCTTGCTACAGGGGAAATGATAACTGCAATTTGTTCTGTAAATGATTTCAGTGAAAACTTTTTATGTATGGTTACACGCAATGGTGTTATGAAAAAGACGGCACTGGAAGAATTCAGCAATGTAAAAAAAGGTGGTATCATTGCTATTAATCTGCATAAGGATGATGAGCTTGTTGATGTTAAGGTAGTCAAATCACAGGATGATGTGGTGATAGCAAGCAGAAATGGTCTTTTGCTGAGAACAAATATTGCAAAGATGCGGGCAATGGGCAGAAATTCTTCCGGTATTATTGGTATGCGTGTTGCATCAGGTGACCAGATTATTTCCATGGATGTAGTTAAGCCGGAATCAGACCTTTGTGTGGTTACATCGCGAGGGTATGGCAAGAAGACGCAGTATTCACTTTTTGCTACAAAAGGTAGAGGCGGAAAGGGAATGGCATACCTCAAGATAAGTGAAAAAAATGGATATGCAGTTGGTGTGAGGTCAGTGCATCCTGAAGATGAGGTTATTATTGCATCTAAAAAAGGGATGACCATACGGCTAAAAGCAAAAGAAATATCGTATCAGGGAAGAACCGCAGCTGGTGTTCTTTTATTGCAACTGGACAAGGATGATGAAGTAACTGATTTTGCGGTGCTGTATGAAGAAAAGGAATAAGCAATAACAAAATAGTGTATATAAAAAACCCGCTCTTTTCAAAGCGGGTTTTTTATATTTATTCTTTTACAATATAACTTCCCCTGTACTTATCTATTGACTGAATTTCCTGCAACATGCTTACAGCTTTATCTTCTTTCAGAATAGGCCCTATTTTAACACGATAGTATGTTTTGCCGGAAACATCTGCTTTATCAACATATGCATCGTATTCCATTGTCTGCAAACTCTTTACTTCTTTCTGGGCTTTGGAAAGAGTATTATACGATGCTATCTGTATGGACCATGACCGCTGATATACTTTCTTGGTATGAGGTACATCTGTTTTTGCTACCTCAACAACTTTATTCTTTTTAACGTAAGCTTTGGCTCTGGTATTCTTTTTTGATACATTTTTGACCGGTGTTGCTTTCTTCACATTTTCATGGATAACCTGGGTGTTTTCAGTATCGTCCAGCTTTGCTATAGTATTGTCTTGCATGTCGTTTTTTGGGATAATATCCAGTTTTGATGATTCATCAGGTTTAGGGGCTATATCCAGTTTATTACTGGCATTGTCCACCAATGGCAGATCAGTATTTTGCACTGTATTCCCCAAATCAATGCCTTTATCAAGTTGTGCAATTGTTTCCCCGGGAATTTCAGGAGGAACCAATGCATTATGGGAAACAGCCTTGTTTTCACTGAAATTCATTCCTAAAAGAAAGGTGGTAACAATTATGCCAATAATTACAGCACTGATAAGGATAATGCGGGGAACATCAAGATGAAGGAGAAAAACATTCTTTTCCCTGGCTACTGGCCTTTCATTAAAATCAAAGTTTTCCATAATTCCTCAACCTGCTTTTTAGTATTTTCTAATGATCCAGAATTATCTATGATATAATCGGCCAGTTTCATCTTTTCTTTAAGTGAAATTTGGTGATTCAGCCGTGCTTTGATTTCATCTGCAGTTATGCCGTCACGGATTACACCACGTTTGAGTACCTGATCTGTATTGGCAATAACCACGATGTTTATATCCATATGTCTATAAAATTCTGTTTCAAAAAGCAGAGGGGTATTAATCATATAGATTGTGCTACTATCATGGGATCTTCTTATAACCTCCTGCAGTATCGCTGGATGGGTTATGGAATTAAGTTTTTCAACAAGTTTTTTGTTATTAAATACTTTTTGGGCTAAATATCTTCTGTTCAGTGTTCCATCGGTATTGAGTATATCATTCCCAAATGTTTGCACCAGCATATCAAGTACAGAGCTTTTGGGATTAACGATTTCACGGGCAATGATGTCTGTATCAATAACTATCGCCCCCAGCTGTTCAAACATGGAACACACTGTTCCCTTGCCCGATGCATAAATGCCTGTAACGCCAATTCTCATAAATTTACTCCTTGTGTAATAATTGATGTATTCTTTGAATGCCTGTACGATCATGTACTCGCGAGGAGTTTAAAATTGCAGTAAGCATTGTTTCGTCGTTAAGAATGGTGTGTAATCTTTGGAGGTTTATTGCATGTGACAGCGGTTGGAGCAACCGTGACTTCATATTTTTAATATAATGGCTGACCTGTGGCAATAAAAGGAAGTTTTTAATTGCTATTGCCTTTGCGCGGGCAAGTGGCAAAATGGGATTAATATGGAATAAAGATGTGTCCTGGGGAAGAATGGCATCCAGCGAATCATGATACTGGATGAAATTTTTCCGTGTAAAGGTTGTGGTTGCCGCACTTTTTGACGAGTGGATTATGTAGGCCATGTTTTTTGTTTCAAGTGGTGAGTAACGGCTGTGGACAAGTTGATAGCGGTAATGGTATTCTGTTGATCGGGTGTATGTTACAAGATTGGGAAATGAAAAGTCTGCACCTGCAATGGCTATTGGATTACAGCCCGTAAAGAGAGCAAATGTTACTGCATCGCCCAGTACGGTTCCCGTCCTGCTGTCTACAGAACCAATAATACCGGGGTACAATTCTTCCAGTAACTGGCATACCGGGTGGGTATTCAATGATACAATTGTGGGAAATGAAAAAATCATTGGGTGTGTGGTAAGCGCAGTGATAACTGGTATAGTGGGTTGTGTGTAAAAAAGATGTGCAAACACAACTGGTTGTGGATCAATGGAAACAATATAATCAGGTATGATAGAATGTGCATATAATGCTTTGAGTGCAGAATCAACTGATATGATGATACAATGGTTTTGGTGTTCTTTCAGGTGATAGAGTGTTTCATCCAGGGATGGGCCGGGAGCTGCAATGATGCATGGCTGATTTGAATGGATTGCTTTGCATTGTGCTACAGGAAAGCAATGGGGCAATCGGTTCAGGTTCAATAATACATTTTTTAAGTACCGGTATGCAAACAATGATGAAGTGAGATGATTTGATATTGATTTGTCTATTAACTGCTGTATGATTTTTTTTATGGATGAAAAAATATGCGGGAAAGCGTGAAAAGAAGCAGGATGGTCAATAACCTGTATGCCTTTGATGAATTGTAACTGAATAGTATCACGCAACTGTTGAAGATTATCCGGATCAACAAATATTAATTGTACGGATGGGTGATGAATAATTGCCTGTATATGTGGTGGTATAATTGCATTGTGCAGATAATTATTAATATCAATGCAGATAATCTGTTTGTAAAATGGTATGATACTGGCCAGATGTGCCAGATGATATCCAAGGCCAATGCCTAAAATAATACAGGCATCATATTTTTCAGGGTTGACAATATCCTGCAGGTATGATGATTCTTTTGTTGGGTTGTATTTACTGTGAATATAGCGAAAACTGCCATCTTCCGCCTTTACACGAAGTGTATGATAGTTTTCTTTGCTGGGTTCCAGAAAAAATTCTATTGTATTCATAATATATGGTAGTAAACGTTGGCTGATGATAGAATACTAAAAAAGTATACGATAATGTCAATACATAATAGGGTACACAATGATAATTGATGGGCATACACATATTTTTACTGATGACATGGTACAAAACAAAGAACGTTACTGTGATGACAGACAATTTTCTCTGCTATATTATGGCAAAGCACGAATAGCACATGCTGAAATACTTGTAGATTCTATGGAACATACTGGTGTAGATGCCTCGCTGGTGATGGGTTTTACCTGGCACAATGAAGAGTATGCTCGTATACATAACAACTATCTGGCTACTGTGCAGCATACATATAAAAAGAAAATATATGCATTTGGGGCTATAGCTCTGAAAGGTGATATCTATAAACAGATAGAAACCATTAAAAAGCTGGGATTATATGGTATTGGTGAAGTAGCCTTTTATGCTGATGGATTTAACGAAGAAGAGGAATTGCTGCTGGGACAGATACTTGCTGTAGCCGAAAAGTTTGCATTGCCAGTATGCCTTCATGTCAATGAACCGGTGGGCCATATCTATGGCGGAAAATATTATACGGATATCCGCAGTCTTTTTGCACTGTGTTCACATTATACTAAAATACCAATTATCTGTTCACACTGGGGTGGTGGACTTTTGTTTTATGAGATGATGCCCGAGGTCAGGAAATCCTTAACTCATGTCTATTATGATACCGCAGCAACTCCTTTTTTGTATGAATCAGGTATTTATGATATAGCCGTACAGATGTGCGGAAAAGAAAAAATTATATTTGGGAGCGACTTCCCTCTCCTTGACTATTCACGCTATAAACAGCACATAGAAGCACTTGGAGAAAGTGCAGAGCATATCCTGCATAAGAATGTGGAAAAAGTACTTGGTTTATCGTGATGCTATTTTTTCATGATATTGAGGCGTTCTTTCCCAACTAATGCTTTTAACTCAGGATTACTTTCAACCTGTTTTTCATATTCTTCATACTCCTGCAGGGAAATGCCATATTTTTTTACGATGGATTCTTTTGTTGTCTGCTGCATATCACTGTCAAGAATTTCATTTTGTATGGTGACAAAAAGTTTTGGTGTGATGGTAGTTTTTTTGCAACCGGTTATAACAAGAGCTATCGCTATCATTATTACTGCTATATGCCTGAACATATGACCTCCAGAAATATTTTTTTACTTTATAGTTTGTGATATTTTTAATGCATGGTAATGATAAAGTCAAGAAATAATTAATAACCTTGGGTGACTTAAGGAGTGGCTATGATAGCAATCAGGAAATTATCTGATTTAACAGAAAAAGAACGCAATGCACTGTTTCAGCGTTTTGGCGATGACTTTACCGGAATAATGGTTAATAATGTTATTCCAATTGTGCAAAAAGTTCGTGATGAGGGTGACCGGGCTGTTATTGAATTTACGCGACAGTTTGACGGGGTCAATTTACACGAGGTGTGCGCAACAGAAAAGGAAATTAAAACAGCGTACCATAATACTGATGCAAACGTTATTGATTCATTTGTAAAAGCAATAGAAAACATACGGGAATTCCATTTACACCAGAAAAGGGATTCGTTCATATATACACGGGGGGATGGCACTACACTGGGTATGCTATATCAACCAGTAGAAAGTGCAGCAGTATATGTCCCCGGTGGTAAAGCGTCATATCCATCATCAGTATTAATGGGAGTTATTCCAGCCCAGATTGCAGGTTGCAAACATATTTCAATAATAACTCCACCTGCAAAGGATGGGGCTATAGCTCCGTATATTGGGGCAATGGCTAATATACTGGGTATCACGACCATAATAAAATCCGGAGGTGCGCAGGGTGTTGCTGCTGCAGCGTTTGGTACACACACAGTGCCCAGTGCCAATATTATTGTGGGACCCGGGAATATCTATGTAACTGCTGCCAAGGCATATCTCTTCAGCCAGGGGGTCATTCAGATTGATTCGCTGGCCGGGCCAAGTGAGGTTTTGATAATAGCAGATGAACATGCCAACCCTCACTGGGTAGCATGGGATTTACTGGCACAGGCAGAGCATGAAGAGATGGCTATTGCAATTTTAGTGACAACCTCTGAGTCGCTGGCACATGAAGTGGTTACCTATATTGAAGAAGATATACACTCAGGCAGGGGCAGGCATGCAATCAAAAAACAGGCAATAAAAAATGCTCATATTATTCTTGTTTCATCAATTGAGGAAGCAATAGATTTTTCCAATAGTTACGGACCTGAACATATGGAGTTGATGGTAGAAAATCCGCTTCACTATCTTACACAAATAAAAAATGTGGGTTCACTCTTTCTGGGGGCATATGCTCCTGTTGCAGTTGGTGATTATTTTTCAGGAGCTAACCATGTACTTCCTACAGGGGGTGCTGCCCGCTTTTCATCAGGGCTTGGCGTTGAAACGTTTATGCGCCGTACATCATTTCAGTATCTGACACCTTCAGCTTTGCAACAGGCCACAGAGCACGTATCCCGTATGTCACAGGTAGAAGGGTTTGATGATAAACATGGCGATTCATTGCGAATACGGTTCAGGTAGTAACTGTCTTATACTATGGTGACTTTTATACGCAGGTTTTTTATTGTTAGATCTGTAAAAGTACCAGGCCTGTATTTTCTGAGATCAACGGTTAGTATTGTCGTTTTTGTTATATCGGCAGGAAGTTCAATCTCGAATGTTGAAACGCTTGATATCCGTCCCAAACCATTACATACGTAACAATCACGATTCTGTCCGTTACATAGAGGACACAGTATACGGGATGGCAGCTGGACCAATGCTACTGCACCTTTTGAAATCTCCTGTTGTGTGCATATTAACTCAATGTCATGGTCAAATTCATGAATAATATCCTTGCGCCGCATCTTTTTTGGTAAAAACTCCTTTTTTAACAAATCTTTCAGAGATATGGAGTACCTGATGCGTTTTTGGGGTATATAGTGCTTTTCAAATTTTTTAGGAAAGTGTAAGAATGTGGCATCATAGTGAGCACGCTCTTTGTCATCAATGAGTATGCGGTAAGCTTCAATTACCTTTTGAAGTTCTGCTGTAAATCTTTCAGAGCTTAAACCCGTACTGTCAGGATGTAACGCTTTAACCCTGGTACAGAAAGCCCTGCGTATCTCTTCCTTTGAAGAAAGGGGGGATACATCAAGAAGCTCGTAAAGGTTATCCCGATATTTCATAAAAAATCTGCTAAAATAAAAATGTGATGCAGGTTTGTTATTAAAATACCAAAATGCAGGGGAATGTGCAAGTGATTAATACAAATACTCACAATAAAATATCCCTGTGCCAGCCTGCGCCTGGAAAAGGGTGTTGTGTGTGTTGTGGCCTTTATAACTGTGCTGATATCTCTTTTGCGGGGTTGGGGCGCTTTTTATCTGAAGCAACTGATGGAATACGCTGCTTGCCTGTGCCTGGCAACAACGAAAGGAATTTTGAATTGCTGCAACGGCGTTATGCATTCAGGGATATAACAACCTACGTATGCCCGTATATGGGATTTATTGACAGCAATACACCGGGTTGTCTGATGCACCCTGTAGTTAACAATGGAATTGACAGAAGAGATTGCAGTCTATTTGGGAAAGAAATATGTAACGATTACTTTTGCCCTGCATACAAATTACTTGATGACCGATTAAAAAAGATACTGATCACATATACGTATAACTGGTACACGTATTCAATTGGCATCATTGATCCGCTAAGCTTTATATGGATTGTGCAGTTGATTGAAGATATGTCAGGGAAACCGATAGTTCCTGAAAAAAGTACTGCGGATGCTCATGTTGCAACACTTGTTAATACATCTTTGATGATGTTGGCTGATTTTTTTAATCAGGTGCCATTGCCTGTATTTTATTACAGTGAGCCTGAATACCACCTGCATATGCGGGAGCTATCGCTCAATCAAAACTCTTCTTGTAATGCAGGAGTAAGGGAAAAAATAAAAAAGGCTGTTAGCGACAGCCTTAACGATTGTTCTTGATTCGGTTCACCACCTCCTTAAGATCCTGCGATGCATTCTTATCCATAACTAAAATTTCATTTCCTGAATCCACCACAACGACGTCTTGCAGGCCAATCACTGCAATGCGCTTTGTATGAGGGAATACTGTGCAATTTTTTGAAAGGTGAAAAATAACCTTTTCAGGATACGGAGATCGATTCATCTCGGTGTTGGGGGATAATACATCATCAATTGAAGCCCAGCTTCCTAAATCAGCCCATCCAAATTCACCGGGGATTACATACCGCTGGTCAGCTTTTTCCATGATGCCATAGTCAATGGATATTGCATCTATCTGTGAGAATACATTTCGCTTGATTTCCCAGGGCAGTTCGTCATTCTGGGTAAGCTGTTCTACCGTAAGATCGCGCAGTGGCTGAAATGCCTGGTATAGTTTTGGCATTAGTTTTTGATAGTATTCCAGAATAACGGATATTTTCCATACAAAAATACCACTATTCCAGAAGTAATTACCTTCCCTGAGGTATTTTTTTGCTGTTTCTAAATTTGGTTTTTCTACAAACATATCAACGGGTTTTACTTCTGAAGGGTCATCATAGGCTTTTATATATCCATAGCCAGTTTCCGGATATGTTGGGGTAATGCCGATAGTTACCAGATGATTTTTATGTGCGTGTTCAATTGCTTTTTTCAGTATTGTTATAAATACATCTGTTTTTTTGATATAATGATCAGCAGGCAATATGAGCATTATGGCGTCATCGTATAATTTTGAAAGATACGTTGCTGCATACAGAATAGCAGGTGCGGTATTTCTTGGCATGGGTTCAGAGATAATACTCCCCTTTAGCCCTGTTTTTTTTAATTCATCATAGGACATTTCTTCATACATACGCGCAGTAACGATAAGGCAAAAATCAGGATTGAGTGGTTTGAGCCTGTTAATTGTCAGTTCAAGCAATGTGCCCTGGCCTGTAATATTATGAAATTGCTTTGGTTTTTCCTCATTGCTGAGTGGCCATAGTCTTGTGCCTGATCCACCTGCAAGTATTACAGGAATGACGTTCATGGTAAACTCCTTTTAATCAGAATGAATAAAGAACGGCTTTTTTACTATCATTTCGTAGAGTATGTATGAGTCAATTATTAAATTGCATATTCTTACCATTTAATGGTGCCCTGCTGATTTATTGTAAATGGTACAGGTAATTCTGTTCCCTTTAATACAGCTTTGAAGAGCATATTCCCTTTCATTGTGTACTGAATATTCTTTTGTGCAATAGCCTGTGTCAGATCTTTGCTTATGTTTTTGGTGCTCAAAGTAGTTAAACAATTAATTTTTGAAGCACCACCAGCATTCTGTATGGTTGGCTGGCCTTTAGCTATTTCACTGTCGTAAAGTATAAAATTATAATTGAGCGACTTGCCGGCTAAGGCAGCTTTTGTTTTATTTTTGATTATGATATCAAATGCAACTGATAGAGGTATATCAAATTTTGAAATGCTATCGGTAACTCCCTTCCCCTGGCAAAAGTTCCTGATATCAGTATACAATGATGGAATTTCAAGTGGGTTGATATTTTTTACGATATTTTTTAAATCAGATAATGAAGGTGGTATTATTTTAAAATGTGCTATATCAATTGTTGGCTTAATAGTTGGGATTTCCTTTTTAATAGTAAAAGGAACAGCTATCGATTGTACAATCTGAATTGATGGTGGCAATGAAAAAGCAATAGTACCTTGTATTGTTATGACAATTGAATCTTTATTGTAATATTCTTTTACAGCCTTCATTAATTGTTCGTATGTGATAGTAACAGCAAATGTTTTGTTTGTTTTTGAATCCCCGGGCAGTTTAAGTTTATCTGCAGACTGCAGTGAAAATAGTGAGAATGTATCAATATATATTTGACTTTGTATTGAATCTAAGTACAATGTTACAGGATAAGGATTTTCAACATCCAGTGAAAAGAGCATGGTCATATCGGTTAGAGTTATTTCTTTGAATTGAAAATCTTTAAAAGTAACAGTGGGTTTTTTCTGCAACATTGAAGGATCAAATGTAGTGCAGGTTATATAAAACAGTAAAGAAATAATCGATACTAATAATAGAATTTTTCTGGTTTTCATATTCATATCTCCCGGTATTATAGTTACATAGAGCGCTTTTGTATAAGTACTATAGTATGCGGATGGATATAGTCAATCATAAAATATCGGGGATTTGATTAATACTACTTATGGGGGATAAGTTTTCAGGGATGAGGGCTATAATCTCAATAATGATAATGAGTGTAGTGATGGTAATGTTTTTATCATTTCAAAATACTCTCATTGCTCAAAGAACGAAGAGCAGTCAGAGTGCTGGAGAACAGCGTAAAGCAGAAAAAGGGCTTAAAGATAACGAGCGCTTCTTTTACTATATTAATTTTTCTGTGTCAAATGTTTCAGTGGAAGAAGAAAGAGCAATCTGCCGCAAGGCAATATTATATGATATGTTTGCCAAATTTTTGTATATGAAATTCAAGTTTAAAAATTCTTATGAAAATATTCGTAAAACTCAGGAATTATTGATATTATTGTACAGAATGGTTTTACACCGTGAAATTGATGAAGGGAAAAAACTATTGGATACTGTGTCGCCGGGGCCTATCTTAAAGAATGACTATATATCAAAGCATTATTGTAATTTAGGCTATACAAATAATGAACAGGCCCGTATGTATATGATAATGGCCGATAGTTACAGGACAACACTGTACTCGATGCGTTTATATAAATATATTCAGGCTTTGAAAAAAGCCAAACAGGCCAAACGATATGCTTTACTTGCGTATGTTGCATTTAATCATAAGGGCTCAAATGGCAGGCTTGAAAATAAACCGAATGTTGGAAACGAACCATATATTTATTCATATATGAAAACAAAAATAGAATCAGTTAACGATGAAAATGAAAAAAACTATATGTTAAAGGTTCTGGCTGACAGCTACTACAGGCTCATTAATAATTATTCATTTTATGATGATGTGTGGAGTAATGGTTCATTACAAGAATTGCCCGAATATGCAGATTATCAAAAAGAGGAAGAATAATCATGATTAAGAGAACATATATTTGGATGGTTACTCTTTTAACCTTAGGCATATTTTCGTTTCTTTCCTGTTCTGACGTTGTATTGCCGCAGGGGTTATCTGAATTAGGATTCTATAGCAATAATAAAACTATCATTCAAACATTAGAGCAGAAAGGGGAGCTATCGTACACTGAACATTTCATGTTGGGATTGGCGTATAAAGATGCCAAAGAATATAAGAAGTCAATATATCACTTTGCCAATAGCTGTTTTATTGAACGGAGATCAAAAAAATTATCAATATTTCCGCAGCCAGTCTATCGATTTGTCAGCCGTTTTTCCGTAAAATCATATTTATATAACGATGCACTGTATGAAATTGCAAAAGGATTCATGTACTATCGGGAATATGGATATGTCATAAAATTTGTTGATTTGATGAAAAATGAAAAAACGGGAGTATTCCGTGATGCACAGATACTTAAAGCTGAAGCGTTAGGGCAACTGAAACAATTTGGGCAGGCTGAAAAGGTATTACAGAAGAGTATTTCAAAATTTAAAGATACAGATTCACTGGCATGGCTGTATATCAAACTGGCATCATTGTATGAGAATCAGGACAAATACAGTGATGCAGTGGATAGCTATTATAACCTTTTAAAGATTAGCACAGCAAGCTGGCAATCTGAAATTGCTGCAAAGCGGATATTACAGATTGCAACTAAAAATCCTGATATTTCGTTGGATTCTGATGCAATACTGCTTATTATTGAAGCTTTGTATAATACAAAAAATTATCAGGATATTATTTCTACAGATGAAAGCCTTTTACAAATGGTGACCAACACTACCAAACAAATTCATCTTGAGCTGATACGGGTTAAAACATTATGCAAGTTGGGCAAATGGGATTCTTTGAAGACAATATATGATGCATATCAGGCAACCGATTACCGATATGATATTGCCGCTACCATAGTGGATACATTATGGGATAATGATAAAAAAGGACAGGCCATGCAGTGGCTGGAAAAACTGGAAAAAGCTGAAAATCAAAAATTTAAACAGAAGGTACTGTATTATAAAGCACTCCATGCTATCCAGAGAAACGAAACAGATCCCAAACTTGTAGATGAGTATGTGGCTCACTATCCTGATGACATTGCTGCACAGGAATTATTATGGTTGTTTTCAAAAAATAATATTACCAATACAAAAACTTCATTATATTATCTGGAGAAATATTATTCTACATTTGGATCAAAAGGGAAATATGCTGATGAAGTATGTTTCTGGCTTTACAATTTGAAAAAAGATGAAAATCCGGGTGAAGCAGAAGCAATAGCCTATTCTATGATAGCTTTTTTGCCTCAATCTGCTTATACATGGATATTGCTTGAGCGGCTATCACCCCAGTATTCAGTGGAAAAGCTTTCTTCTGATTTTTCAATGGCGCTACAAACAGATAATCTGGTAGCCACTCTTTTTACTCATGCCATGTTAACCTACAGGGAGCGAGATAATAAAAAACGCTTACAACGACTGGACATGATAAAAAAATATTTTCCCAAAATTCATGACATACAGTACGATAAAATTCCCATATGCGATGGGAAGCTTTCGTTACACATTCCAGCTGAGATAGTTACCAGAATTGAACATTACTTTTCAATAGGTTACAGTGAGGGAATAAACAGGGAATTGTTATTATACACTAATCCCGATACCTATGATGTATATGTGCTACAATACCTTTTTGGGTTAAAGTATAAAAATTATTTTCTTTCAGCTCAGGGTTTGGTTCAGCTTTTAAAACAGTTAGATATGAAAGAAAATATATTTTTAATGCATGATGATTCAATTGAAAGCATTTTGCCAAAACCTTTTGTTCAATGTGTAACACAGTCTTCAAAAAAATATGATATACGTGAACCTTTCATTTATGCAGTGATGAAAGCTGAATCCCTCTTCAACCCCTATGCCGGGTCATCAGCAGGTGCTATAGGCCTTATGCAATTAATGATGCCAACTGCAAAAGAAATAGCTAAAAAAACAGGGATTGGCCAGGTTAATAAGGAAATGTTAAAGAATCCCTGTGTGTCCATAGAATTGGGAACATATTATATTTTCTGGTTAATGAAAAATTTGAAAAATGATATTACATTAGTTTCAGCTGCGTATAATGCTGGTATTGGCAATGTATTGAAATGGCGTTATGATAATGAAGACATGTTTACTATTATGACCCCATTTGCTGAGACCAAGGGCTATATTGAGCGTATTAAAAAATTTTACTATCAATATCAGCTGGTATACGATTTAAGCAGACAGTAAATTATTGCATTTCATAGAACTGAAAAGAGTATAATGTAGTAAAATGTATGTTGTAATAGTATTGAGAGTTGGGAATAGAAACTAATAGAAAAATTTGCAATGAAAAGTAACCCTGAGAATCTCAGTGCTATTCACTATAGGGGCACCATGAGGCTTTCAAGGGATGCTTGGTATACAATAATATTCTTTGTTGGAGGAGATCAATGATGAAGCAATGTATCAGGAATAGTGTAGTAATCATTGTATCACTGTTTTTTACTATTAATGCAATTGCAAAACCGGTAGGGAAAGTCCTGGATTTATCGGGGGATGTTGATATTACATCTGCTTCAGGAAAACGAATAATTCCTGATGAGGGAACAATACTGGAAGATACAGATAAGATCAGGACTGGAAGAAAGTCGTTTGTGTCTGTTTTATTAAATGATGGAAGCAAACTGTTTATCAAGGAGATATCGGTACTCTATGTTCAGGATATCAGATTAAAAGATGCCGATCAACCTACAAAAATTCAAATGATTACCGGCAAAATTCGAGCAATTGCAGCAAAAACAATGAAGGGTACCAGTATGATCGTCTATACACCTACTGCAATTGCGGGGGTAAGGGGTACTGATTTTGGCATAATAGCAACACAATTTGAAACCAGGGTTGTAGTTTTCAAGGGTGAAGTAGAAGTTGCAAACAGGGATACAAATATATTAAAATCATATATATTACATGATAGAGAAGAAACAAGTGTTACCTATCAACAACCTCCTGAAGAACCTGTTATGGTTCCTGATTATATGTTGCCCAGGTGGTTTGATAGTTATGTCATTGATGAAAAGAGAAACATTATTATCAAGATTAAACAGGAGGAAGGATTAATTGATCAGCTCCTGCGGAAAAAAGATTTTTAATGGATTGTTGATATGGTTGCTTGGTATTTTGATTGGGTCGTGTAATTCCATTAAGCCCATTACAGGATATGATTCTGTTCTGTTATACTATGAAAATGGATACAAAAGTGATAACTGGGAAACCCGGTTAGAAGCTATAAAGGCGGTTGCAAGAATTGAAGGTGAAAGAGCTGAAAACCTTATTATTCAAGCTTTACATGATTCACATGATGCTATAAAAATTGAAGCTTTGCAAATACTATCTAAAAGGCCAATTAAACGAGCACGTGTTTATATAAAGGATTTAGCCCTCAATAGCCAGAATGACAATGTGCGGTGGAATGCTTTACGAACATTATCTTGCTACCGCGATCCTCGTGATGTTTCTATTTTTATTTATAGTTTTAATAATGAAGACTGGCTTGTCAGAGAAGCTTCTGTCATAGGATTACTAAGTATTGATGATTACTCAACAAAGTATATTTATATGAATGTTATCATCAAGGCTCTTGATGATCCATCTATAAGTGTTAAGTTTGCTGTGCTGTCACATCTTACTATCAAAGATGCTGTGTTATACAGTAAACTTATCCAGATGTTACATGCAGAAAATAATCCACCATCTCTGCTGGTTGCCATTTTAAAAGCTTTACAGGCGTATACAATTGAAGAAAAGGACAGGGACACAATTGTTGAACTGCTTACCCACAGCAACTCAACTGTCAGGATAACAGCCCTGCATACGTTAAGGGGTACGAAAGATATGTAATTCCAATTTAAAAATTAATTTTTCTTTTCTTTTGCTATATATATCTTATTCTGATTATCAACAATATCTTTCTTATATTCTTCGGGCAACTGTTCACCAAGTACCTGGTAAACTTTAAAGCAATTTTCCTTAGCTCTTCGGAAATAATAGATGGCATCTATTGGCTTTGATCTGACCAGATAGTCATTTGCAATCTTAATACCGTAACTTGCATTACTGATAAGAGGATCAACAGATGGATTTGGTTTTGTCTGTTCAATTGAAGCTTTGAGAGTGTGGCGGACTCCCATCTTTATAACCTGAATGTGAAGCTTTTCAGCCTGTTCTTTATAGAGCTTTGCCAGCCTCATGGCTACTTCCCGGATATCTTTTTCATTTTTTGTAAAAAGATTGGCAGATGCTATCATCTCATTTCTGAAGTACAGTGCGCTTGCTTCAGCATAGGTATCTACTAAACTGTTAAATTCCTGTTCACCACCGCCAAAATTATATATAGCGGTCCTGAGCAATTTTATATTTTTAAAATTATCATAGCTCAGTCGCTGGATAACTGCTTCAGCATCATAGAGAGGATTAAATTGTTTTTCTTGATTTTCCTGTGCTTGTGGAACCGAGTAAAGCAGTAAGCATGCAGAAAGAAAAATAATGGATAAAAAGAAATTTACATATTTCATAATGATATCTCCTTTATAAAAACATTTAGATGATATACTTACATGGTAAGAGTAATTATACATTATCTGAAGTATTAAAGTCAAGTAAAATGTTATATCAATGTCATGTAAAAACATCTTGACGAAATTATGTAAAAAAGGGTTTTAAGAGATAATTACTGTATATTTCATGGCGCAGTAAAAGTTGGTAAGAATTCTTTGAAAGGGTAATGCTATGATACAAAAAGCATATATTTATAGTCTTCAAGGATATAATACTAAAAAAAAGGTCTGTGGTTTATATATCCTTGAACGGCTGATTTATACGCTTCAAAAAGTAGGGATTAAACACATATATATTATGTTAGATGAACAGGAAAAAAATTTTTATGAACAAACAATATTGCCACATATAAAAAAAAGAAAGATTCATGTACAGCAGTGCTTACCGGGTGATGTCCCCCAAAAAGGGTCTTTATATGTGCCATCAAACCTGTTTGTACAGCCTCACTATTTTGAAACTTTTGATGATTACTTTAAACAAAAAAAGGGATTGTTTGAACCAGTCTTTAATGATAAACTATTTATAATTTCCTCTAATGAAGATATAAAGAAGGCTGAATTTCTGGTTGTGAAATACATAATAGAGAATACCGGGGGGTATATTGCAAAACATATTAATAAACGAATTTCCATTCCCATCAGTTTGCAGCTGGCCAAAACAAGGATACATCCCAATATACTTACTATTATTAATATGGTAGTGGGTTTCTTAAGTGCTTATTTTGTGTTACAGGGATCATACTGGCAGGTAGTTTTAGGGGGTCTTCTGTTTCAACTGGCATCAGTATTTGATGGCGTGGATGGTGAAGTTGCTAAATTTACATTTAAAGTTTCAAAAATTGGGGGATGGCTTGATACGATTGGGGATAATGGTACACTGCTTTTATTCTTAATTGCAGTATCAGTATTGTATTTTAAGAATACCTCAACATGTGCAGCCAGTATAATGATAACGTTGCTATTTGTAGGTTTGTTCTGGTTTATTGGTATGATCGTATGGTATTTGCGAAAATTCAGTGAATCAGGATCACTGGTTGCATACGATAAGGAGTTTTTACAAAAATTGCCACCGGATGATCTTTGGGTTAGGTTTGCTCTCAGTATGAAATATTTCACCAAGAAAGAATTTTTTGCACTTTTCTTTTTTTGCATAAGTTTTACCGGTAAAATCTATTATTTAATTCCTATAATTACCTTTACAGTTTGTTGTGGTGCTATCATTCTTACAATTATTAATAAAAAATATTTCAAAATAGTTAATACATTGCGGTAATATTGCATACATAAGTGAACTTTTTTAAATAATGGTATTAGTTACAGTGAGCGCAGTTTTTTCCGGAACAACCCAAACATGATGATTTACCACGAATAGTACTTACAAGCGAAATAATTTTTTATGTGTCATGAGAGTGGCACTGCGGGCAGGGGGGACAGTTACTATCTCCCATCTTTTTAAGCTCACTGTGGATATAATTGCATGTATTGCATTTATATTCGTATAGGGGCATAATTTTACACATGCACGGGGTATATATAGTCTGTTATATAGCACATAGGTATGATAGCAGTAAAGAAAATATTAATTTAAGAGAACATTATGAATATTCTGATAACAAATGATGATGGCATTCATGCCCGGGGGTTGCAGATTTTAAAAAAAGTCTTATCGGATAATTATTCGGTATATGCGATAGCTCCTGATAAAGAACGAAGCGGATGTTCTAACGCAATACAGATACGTAAATCAATCAAGGTTGAACAGATAGATGAATTTACCTTTGCTGTTGATGGGTTTACTGCAGATTGTGTCAATTTAGGATTACATGGGGGGCTCATCCCGCCCATTGATCTTGTTATATCAGGTATCAATCACGGTCCTAATCTGGGTGATGATATATATTTTTCAGGAACTGTTGCAGGTGCCAGAACAGCATATATTTTTGGTGTAAGCGGCATAGCTCTGTCAATTGACAGCTATGAAGAGTCAGATTATTTTTACGATGTTTCATTATTTTTGCTGGAACTGTTAAAAGATTTTCCCCTGCATAGTAAAGAACCTCTTTTTTTGAATATAAACTATCCTGATCTGCCACGATCTGCAATCAAAGGGGTGCAGTATACAAGATTGGGAAAACGGTTTTATCGTGATTCATATCGCATTATACAGAGCAACAATAATAATTTTGACATGGAATTGGATGGTACAATTGAAAGTGATGAAAAAACAGGGAGCGATGTTACCGAGTTACGGAATGGATATATTGTAATAACCCCATTGACTATAGATTGTACGGATTATGATTTTATAGACCGGCTGAAAACCAGAGAGATAACGAATCATATATGGAAGAATTAGACATACACAAACAGATTAAAGCATTGTTTGACGAGGCCATGCATCTGCTTAATCACAAAAAGGACTATGCTCGTGCTAAAGATACATTGCATAAGCTTGAATCAATAGATGCCGAAAACCCTGTTGTGTTGTATAATTTAGCAATTGTCTGTATTCATTTGCAGGATTATGAAAGGGCTATTAATTACCTGAAGCGGTGCATGTCATTGCCGATGACATTTATTGATATACGACAGGTTCGCAAGGTGCATATATTTGCATTAGTGCAGAAAGGTGATTATGATAGGGCTTTAGATGAATTGGAGCAACAAAATGACCAGGATGATGCCATTATCCAGATGAAGGCATTTGCACTTGAGAAAAAAGGTAACTATCGCCAGGCTTTGCAGTTGTATGAAAGGATACTTGAACATAATCCTGATAATGTGAATGTCTTGAATGCTGTAGCTTATATTATGGCACTTATCCCGGAAGGGGACCTGAGTAGGGCTCTAAAACTGGCTAAAAAAGCGATATCCCGTGCTCCCAACAATGCAGCATATAACGATACGTTGGGTTATGTTTATTATAAAAGAGGGGAATATAATCTGGCAAAAAATTTCTTAAAAAAAGCCCTTTCCCTTAAACCGGATGACAGTGATATACGCAAGCATATTGATGAATTGTTGAAGATTAGCTGAAGAAGATGTTTATCCACAAAATTTTAATCAAAAAATAGAAGATACTTCCTGTGCTCAACAGGGTATAGATTACAAGGTACTATAAAGTGTTCTTATTACTGTAAAGTGTTGAATTATAACAATATTAAAATTATAAAAAGTTGTTGACGCAAAAAAGTATGCTATGTATAACGTTTATAACAAAAAATCTTTTTTTATATAAAATAATGAAAATGTTAACGATATGTATAGTAAGCATATATGATTATTGAAAATAAAGGAATATATGGTATATGAGTAAAGAATTGCAGGAAAAAGCTGAAAGAATGATTAAGGAACTTCAGGAAGCTTTGCAACCAATCAAAGAAGAGTTGCTTCGTGCAAAAGGTGAAATAAAATAGAATTTATTTAAAGGGGTATACAAATGCCAGCAAAAGGACAAAAACGGCGACAACAAATTGTAGATATCGCTAAAAAGATGTTTATAGACAAAGGTTTCCAGAGCACCCATATAGGGCAGGTCTGTGAAGAATTGAATATTGCCCGGGGCACAGTATATCAGTATTTTGGTAATAAAAGAGAAATCCTTTATGCAATTCTTGAATCTATTGAAGAAAGTATTGATGATATTCTTGACCCTGATGATCTCAGGGATCTTTTAAAAGAAAACCCGTCACAGAAAGATATAATTAAATTCAATACTGATAGAATAACTGAATGTATCAAAGCTATTCTAAGTGAGCCAATAGTAATAAAGCTCATATTTAAAGATATTGTGGGCATAGATGAAGAGGTAGTTGAACGTGTTGACCAGTTTTTAAAACATTTGATTAATATTGTTGCACGGGATATAGAAGAGATAAAGAAAAAAGGCCTATACAAAAAAACGCTGAATGCAGAAATTACTGCAATTATGCTTATTGGCTCGGTAATGTTTTTGGTATACCAGTTTGATAAGGAGAAAAAGAATGTCACTGACAAAGAGGTTATTAATTCACTGGTAACCCATTATTTCAGTGGTGTATTGAAATAGTGCTTTTGATATAGTATGTCCTTTAAATCCCGGCCCTGGGGGTCGGGTTTTTTTATTGATTATAATTCTGAACTATTTTACTGTAACCTGACTATACACAGGTGGTGTCATTTTCATGAAAAAAATAGGTATTATACTGACTTTTGTGTTTATTGCTTATACACTTAGTTTTGCAAATAATGAATGTATAAATGCATTTGCTCATAATGTTGATGTTAGTCATATTGACCTTTCTGATGAATGCATCCTGAAATTAAAAGAGTTAATTGTTAAAGGTAAAGATAACGACCAAAAGATACAGGCATTACAGATACTGAAAAAAAGTAAAATGAGAACCAATATAGAATTTTTTAAGGATATATTGCATTCAGTACATTCAATAACAGTACAGAAAATGGTTATTGAGATACTTGCTGATATGCATGATAAAAAAGTATTGCCGGTGATAATTGAGTTTTTATCGTCACCATTTTTTGCAGTAAGGGAATCAGTCATACTGGCTCTAAAAAAGAATGGTGATGATAGAATGTACCCGTTTATTATACGTTTAGCCAGAAGTGATGAAGTAATCTACAGAATATATGCATTGGAATCACTCTACCATCTCTATGATAACAGGTTTTATGAAATTATTGTCGGGCTGCTTCAGGATACCAATAAATCGGTACGGTATTTTGCCCTTGATTGTGTTGTTCATAATGATATCAGCGCTGCTTTGCCATATGTGCGCTCGATTGCCTCGGGTGATGAAAATGAGGAAGTACGGGTAAAGGCAATAAATGTTTTATCAGCATTGCATGATAGGGCAGCGTATTATATTTTTGTCCGTGCATTATCAGATTACTCTGATCTTGTGAGGGATGCTGCAGTAGATGCTCTGTCAGCATTACTAACTAAAGAAAGTACCATGTATTTATCACGACAGTTGTTAACTGAACGAGAAGTCTATATAAAACGTAAGATAATAAAAGCGCTTATAAATGCTAAAAATGCAGGTGATATCCGTGGATTACAGCATATTGTGAACAATGAAGAAAACAGGAGCCTGCGCATTTATGCAGTATATGCCCTGGGAGTAATTCGTGATGAGCGCACAGTACCGCTGATTGTAGGGTCATTAGATGATGAAGATTTGAGAATGCGCGCTGAAGCAGCAGCGGCCTTATCACAATTTAAAGGTAAAAATGTAGTGATTCCGTTACTCGAGCACTACCCAAAAGAAAAGGAACTGTATGTCAAAACAGCAATTGTTTTCTCATTAAAAAGAATATGTGATGCAGGTTCATTACAAAAATTGTTTGTTATTTATACAAAGGAGCAGGATATGGTTTTGAAAATGATGTTAAGCAGCGCTATACAGCATATCATTACAAAAAACATACGACAATATTAGGATGGATATTTATAAAGGGTCACAATAAAAGGGTAATTATTATGAAGATTGCGATAGCTCAGGTGAATCCAATCATTGCAGATATTGAGGGAAATTGTAATAAGATTTCTCAGTTTGTTACTCTTGCAAAAAAAAAGGGTGCAGATTTAGTTATTTTCCCTGAGATGGCAACAATTGGGTACCCTCCTATGGATTTATTGGAGCATAAAAAACTCATTGATGATAATCTTAGAGCGTTGGATGCGATAGCTCCTCTGAGCAGTGATTGCGGTATCATTTGCGGATATGTGGATTATAATTATGACAATCCTCCTATGCTGTATAATGCTGCAGCCTTTATGTATGGTGGAAAATTACAGTCAAAGCATTATAAGACCTTACTCCCCACCTATGATGTATTTGATGAATTACGGTACTTTTCACCTGCACCATCTCAGGAAATCATTACCTATAAAGGCACTAATATTGGTGTTACCATATGTGAAGATATATGGAATGACATGAGCCAAAGCGAGGATATGTTTATGGAGTTCAGGCACTATGCTGTTGACCCTATTGAAAACTGTATTAAAAAAGGTGCTGATATACTGGTTAATATTTCAGCATCCCCGTATGTAAAGGGGAAAAATTCCATAAAATGGACTAAAATCCAGCATGTGGCAAAAAAATATAAGGTGCCTGTAATCTATGTCAATCAGGTTGGAGGCAATGATAGTCTTATATTTGATGGAAACAGTTTTGTTATAGATAAAACAGGGAATTTTATACTCAAAGCTAAAGATTTTCAAGAAGATTGCATAGTGTTTGATACAGAAAAAGAATATATGCACATAAGCTGTGAAGAGGACTTCATTGCTGATATTGAAAAAGCACTCATTTTAGGCATACGGGATTATGTATATAAATCAGGATTTAAAAAAGTTGTATTAGGGTTAAGTGGCGGAATTGATTCGGCACTGACAGCATGCCTGGCTGTTAAAGCTTTAGGTCCCCAGAATGTGTTGGGGATTACCATGCCATCTATATTTTCTTCTAGGGGAAGTGTTGATGATTCGGTGGAATTGGCACATAATTTAGGAATAGAAATCCATACTATTCCAATAAAGAATCTTTTTAACACTTATATACATGAATTAGTCCCCTACTTTAAAGACTTGCCGTTTGATATTGCAGAAGAGAATATACAGGCACGAATACGTGGGAATATATTGATGGCATTCAGCAACAAATTTGGTATGCTGTTACTTACAACAGGGAATAAATCGGAATTATCAATGGGCTACTGTACCTTATATGGTGACATGGCTGGGGGCCTGGCGGTGCTTTCTGATATGCCTAAGACCCTTGTGTATGCATTATCCTATTATATTAACAGAGATAAAGAGATAATACCCGGATCAATACTTGAAAAGGCTCCCTCTGCAGAATTACGTGAAAATCAGAAAGATCAGGACTCACTTCCCCCATATGAGATATTAGACCAGATTATTGAACGGTATGTTGAATTGAAAATGAGTGCAGAACAGATTATTGACGATGGATTTGATCCTGACATAGTATATTCTGTTTTGCGAACTATCGACAGAAATGAATACAAACGAAAACAGGCACCAGTTGGATTGAAAGTAACTACCAAGGCTTTTGGTGTTGGAAGGCGTATACCCATTGTTCAGAGGTTCAAGCATTAAATCACCACCTGTGCACAGGCCAGCCTTTTATATGGGCTATTTTCCGTAAAGCAGAATCAGGATTGACACATTGAGGGAATCCAACCGCTTCAAGAACAGGTATATCGGCAACAGAATCAGCATAGTAATATGCAGATTTGATATCGATGTTATGAGCTGTGCAAAACTGTATGGCCCGGTTAAGTTTTTCTATCCCGCAACAGTACTTGCCTTTTATTGAACCGGTATAGTAACCATTGTTTACTTCCATTTCAGTACATAGAAGATCATCAAGGTGAAGATGCTTTACTATAGGTTTACATATGAAATCCAGTGATGCAGAAAGTAAAACAATGGATGCTCCTTTAGCTTTATGCATATACATTGATTCAAGAGCCTGAGGATAAATGTAATGTTTAACTGTCTCTTCAAAAAAAATTTCAGAAAACTGTTCCATGGTTTTCGCTTCTATACCTTTTAATCTTCTAACCCAATTTGTTATCAGTGATTGTGTATTGATAATACCTGATTTATATAACAGTGAAAGTAACATGCCATTGATAAGAGGTAATAGTGATATCATACCCCTTTTGTAAAGATCCCTGACAATGAGTGTACCTGAACTTGATGCAAGTATGGTATGATCAAGGTCATAAAAGGCAGTATAGTCGTTCATATGTTCTCCTTTTTTACAATGTAAACTCAGATTACAAAACTACAGTACATACATAATAGTTCAATCAAAAATATATTAAAAAAAATTATTGAAAATATTTAAACTATTTGGGATTATATGTAACTAATAAAAGGTAAAACAGGATATGAGTGGTTTACAAAGAAAAGACTTACTGGATATACAATCATTAACTACCGAAGAAATTTTATTAATATGTAATTCTGCAAAATATTTCAAAGCCCTTTTTACACGATCAATTAAAACAGTGCCGGTTTTACGGGGTAAGACTGTTTGCCTTTTATTCTATGAGCCCTCAACGCGCACGCGCATAAGTTTTGAGCTGGCAGCAAAACGCCTGTCAGCAGATTTAATTAATATTGCGGTACAAACATCAAGCGTAGTCAAAGGAGAATCTCTGATTGATACTGTCCATACGCTGGAGGCGTATAAAGCAGATTTTATTGTTATGCGTCATGCGGCGTCATTAGCGCCGCATTTTTTATCCCGTAATATAAAATCATCTGTTATTAATGCAGGGGATGGCAATCATGCCCATCCAACCCAGGCTCTGCTTGATGCATATTCACTGATGGATATAGTGGGCAATATCAAAGGATTGCACATTGGTATAGTGGGTGATATTCTTCATTCACGTGTTGCTCGTTCAGATATTGAGATTTTTAAGCGATTGGGAGCAAAGATCAGCCTGATTGGGCCTCCAACGCTGGTTCCTGATGAATTCAGGATGTATGGTGTTGATATTTATTATGAATTTGATGAAATACTTCCAAAGCTCAATGTCATTAATATGTTGCGAATACAACGTGAACGTCAGCAGGGATCATTTTTCCCTTCAATACGGGAATATCATAAGCGTTTTGCATTAACCAATGAACGCCTTAAACGATGTAAGAAAGATGTTATTGTGATGCATCCTGGACCAATTAACCGTGGGATTGAAATAGATGGTGAAGTGGCCGACAGTTCCCATTCAATAATAAATGAGCAGGTCACCAATGGGGTAGCAGTGAGAATGGCTATTTTTTATCTTCTGGCAGGCGGAGCTCCACTGGATGAGAAAGAGGTTGAGTAATGAAATTGTTAATTAAATATGGCAGATTAATTGACCCTGCTTCTAAAACTGATGAAGAATTTGATATTCTTATTGCAGACGGCAAAGTAATGAGGATAGATAAGAATATTACAAAGGATGATGCACAGCTCATTAATGCAAAAGATTGCATTGTGGTTCCCGGGCTGGTGGATATGCACGTACATTTTAGAGAACCCGGCCGTGAGGATATTGAAACTATCACAGGGGGCTGTAAGGTTGCAGCTAAATCAGGGTACACCAGTGTATGTACCATGCCAAATACAAATCCCGTGATTGATAATCAGGCGCTTGTACGATACATAAAAAAGCAGGCTGAATCCGGACCAATTAATGTTTATCCTGTTGCAGCTATAACAAAAGGTTCACTGGGCCAGGAACTTACTGAGATGGGTGAGCTGATTGAAGGTGGTGCAATTGCATTCAGCGATGATGGTAAACCCGTTATGAACTCAACCACTATGAGGCGCGCATTAGAGTATTCCCGGATGTTTAATGTCCCAATCATAACGCATGCAGAGGATATCACATTATCTGGTGATGGGATAATGAATGAAGGGAACAATTCAATCTTTTTGGGTTTAAAAGGTATTCCCCGTGAAGCTGAAGAGATTATGATTGCGCGCGATGTATTGCTTACACGGCTAACAAAAGGAAGATTGCACGTAGCACATGTTTCATCCAAAGGTTCACTGGAGATTATTGCTATGGCTAAAAGGGATACTATACAGGTAACCTGTGAGACAGCACCGCATTATTTTTCACTGACCGATGATGCCATAGCGGAACACCTTTCCATGGCAAAAATGAACCCACCATTACGGACGGAAGAGGACAGAAAAGCAATTATTGAAGGGTTGCGCAATGGCGTTATAGAAGTCATTGCTACAGACCATGCACCTCATCTCCACAATGAAAAGATGCAGGAGATAGCATTTGCACCGTTTGGCATTATAGGGCTTGAAACTGCTGTGCCATTAATTATTACCGTGCTTGTTAAAGAGAACGGTTTTAGCTTTATACAGGCATTTGAAAAGGTGACCACAAATCCCTGCAAGATTCTTGGTATTGATAGAGGCTATATAAAAGAAGGTGCGGTTGCTGATATTACAGTTATTAATCCTGATAAAAAGATTACAGTGAGTGAAGATTTTATTATTTCGCGATGTAAGAATACGCCATTTATGGGAAGAGAGCTTTTTGGTAAGGTTGAATATACTATCTGCAATGGTGAAATAGTATATCCCTTCAACTGAATAAATCCTGTAATGCCTGTGACATTATATAGTACCCTTCCTGGGTTGGGTGTACGCCATCAAACTGTACAAGTTCCTGTAATGGTGTGCCCCTGGTAACAGCGTTTTTCCAGTATTCATGTGTTTTTGATACAGGAAGCTTAAACTCATCAGCAATGGATAGTATTGTATCATATAATGTATATGCATTTTTTGCTTCAGGAAAATCCCCAAACCAAACGGAAGTTATCAGTACAATATCAGATGGCAATTGTGCCTGTATAGCATTGATTATTGCCCGTATGTAGTTCCCAAATACACGGGGTGAATACCCGCATGCGTAATCATTCAATGCAAACTGTATAAGCACGCAATCAGGTTTGTATGAAATGACATCATACGAAACACGGTGTAATCCACCATCGGCTGTGTCGCCCGGTATGCCTTTATTGATTATGGTAATTGATGCTGTTGGGTAATGCGATGTTAGAAAATCATGGAAATAATCAATATAACCTTTATCAACCATCCACCCATAGGTTAATGAATCGCCCAGAGCAACTATGGTGACAGCCTGGCCATTTTTAAGTTTTTCAATAGTTTTCAGTGGCTTAACCATGGCTTTTCATACATATTCTTCAAAAATTGTAATGGCTGTATGAAAATTGTCAAGTATCAAAATGTAATGGGTTTCATGAGCCAATGAATTCTTCTTGCAATATTTAAGTTCTGCTATAGTTTAAGCCAAAATTAAAAAATCTTACAGAGAGGTGCAGGATGGATCTTAACAATAAATGCATAGTATTGACAGGTGCTTCATCCGGGATAGGGAAAGCTTTGCTGGAAGAGTTAACAAAATACAATACAAAAATTGTGGTTGGAGATCTTAATCCGGGAGCTATCGCACAAAATAAAAATATAAAAGCGGTGCGCTGTGATGTAAGCAAGCATAAAGATATAGACATGTTGTTTAAGAAAGCACTTGCCGTTATGGGAAAGATAGATATTTGTATTGCAAATGCTGGTTTTGCCTACTTTGAAAAATTACAAAAAGCCGATTACAATCATATCCACAAAATAGTTTCGGTAAATTATATTGCCCCAATTTATTTTCTTGAGAAGTTGATGGAGATAAGTAAAGGGAAAGAAGCATGTATTGTATTTACTGCCTCTGCAATGGCAAAACTACCGTTGCCGGGGTATGCATTATATTCAGCTACCAAGGCTGCTCTTGACGGGTTTGCTTATTCATTTAATTTTGAAAAGGATAGAAACATTCACCTTTTAGTGGTTTATCCAATAGCAACCAGAACTGAATTTTTTAAAACAGCAGGCGAAAGAACACCAGTACCTTTCCCCACACAAACACCACAAAAGGTTGCACAAGAAGTTGTCAAAGGAATACTGAAAAATAAACGGTATGTGTTCCCTTCAAAAATATTCAGATGTATGATGATTATAAACAGGATTCTTCCGTTTTCCCTGTGGTGTTATGCCAAAGCCCAGCAGTATAAATTTAAAAACTGGCTTGAATCATCGGGGCAAAAATAATTGCACATGGGAATTAAAGGTATCATATTTGATCTGGATGGGACACTTCTGGATACTATAGCTGATCTGGCATACAGTGTAAACACTGTCCTGACACACTATGGGTATCGCACACACCCGGTAGAGGCATATAAGCAGTTTATTGGTGATGGAATGACAATGCTCATCCAGCGTGCGGCTGGGGCAAACGGTACAGAAGACGAAATTACAAAACTTGTTGCTGAATTAAAGGATGAGTATGCAAAAAACTGGAACAGGGAAACAAAACCGTATCCGGGCGTGCATGACCTTTTAAAGGAACTATCGAACAAGAAAATTTCAATTGCCGTTTTTTCCAATAAATCACATGAGTTTACTGTAGCGATGGCTGAACACTATTTTCCAGATACTGCATTCAGCGTAATTTTAGGATTGCAGGATTCCATACCCCGTAAACCTGATCCGTATGGTGGACTGCTCATTGCACGCACCATGGGCATAGAACCATCGCACATTGCCATGATTGGTGATTCGGTTACGGATATTGAAATGGCTCATACATGCGGTATGTACAGTATAGGCGTAAGCTGGGGTTACAGACCTGTGACGTTACTTTTGCAGCATCATCCCAATGCAATAGCCCACGCACCCGGTGACATCATACGAATTATTACATCAGTGATGTAATAGCTACAGATACTTTGGTTCTTTATATGAATAAATGTTGTGCACACCACCTTCGATTTGAGCTGACAGAGAACGCAATTCAAAGCGAAGGTCTTGTTTATAGAGCTTTTCGTGAAGCTCTTTAATAGTACGCACACCCATATCCTGAAATGCGTGTTTCAAACCCTGCACCAGATATGGCACATAATCAAACATTGACCCTTTATCAACTACAGCGCCGGAAACTCCCTGTGCAACGAGTATCTTGGAATCTTCAGCAAAATATCGCTTTGAACCGCCTTTTTCCATTGCTTCCAGTGAAGCCATGCCGCGATAGCGTTTGAGGCGCACACCATTTTCATAAAAATATTCCCCGGGGGCTTCTTCGGTACCGGCAAACATGGAGCCCATCATTGCAGTTGATGCACCAATTGCTAGTGCCTTGGCTATATGCCCCATTGTGGCAATGCCGCCGTCTGCAATTGTTGGTATATTATGTTGTTTTGCAAACTTGCTGCAGCGGTATACCGCAGTTGATTGTGCACGGCCAACAGCCATGGAAACCTGTGTAGTACAGATTGAGCCTGGACCCATGCCGATGCGCAATGCATCTGCTCCTGCCTTAATAAGGTTTTCACATTGCTCAATGGTTACAACATTACCTGCAATGACATCAAGTTCAGGGTATTTCTTTTTAATATATTTAATCATCTCTATCTGGTAGATGGAGTTTCCCTGTGCTGCATCTATGATCACAACATTGACGCCAGCTTCAACAAGTTCCTGCAATCGCTCTTTTGATTCATCCTTGGTGGAAATGGCTGCTCCAACCATAAGCTGCTTATTGCCATCTTTTGATGCAAATGGATATTCTCTGTTGGTAACAAGGTCATTACGGCTCATCAGAGCAACAAGTCTTCCTTCATTATCAACTATCGGCAATTTGCCCTTTTTTGATTTTTTAAGTATCTCATTTGCCTGTGCCAGTACAATACCAATCTTTGCAGTGACCAGGTCGGTGGTCATCACATCTTTAATTTTTTTTGACCTGTCGGTTTCAAAATCGATATCCCTGTTGGTAACAATGCCTACCAGTTTTGAACCTAATTTGCCATCAACAGTGATGGGTATGCCTGAAAAGCCAAATTTTTCCTTAATTTCATCAATATGGCTAATAGTATGTTCAGGAGATAAAACAACCGGGTCTGTAATAAATCCATTTTCAAATCGTTTAACTTTTTGTACCTGAGCTACCTGTTCCTCAATGGTATTGTTGTAATGAATAATCCCAATACCACCTAATAATGCCAAACTGATAGCCATCTTAGATTCAGTCACAGTGTCCATAGGGCTGGATACCAGAGGCCGTTTGAGTTTAATATTGCGGGTTAATTGTGTTTCTAAATCAACATCGTCAGGGTTAAAGTCAATATAACCGGGTAAGATAATAAAATCGTTATATGATAGCCCCTGTGTGGAGTTGAAAAGCTCTTCAGCTGAATAGCCGTCTTTTGGTTTCATGTGTTACCTCTATGAGTCAATGAATGATATTTTCTATAGTGCTGTGGTGTTATATAAGATATAGCATGGAGCATACTATATTTCAATTATTTGCATAAGTATTACGTACAATGTTGCAATAATCAACCTAAAAATCAAAGATGCTGTAAAATTTGTGTAAGCTCCGCGATAGTGGTTAAAGGTATTAATGTTCCTGCAAAGCCAGTATTTGAAACCTCAGTTACATTATTGCGGGGTAAAATGATGGTAGTTATCCCGGAGTTTAAAAATTCAGATAGCCTGCGTACCGAGTGGCTTGCAGAGCGGACCTGTCCGGAAAGCGATAATTCGCCAATGATGCCGGTTGAATGCGGAATGACAATATTTTTTAAGCTTGATATAATGGCGGCTGCTATTGCAAGGTCGCATGATGTATCATCGATCGTAAATCCGCCTGCAACATTAATAAATATGTCAAAGGAGCTTAATGAAATCTTTGCATGCTTTTCAATGACTGCAACAAGCAGATTAAGCCTGTTAACATCAAAACCATCTGCCATCCTGCGAGGGTTAGAAAAGCTTGTTGCGGTAACAAGCGATTGCGCTTCAAAGAGTATGGTTCGCGTTCCCTCTATGGTGGCACTGATAGCACTTCCCGGGAAGCTTGCATCGTGTGATTGAACAAATAGTTTGTTCTTGTCCTTTACTTCAGTTAATCCAGTGGCGGTCATGGTAAATAATGCAATCTCATTAATTGAGCCAAAACGGTTTTTAAAGGCACGTAATATGCGATAGTCACGAGTAAAGTCACCTTCAAAGTAGAGTACTGTATCAACCATATGCTCCAGTATTTTTGGACCAGCAATGGAGCCATCCTTGGTGATATGCCCGATTAACAGTATGCAGGTTTGCGTTTGCCTTGCAATATCAGCAAGCCGTGAGGCGGTATAGCGAATCTGGCTTACGGAACCAACGGGTGACGTTATATCTTTAGAATACAGAGTCTGGATAGAGTCGATAATGACAAGCTGAGGGATGTTGGTTCGTATGAGTGCTTCAATATGGTCAATATCGGTAACTGAAGATAGATGTATTGAATCAGGCTTGATATTGAGGCGGCGTGAGCGTAAGTGTATCTGTTGCAGGGTTTCTTCGCCGGAGCAGTACAGGGTGTTGCAGTGTTGAGCTACCTGTAAGGCCAGCGTGGATTTACCTATACCTGGTTCACCACCCAGCAGGATGATGGAACCGGGGACCACTCCTCCGCCGCATACCAGATCAAATTCGCCAATACAGGTTGGAATACGCTGAATAGTTTCTGACAGCATCTGTGAAAGGGGATGAATGGAATTTTCAAAAGGCTTTTCACTTTTTGAAACAGGAGTATCCTGTATTTCTTCAACGATGGTATTCCAGGCACTGCATTCCGGGCATTTACCTAACCATTTTTGGAATGTTGCCCCGCATTCATTGCAAACATATATTGTTTTTTGTTTTTTAGGCATTGTTATTTTTTCTGCTTAAAGAGTAGTAATGATGGATCTTTTTCAAGCCTTGAAAAAAGTTCTTTTGCTGAAATAGATGCATCACGTATGTTAGTATAAATTTCTTCGTCATATAAAAGCTTACCCATTGTTCCACGGCCCTTTTCAAGTCGGTATGCAATTTTATTCATGCTTGATGTAAGTTCGGAAAGATTTTGCAATGTAATGGTAATATCTTCGCGGTTTTTTTCAGAGATATATGCCATATTTTTGGAAATAACGTTCATCTGATTCATAAATTGCTGCAATTGCTGGGAAAAAGTTACAATAGCTGCACGTGCAGTACCAACTGACTGTCGAACATCATAGCGGTTTTCATCAACCATTTTATTTAAGTTTGCTACAAATTTATTGGAATTCTGGAATATCTCTGCAAGGATCTGGGCACCGCTTTTATCCTGCATAAAGCTCTGGAAGGTCTGCATCATCTGGTCAAAGCTTGCAGGATCAATACCATACTTCATATCCCCGTCGTTGAGAAAACCAACATCATCACTGATTGGAGGAATGACAACATTAATATATTTTTCCCCAATCATGCCCGATGTAAAGATTGAAAATGTTGCTGCTTTTGATAACCGGTATCCCTTATCTATCCATAGTATAACATCAGTTTTTTCACCTGTCTGGCGTATCTCGTCAACATATCCAATCTTAATGCCACCACCAATTTTGACAGGAGCTCCAACACGAAGGTCGTTTAAAAATCCAAAATATACATGTAACCGGTACCCTTTTTGTGAAATGTTAAATTTTGTTAACAGTCCAACCAGTACAATAAAAAGCGTAAAGCTTGTCATAACCAGAAGCCCAACTTTTGCTTCATTACTAAGGCGCATAGCAAACCTCCTTATACAAGAGTGTTGTTATCTCATATACTGTACATAGTGTAAGTTCAAGAATTATTCTTATAGTAAATAAAAAATATTGTACGCACGAAAGGTGTATGCATAAAATGATTGAAAAATTATATCTCTTGTTTACAACAAGACCAGCATATTACAGGAGGAATCAATGAGATATTTAGTAGTAGGATCTGGCGGGCGTGAACATGCCATTGCATGGAGGTTACTTCATGATGGCAGTGCCAGTGAGGTATATGTTGCACCCGGTAATGGTGGTATTGATGAAAGGTTCAGAATTCAGATTGCGGTGAATGATTTTGAATCATTGTATACTATATGTAAACAAAAAAATATTGATATTGTCATAATTGGACCTGAAGCCCCTCTTGTTGATGGGGTGGTTGATTTTTTACAGAATAGAGGCATTACAGTATTTGGTCCAACAACTCAGGCTGCACAGCTTGAAGGAAGCAAGCTTTTTGCAAAATATATCATGCAAAAATATAATGTACCCACTGCTCATTTCAGGGAATTTAAAGGCAAAGAATCACTGATAGGCTATATTGAATCTTCAGCGGTATTCCCGGTTGTCATAAAGTTAGATGGACTTGCTGCAGGTAAGGGCGTAGGGGTGTGCAGGGAAAGGGAGACTGCACTGCAGTTTATTCATGAGATGGTCAAAGATAACGCAAAAGTTTTTGTTGAGGATTTTTGTGATGGTGAAGAAGCATCTGTACTGGGGATCAGTGACGGTACAACAGTGTTGCCGTTTATTGCTGCCCAGGACCATAAGCGGGTATATGATAATGATGAAGGACCAAACACTGGCGGTATGGGTGCATATGCACCGGCTCCGGTAGTTACCAGCAGAATACTGGAAAGGGTGCACAGGGAAATTCTTCAACCGGTGATTCTGGGTATGAAAAACGAGGGCATACCTTTTGTTGGGATACTGTATGCCGGCCTCATTATTAAAGGCAATGATATTAAAGTACTGGAATTCAATGTTCGCTTTGGTGATCCTGAAACACAGGTTCTGTTACCTCTTTTAAGCGGTAAATTGGGTGATTACATAACGGCATCTATTGATGGGAAACTTTCCGGTATAAATCTTACATTCAGGAATAAACATGCTATTACTGTGGTACTTGCCTCAGGCGGCTATCCCGGTTCATATACAACAGGTTTGCCTATTACAGGATTGGATCTGCTGCCGGAGGATATTCTTGTTTTTCATGCAGGTACCAAACGGGATGGACAGTTACTTACCAGTGGCGGAAGAGTGCTGAATATTACGGCAATAGCTGACAGTTTAGAAGAAGCCTACCAGAAAGTATATAATGCTATACCGAGAGTATCATTTGAGGGTATGCACTATAGAAAGGATATCGGTTTCAGAGCTTTGAAAAAACGCCCGTAGATTAATGCGTTCTGTCTGTAATGCAGGAATCTGTACTTCCTTAATGAATAAAATATTAATAGCTGCAAGCATTGTATTACAGTTCTCTAAATTAAGAATATACTCTGGTTCAAAGCTTATATTATTATTTAATGGGCAGATATCAACACTGTTATGGATGAAGACCGGGTAGCCATGGGTTCTGCAAATTACAGGTCTTATGGGATAGATAATGCATCTATTGTTATGCAAAAACATACAGAAATGTGTATCTCCCTGTTTAATTATAGATCGTATTGATTCAGGTTGTTTTGCAAACCATTGTGCTATTGATACAAGTTCAACGGGCATTACACTTTCCAGTATACAACAACTGCTGCAGCCCTCTCTGCAATGCAATTGGTAGCCGTACTTTGAAACGACAGAGTCTGTAAATGCATCAACTTTTTGTATTAGTTCATGGTAATATTTGAGTGATTGCATTGGTATACCTTTAAGGGATAGTCATCAGTTGAGGGATCTCTGATTGTTTACTCAATTCCAGGGCTTTTTGCAAAGCCTTCAATAAATCTTTTGCTGTATAAATATCACGCAGTATAACAGGCTGTGAAAAATTACCTCCTGAAGGGAAGATAGCCACAAACGGTATCGATCGTGAACCAAGTTGTAGTAATATGCTCTCTGCTGGCGGATTCTTTGTGGTGATATCGGCTTTGTAGACAGAGATATTATTTTTATATATGAATTCAATAATACTGGAAGATGATAATGCTGTAGCCTCAACGAATTTGCAGTTGGGGCACCACTCAGCAGTAAAAATGACCATTGAAACCTGTGATGTATTGTTATGAACTATCTCCTCCCAGTCAAAAGGCTTGTAGGTTATTTCAGCTTTTGATGTTTTTTTGCTGGAAAATATCATGCTAGCAGAAACAACAAGTAGCACAAGCACAACAAATGAAATTATTCGCTGTATTGATGGTTTTGTTATATTCCCAAACCGCCCCCATTGCCATAATCCAATGGATACAAGTAACAAAAACCAGATAGTTGTTGTCAATGTACCTGCATCAAGTAATGATATAAGGTAGATGGTGGTGGCAACCATTAAAAATCCCATAAACTGCTCAAATGTTATCATCCAGTCTCCGGATTTGGGGATGAATCTGATAAGTGACGGATAAAATGATAAAAGCAGGTATGGAAGTGACATGCCAAGACCAATGTTAATAAAAATTATAAAAATTATTACAGGATGCTGCGTTAATGACCATGCCAGTGTAGCCCCCAAAAAAGGACCACTGCAGGGGGTAGCAAGAAGTGTGGCAACTATTCCTTTGAAATATGAATCTAAATAGACATTGGCACTTTGCAATAGTGAGAGCTGTGGAATATTGAATGTATACACACCAAAAAACGATAAAGCCAGTGCAAAAATTATGGCTGCCATGATAATAATAAAAATTTTATGTTGAAAAAGCTCACCCCAGTTATAACCGGCAAATGCTGCAAGCGAAGCCAGTGCCAAGAAAGATGTTAATATCCCTGCGGTAAACAGCAATCCCATTATCCTTACCTTCCCTGGTTTGTTGTTGCCATATGATATAAAACTTAAAATTTTAAGGCTTATTACAGGAAGTACACAGGGCATAAAGTTGAGTAAAAAGCCTGCAAGAATTCCAAAAATGATTGCATGAAACAAACTCAGTGTTGAGCTACCACCTGCATCTATTATATTAAAATGACCGGACGTGTCTTCTTTATTTACTGTGTGAATTATATCGTCAGGCTCTTTATATGTGGTGCATAATGATGTATCAAAATCAGGTGCTGATTTATCAACGTTAATTATCTGGGTAACAGTTTGCAGTACGGGGGTGCAGGATACATCATTGCAATATAAAGCCTCAATTATGAATGATAAAGAATATGAGCCTTCTTGTGCTGTATTTATTGTGAATGGAATACAGAGCGAGGTGTGCTTTTTATAAATATACACCGGTTTGCTATCAAGAGGTGAAATATAAAAGGTTCCGGGAAGATAGCGCGTTTTTCCTGGTACTATATGTTGGGTTGCTTTTGCATTAGCGGTTGTTGCTTTTCCGGTTCCCTCACCTTTGGGGTTGGCATAGATATAGCCTTTTGTGGGCAAATCTATGTGTACAATAGCACAGGCTTTTGTATTTGGTTTTACATTTAATATTTCCTGATCAAGATGGATTGCAATGGTAGTATCAGCGAATCCATAAAATGTGGGAAAAATCATGAATATAATGAAGATATACGTTGCAAAAAGGAATTTGCTAATTTTCATAATGCATGGTCTCCTTCAAAAAATGGAATGTATTCATGTAACCCTTATCCCCTTATTATGGAATATAGCAACTGTTTTTAGATAACGCATCAAACATTTCCTTAATAAAAGGATAGATCCTTTTGACTTTCCCTATATAAGGGAAAGGATTGAGTGTTAAGTTGCAAAAATTTTGCCAGTTTGTGTTTACTTTTCAGCAATTGACAACAAATGGTCAATGTATTGTGTTTTACTATGGCATTATGGTAATGAATAGGATGGGAAGATAATTTAAAAAATACAAAAAATTTCTTCAAAAATATTATATTAAGAATATAGCAGGTTTAGTCGATATTGCAAATAGAAATTACTGTTGGACACAAAGGAGGGTGTCATGATGGCACAACACCTAACAGCAATAGAGCAGAGTATAGAACAGCTCAACAATTTGCTTAAGGGACTGGCAGCAGTACGTACCGGATTAAGCGAGAAACTGGTAGAAGCAAATGTAATTTCACATGTCAGTGTTGAAGGCCTGGGAACTATGATAGATAGCTATCAGTAAAAGGATTTGATTTATATGCAACAGCTCCTTTTGCCACTCACATCCTTATTGATAGTTCTTACCACATCACGAGCAGCTTTGCTTACATCCGTATTAATATTCTGATCAGTCAACAACAGCACTGGCAGATAATACCATCCTAAAAGACAGCATCCGCACCATGCATTCTTATTGGTTTCACGGTTATAGCGTAAAGTGCCTACAATGCTGCCTGTTTGTGTATTGATAATGCGGGCATTGAATGCTATCTTTGTTTTTGGTACAATATAAAATTGCCTGTCATAATAATAATCTGAAACACTACCCACTATGATATAGTCAGTTTTTGCTAATTTGCCAATATCGGTAATCTGAGAATCGGTTAATCCAGTCATATCAAATGATTTTTCTTTTAAAATCTTCTCTATCTGTGAACGTTCCACCAGATCCCAATTTGATATCTGAACCAGTTCATTGGTCAATGCATCAGCAATACTTATTCCCGATCCAGGGTATTTGGGTGCGTCAACAAAGGTTAAAACTGCAATGCGTATTGGCTTTTGCAATGCCTGTTTATCTTTTATGTACACTGATTTGTCTACGGATGTACATGAAAGCATAAAAAGAAATATTGAAAGCAGTGTTAAATTTTTCATAATGATATTCCTTGAATAAATAATATATTACGACATTTTTGGTTATTGAATAGATGATGTAACAAGCTTTATTTAAATCAAGTAAATAATCAACAATTTTTATGTATTGATAATAAATAAAAATTGCAAGTTCAAGTTTGAAGTGGAGCAACACATATTGATGTTGACACAGGGCCATACAATATATACAATATATAAAAACATTGGCAAGAGAGGTTTTTTATGAAAAGAATAATTATTATATTTTTTACACTTATAGTAATAGGAACTACTGTAAATGGTTTTAGTGCAAACACTGAATTAAATGGCGCGTTAGGAACATCATACGCAAGTGATCCATCCAAATATGGATTTGATCTTTCGTTGCGCTATAGTTGGCTCCTTGATCCTTATTTTGTGACAGGGATTGAGTCGGGATTTGTATGGGTACGATGGGACAGGAAAATAGGTGTTAAGCAGGAAGGTACTGTATTTGTTGATGTTAAGGCTGATACCAATGCTTATATTGTCCCCATGATGTTCAACGCACAGGTGCGCTTGCCAAACTTAAAGGATAAACTGTATGTAACACCTTTTATAACCATTGGCCTGGGCTATTCATTCATGATATTACATTATTCACAGCCCGATTTTACTGACTCAAATACAGGCAAGTCATATACTGCAGATTCCATTACCAAACTTTTTAGCGGACTTTCGTGGGAATTGTTTTTTGGTGCTTCGTTAAAACCAGCTGCTGATTCAAAGGTTGATTTTTATGCTGAAGCTGGATATCGCAGTTTACCTCTTAAAAGCGGCGATTTAGAGCTGGATATGTCAGGGCTGGTAATACGGTTAGGGGTTAGGTATCCTCTGTAAACTACCTGCCCAATTTTAAAGTACTTGACTTTTTATAAAACATTTTATTTGGTTTTGGAAAACCATTATTGAATATGCGGGGTGTATATGGTACCTACTGCATACCTTTTTGATCCTGTATATATGGATCATGATACAGGATGGGGTCATCCAGAAAGGCCTGAACGGCTGGCAGCTATAGATCAGCGATTACGTCAGCAGACATATTATAAATCCCTGATTAAAGTTGAACCTAAAATTGGAGCAAAACGGTATATAGAACTTGTGCATTCTCCGGAATACATTGAACGCGTAAAGCAGGAGATAGAATCCGGCATACATTATTTAGATTCAATGGATACGGCAGTGTGTAAGCGTTCATATGAGGTGGCGCTATTTGCGGTGGGTGGCAGCCTCAACATGTGTGATACAATAATGTCAGGTGAAGCAATACGCGGCTTTTGTGCAGTGCGACCGCCCGGTCATCATGCTGAGTATGATTATGCTGCAGGTTTTTGTATATTCAATAATATTGCAATTGCAGCCAAATATTTGCAGGTGGAGCATGGGTTGAAGAAAGTTGCGATAGTTGATTGGGATGTACATCATGGTAATGGAACGCAGCATACCTTTGAACGTGATAAAACTGTACTGTATATCAGCACACATCAGTATCCTCATTATCCTGGAACCGGTGCCCGCAGTGAACGGGGTAAAGGTGAGGGTGAAGGATACACACTGAATTTCCCAATGCCGGCAGGTAGTGGTGAGCCTGAGTATCTGGATGTATTTAAAAATCAGATAGTTCCTGCATTAACAAAATTTGAACCTGATATTATCCTCATTTCGGCTGGTTTTGATGCCCACAATGCCGATCCCTTATCGTACATAGGGCTTGCTTCAGAATCATACTATAAATTTACAGTCCTGTTAAAACAGGTTGCAAATGAGTTCAGTGGTGGCAGGATGATAGCGTTCCTTGAGGGTGGCTATGACCTGGAAGCGCTGGCAGGTAGTGTGGATATGGTGATGCGGGGATTTATAGAAGATTAATGTATATCTTTGTGTTCCTCCAGACTTACACCTATCAGAGCCACCGTGATTAATAACCCGCCAATAATGATGTTAGTGGCAAATGAGTCATTGAAAAAATATATTCCCATGCTTGCTGCAATAAATATCCTGCTTGAAGATAGTATTGAACCACTTGTTGCATCAATGAATTTAAATCCAGCAGTAAAAAAAGCCTGTCCTAAATATGCACTTAAACCTGAAAAAAGCATATAAACAAATGTGACACTATCAGGAATTGTAAATACCGGGATCATGGCAATGCCATTTATAACAAGCCCAATAGTCATAAGATGAAATAAAATTATTGATGTGCTATCATATTTTCGTGATTCACGCAGAGCTACCACAGCAATAGCAGAAATGATTGCCGAAAGAAATGAATATACATCACCAATATTGATGGTACTGTAATGAGGCAGTATCACCAGATAGGTGCCGGCCAGAGTTATCATGAGATACAAAATATTAATTTTTATAATGCGTTCCTTATTAAATAAAGGAGCAAGCACAAATACAAAAACAGGATATGTCATATTGAGCATATTAGCATTGGTAACTGTTGTATATTGAACTCCGACAAAAAAAAGTATTACAGCCACGGTGTTTGATACAGCACGGGTAAGCACCAGAGGTACATTATTAGGGCAAATGCTCATTTTGTGGATTACAATATAACCTGAAGAGATAATGAACCCAATGAGGAATCTTACAAAAGATACCTCAATACCATGAATGGGGGATGTACTGGTAATGTATTTTGCAAACACCGTTGATAAAGAAAAAGTAACTGCGGAAAGAAGTACATACAGAATGCCTTTTGTATGAGGTGTAATCATTTTATGAATTCCAATATTGACGTATAGTATACTGATTTACAAAAATAAAAATTAAAATTTACATATATGATTATAAAAATCTATTAAAATATATAGTAGCACATAATGGCAGATATGTTGGTAAATGATAGTAAAAATTTTTTATTATTAATTCTGCAAAAAAAGTTGTAATATATAGTGATGATGTGATAAAATTTAAACATAACAGTGTTATGTTAAGGAGGCCCTATGTATCAACTACTTTTCACACCAATAACCATCAATACATTGGAAATCAAAAACAGGATTGCTTATCCTTCTTTAGGATTATTGTATTCATACGATGGTACTTTGAATGATAGGTACTATGAATATTTCAAAGAAAAAGCAAAAGGTGGCGCTGGCCTTGTTACTGTGGGGCCGGTAGGGATAGATATTGTAGGTTCAGGCAGGATTGCCTTATCGCTGGCATCAGATGACAGGATTCCTGATTTTGCAAAATTAGCACAGATAATAAAAAATGAAGGTGCCCGAACATTTGTACAATTGTTCCATGCAGGGGCTTATTCTTATTCAATGATGACAGATGGTGTACAGCCTATTGCCCCTTCAGCGGTGTATTCAAATTACTCAAAACAGACACCCAGGGAAATGTCGTTAGAAGATATTGAGATGGTCCAGAAAGCTTTCGTTGATGCTGCGCTGCGTGTAAAGGAAGCTGGCTTTGATGGCGTTGAGATTATTGCATCGGCAGGATATCTCATTACACAGTTTCTATCGCCCATAACAAATAAACGAACAGACAAATACGGCGGATCATTTGAAAACAGGACACGCTTCCCCAGAGAGGTGATTGAAAAGGTGCGCCAGGCAGTGGGGAAGGATTTTCCAATCAGCATACGGATGGCGGGCAATGATTTTGTTCCGGGAAGCAACACAAGCAAAGAAACACCTTTGTTTGCCAGGGTATATGAAGAAGCAGGTGTGGATATCATTAATGTTACTGGTGGATGGCATGAAGCCAAGGTTCCTCAGCTTCCTATGGAATTACCACGGGCAGGATATGCATATTTAGCTGCTACTATTAAAAAAGCAGTGAGCGTGCCGGTTATGGCGTCCAACAGAATAAGCTCACCTGATGAAGCTGAAAAAATACTGCGCGACAGCATGGCAGACATGGTAAACCTGGGAAGAGTACTGATTGCTGATCCATACTGGCCCAGGAAAGCTATGCAGGGCAAAGTAAAATTGATACGGCCTTGCGTGGGTTGTAATCAGGGTTGTACTGATACATTGTTCAGTGGCATGCCGGTAGGATGTATTTTGAACGCGCGTGCAGGGTATGAGTTTGAACGTTCTATTGCAAAAACTTCACATCCATTGAAGATTATGGTTGTGGGTGCTGGACCTGCCGGGCTTGAAGCAGCAGTACGGGCAAAAGAGGCAGGGTATGAAGTAGAAATTTATGAAAAAGAACATGAAATTGGCGGTCAGCTTGAAATCGCAGCTGCACCTCCACATAAACATGAGCTTCTTGAAATTATCCGTTATTATAAAGCAATGATTGAGGAATATGATATCCCCGTGCATCTAAATACAACGGTAACAATGGATTTAATACGCAATAGCAAGCCTGACCATGTTATAGTGGCAACAGGTGCAGAGCCAATAATGCCACCAATTAAGGGCATACATCAGCATCATGTATATTCAGCCTGGGACATTTTGCGTGATAATCCAAAATTAGGACGTAATGTTGCGGTGATAGGCGGAGGTGCTGTAGGTATAGAAACAGCACTGTTTATTGCAAATAAGGGTACATTGTCTCCTGAAGCACTGCATTTTTTGATGTTGTTTGATGCAGAACCTGTAGAACGATTGAAGGGATTTATGACACAAGGCACAAGTAATGTTACCATAATTGAGATGCTTCCTGCTATTGGGAAGGATGTTGGCAGATCAACAAAATGGATAATGAAATTGGAATTGGAAAAATTTGGAGTTAATGTGATTACTTCTGCAAGGGTCACTGAGATTACTGATAAAGCAGTAGTTTTTTCAAAGGATAACGATTTTGTAACACATGAATTTGATAATGTGGTTATTGCAGTGGGCTCTAGATCAGTTAATCCACTGGGGAATGAATTGCACAAAGCTGGTATTTCGCATACGGTCATTGGCGATTGTAAAAAGATAGGAAAAATAAATGATGCTATTCATGAAGCATTTTTAGCCATAGCTAATCTGCAACAAGCGGTAAAGGTGTAACATAAGATATAAAAAAAACGGCGCTTTTTAAAGCGCCGTTTTTTTTATTTTTCACCCTTATCATCCTTATACATTTCATCAATGATATCATTATACTTTTCTGCAATAACTTTGCGTTTAAGTTTTAATGTTGGAGTTATCTCACCTGATTCAACGGTAAATTCCTGAGGGAGAAGGGTAAATTTTTTTATCTTTTCAAAGCGTGCAAATTCCTTCTGCATTTCCTCTATACGCTGCCGGTAAAATTCAATAATCTCGGGTTTTGAGATAAGGTCTTCTTTACTTGTATATGATATATTATGGGCTTTTGCATATTCTTCCAGAGCCAGGAATGAAGGTACCACCAGTGCAGTAACATATTTACGCTGATCACCAATAACAGCAATCTGTTCAATATAGTGGTCGGCGCCAATGGTACTTTCTATCATCTGAGGAGCGATGTATTTCCCGCCTGATGTTTTCATGAGGTCTTTGATTCGCTCAGTAATTCTGAGTTCACCATTTTCTTCAAAGAATCCGGCATCACCGGTTCTGAACCATCCATCAGATGAAAGCACTTCAGCAGTTGCCTCTGGCTTTTTGTAATAGCCTTTCATTACATTGCCACCACGGACTAAAATCTCGCCATTGTTGGGATCAATCCTGACCTCGACATTGGGAAGCGGTTTGCCTACTGCACCAAATTTAAAATTATACTGTTCATGGCAGGTAACGGTTGCTGTGGTCTCCGTTAATCCATAACCATAACAAATAAATATGCCACAGGCATAGAAGAATTCCTCAATTTCCTGTGAAAGGGGAGCTCCCGCACAGGGGAAGAATTTTATTCTTCCGCCCACAACATCCCGTATTTTTTTGAGTACAAGTTCGTCAGCTATTTTATATTTCAGGCGCAACATTGGTGATATAAAAAGCTGATCTTTCTTTTTGTTATTATGCTGAGAACCTACTTTAACTGCCCATTTGAAAAGTTTTTGCTTTGCAGGAGGAGCGCTTTCTAATCTGTTAAATACTGTTGCATAAATCTTTTCATAGAAGCGTGGAACAGCACACATGATGGTAGGTTTGACTTCCTGAATAAATTCAACAATCTTTGCCGGGTCCTCCAGGTAATTATTGGTCATACCTTTTGCAAACACATAGTATGTCCATATGCGTTCAAATACATGGCTTAATGGCAAAAATGCCAGTGATATATCATTTTCATTTGGATCAATCAGTCGTAAATCATGCTGTTCTCTTTGAAAAAGGGCATTTGAGTGAGTTAGCATTACACCCTTGGGTTCACCAGTGGTGCCAGATGTATAAATTAAAGTTAAAAGATCATCTAATTTCCCTCTGCTCATCCTTTCTTTGACTTCATTATCTTTAGTTGACTGCTGCCCAATTTTCAAAAAATCGCTTAAATACATTATTTTATCTGATTTTTGTATTGGGACAGTCTCTTTGAATACAATAACCTTCTGCAAAAATGTATTTTCAGGGAGTATCTGCATGACTTTGGAGTATTGTTCGGCATCTCCAACAAATATCACTTTTATTTCTGCATGGTTGATGATGTATTCGGCCTGTTTTGCAGTGTTGGTTGCATAAATAGGGACAGGGATTGCCCGTATACATAATGAACCAATGTCTGCTATTGACCATTGGGGCATATTTTGTGAAAATATTCCCACTGTTTCCTGTTCGCCAATACCGCATTCAATTAATGCTTTGCTGGTATTATGTACCATATCACCAAATTGCTTCCAGGTATACTCGATCCACTCATCTTTTGGCTTGTATCGAAGAGCTACCTTATTATCACCATACTTTTTAACCTGATCCCAGAACACCTGAGATAGATGTGTGTAACCCATAATAACCCCCTCTATGTAATATTGTATATGGATTTGTTATTGATTGTTCATTAAGATTTTAACATATAAATATTTTTTTAAAGTCAATAAAAAATTTTTCTAAAATTGCTCTTTATTATTAATAATTTTTGCTGATATGTGTTTGTAAGCCTCAACTGCATGAGGTAGTAGTGTACAAGTTTTATTATTTTGTTTACAAATTTAAGTTAAGAAATTAATTGAGTTTTCCAATTAAATCATTGACATGAAATATTTTAAAAATATATCTAAAAGTCAGTAAAAACAAAAGCATATTGTGCCGGATAGTATTGAAAATTGATTATCATGATGGGTTATGTATTCGATAATCAAGTGTATATGAAATATAGTATGTTTTTGATGTCATGAATTGAATACTTTACAATATAACATCAGGAGATGGTTGTGAGTTCATTACTGGAGTTTACTGATACCAAATTTATTAAGTTTTTAAAATCAAAGAACAAATATAAGGCTATAGAAGAGCTTGCGGATGTATTCAAAGGCACCGATGTATGTTCCGATATTAAAGCATTCATCACTGCATTGAAGGAACGTGAAGAAATCATGACAACAGGTATTGGTTTTGGGATTGCTGTTCCGCATGCTAAACTGGAATCAATACATAAAATTTCATTTGCTATAGGTATTTCTAAAAACGGCATTGATTTTAATTCCATTGACGGAATGCCGGTACATCTGGTGGTACTGGTTGCTGCGGGTGAACGTCAACATAAAGAATATTTAAAACTATTGTCTAAAATAATGTCGATTCTTAAAAACGATACAATACGCAATGAAATGATTCAGGTCAAGAACACTAAAGATATTATTGAAATACTTCGTAATGCCAAGTAATTTTTTTCCTCATGGACAATATACTACATATTATTCAGCACTATTATGATAGTATAAAAAAATTTTTCACTACCAGATATGACCTGAAAGAATACATATTACAGATTGGCATTTCCCTTGTAATTGGAACTGCTGCAGGCCTGGGTGCCATGGTTTTTCATACCCTTATTGAGTGGATGCGCTTTGCAATTAATCCTTCTCACTTTTCAGGCTACCTTGAAATCCCTTCATTTGTTATGTCGATAGTTCCTGTTATAGGTGCGTTGATGATTATAGGCTTAACGCGATTATTCCCGCAGCAGGCGTCCGAACGAGGAGTTACAAATGTTATAAAATCTGTCCTGTTGCAAAAAATCCCCATACCATTTTTTACAACATTGTTTCATCTGATAGCTTCTGCTGTGACATTGGGTACTGGTGCACCGCTGGGGCCTGAAGGGCCTTCTGCTAAAATTGGCGGCGGGCTTGGTTCATATATTTCATCACTTTTTCGTTTGAATATCCGTAAAATGACTACCTATACAGTTGCAGGAGCTGGTGCTGCAATTTCTGCTATATTCAATGCCCCTATTGCAGGGGTCTTTTTTGGGATAGAGGTAATATTACTCAATGATTTAAAAAATGAGTCATTGAGTGCTCTGGTAATAGCGTCTGTATCTGCAGATATGGTCTCAAAAGCTTATTTAGGTAATGTTGCATTGTTACAGATCCCAAAATTTCAGGTTAATACTGGTGAAGTGTTTTATTTTATTTTACTGGCAATGGTGTGTGGCATTATTGCGCTTTTATTTATGGAGCTATCGCACATAATAAGAAAATTTTATAAAAAAGTAATAAAGGATGACACGATAACCATAGTGTTACCATTATCGCTTTTATTTGCTATTGCGGTTATGTTTTTTACAGATATTTATGGTATAGGGTATGAATTAATCAATAAAGTTCTGGCAAAAGAATTTTCAGTAAATTTTTTGTTTATCCTGTTTGTATTAAAAATTACATTTGTAGCACTGTATTTTCAAACAGGAGCTTATGGCGGTTTATTTGCTCCATCGTTATGTATAGGCATACTGGTTGGTTATTTGTTTGCTTCAATGCTTTCTTTTTTTGGAGTAACACTTGATCCTGTTGCATATGCACTTATAGGCATGGGTGGTATGCTTGCTGGCTTAAACTCAATACCAATTACAGCCATATTGATGGTATTTGAATTGACCAATGATTATAGAATCATTCTTCCTTCTATGCTTGCTTCGGTTATATCGCACCTGACTGTTACCTACTATAATAAAGGCACCATTTATGAATTAGAGTTGCTGGAAGAAGGTATTGATGTTCGTAAAAGCCGAATTAATGTTCTTGAATCGGTTAATGTCCGGTCAATAGCGAGCAAGGATTTCCAGACAATTACTACAAAAGCGCCACTCAAATCTGCAATGGATAAACTGATTGAAGTTGAAAGGCTTGTTGTGGTTGATGATAAAGGGGGGTATACAGGGATACTTTCATTGAATGAAGTAAGACAGGCACTGCTTTCCAGTGATGTGGTTGAATTGCTGATCTGTCAGGATATAGTGTTACATGTTAATCCCTGTACTGAGAGTTATTCTGCAGCAGAGGCTCTACGAAGAATGGATGAATATGGAATCGATTTTTTACCTGTAGTAAAAGAAAATAAGGTTACAGCTATTGTCCTGTATAGGGATATCATCAGTATGTACAATAAAATAATAGTGCAGATTGAAGGAAAGCAGTATGGACATTTTGGCATATAATTTAAGTATGATAGCTGTCTGGTAACAAAATACTTGACGATAAAACCTGTGTGAATAATGTGCATATGTATTTGATCAATAACTATTGGTAGATATTATTAATGTACTGGATGCATCTGGTGTGTAAATGTATTATTGGAGGATGATGTATGCATGAGAAAGAATATAATCCCAGACAAATTGAAAAAAAATGGCAGGAGCGTTGGAATAAAGAACAGGTATTTTTATCAAAACGTGATAAAAACAGGAAAAAGTATTATATATTAGAAATGTTTCCGTATCCTTCGGGTAGAATACACATGGGTCATGTGCGCAATTATTCAATTGGAGATGTTGTAGCTCGCTATAAACGAATGCAGGGATTCAATGTTTTTCATCCAATGGGGTGGGATGCATTTGGCTTACCAGCAGAAAATGCTGCCATCAAGCATAATATTCCTCCTAAAAAATGGACTGATGACAATATTGCTTACATGAAAAAGCAATTTAAAATGTTAGGATACTCTTATGATTGGGAAAGGGAGATAGCCACCTATATACCAGAATATTATAAATGGAATCAATATATTTTTATAAAGATGTATGAGAAAGGATTGGCCTACAAGCGCAAAGCACCGGTTAATTGGTGCCCAACATGCAATACAGTACTTGCTAATGAACAGGTTGAAAATGGCTTATGCTGGCGATGTGAAACGCAGGTAACGCAGAGAGAATTGGAGCAATGGTTTTTAAAAATAACCGATTATGCAGAAGATCTTTTGAATGGTCATGATATGCTAAAAGATGGCTGGCCTGAGCGTGTTATTGTGATGCAAAGAAACTGGATTGGCCGCTCAACAGGACTGGTTGTAAATTTTAAGGTTGCTGATACAGGTGAGGATTTCTCAATTTTTACCACGCGTCCAGATACCATTTATGGTGTAACATTTATGGTAATAGCTCCTGAACATCCATTTCTGGAGCGGGTAAAAGATTCAAAAGTAAAGGCATTTATTAAAAGGATCAAAGAACAGTCCCTGGTAGACAGACTTTCTGAAGAAAAGGAAAAAGAAGGCATAGATACAGGAATAAAAATCATAAATCCGTTTAATGGTGATATTGTGCCTCTGTATGTTGGTAATTTTGTTCTTATGGAATATGGAACGGGTGCTATCATGGCTGTCCCGGCACATGACACACGTGACTTCGCTTTTGCAAAAAAATATGGGATTCCTGTAAAGCTGGTTATTGATAATCCTTCTTCCCCTATTGATGTTGCATCAATGAAAGATGCATATGTTGAGGATGGTATATGTGTGAATTCTGGTCCCTTCACAGGTATGGCTAATAAGAAGGCCATTGAAGCAATATCAGACTATGCTGAAAAAGAAGGTATTGGTTACAAAAAAGTAAATTACCGCCTCAAAGACTGGTTAATATCACGACAACGCTACTGGGGCTGTCCTATACCAATCGTGTATTGTGAAAAGTGTGGCGCACAGCCTGTACCGTATGATGCCTTGCCGGTAATATTGCCAACGAATGTTGATTTTCATGGTGATTCTCGTTCACCACTTACCATGATGCCTGAATTTTATGAAACTACATGCCCACACTGTGGGGGTAAAGCAAAGCGTGAAACGGATACCATGGATACCTTTGTTGATTCTTCATGGTATTTTGCAAAGTTTACTTCTCCCCATTCAAAGGACATTTTTGACTTTGATGAGGTCAATTACTGGACTCCGGTTGACCAGTATATAGGCGGAATAGAACATGCCTGTATGCATTTGCTGTATGCACGCTTTTTTACCATGGTCCTGAATGATCTGGGGATTTTCCAATATCGGGAGCCTTTTACTCGTTTGCTGACACAGGGAATGGTAATAAAAGATGGCAGCAAAATGAGCAAATCCAAAGGCAATATTGTGGATCCTGATGATATCATAGACAAATATGGTGCTGATACTGTACGATTATTTATGCTTTTTGCTGCTCCTCCTGAAAAGGATCTGGACTGGTCGGATAAGGGGGTTGAAGGTTGCTATCGGTTTGTTAACCGCGTTTGGCGAATTGTTCACAAATATGGTGATTGTTATACTGAATATAATTTTGATACTATTGTATTGGATAAAGCTTTAAAAAATCTTAGAGGGGAAATCCACAGAACCGTAAAAGCAGTGACACACGATATTGAAAACAGAATGCAGTTTAATACGGCAATTGCCCGTATGATGGAATTGGTAAATGCATTGTATCAGGTAAATGAAGAAATAATACGAACAGATACCGGAAAGATGGTAGTATCCGAATTATTTGATAAATTATTGCCAATGCTTGGGCCGTTTGTGCCACATCTTGCTGAAGAATTATGGGAGGTGCTGGGACATAAGAATTTTATTCTGGATGAGCCGTGGCCTGATTTCAAAGAAGAGCTTATTGCAAAGGATGAGATAGAAGTTGTTTTCCAGATAAATGGAAAGATACGGTCAAAACGCAATGTGCCTGCTGATATTACAAAAGAGGAAATTGAAAAGGTAGCACTTGATGATGACAGAATTAAAGAGATGATAGCTGGAAAAACAGTCAGAAAAGTAATAGTTGTGCCTGGAAAATTGGTTAATATTGTCATTTAGATTATCTTAACTAAGCAAATACGCAGCTATACATAATATTCCTGTGACAATTCGAGCTATTGCATCAATAATCAAAGCAAAGCGGCTTCCTTTTTGTCCAAGTTCTTCAAGTCCCTGAAAAAAAATGTTTTTTATCTTTTCAGGATAAATTAGAATGAACGGTCCAGAAAAGACCACTATTAATCCAACAATGAAAAGTGGGGTAGATAAAGGGTTGGATGATGGTACCTGAGTTAGGGGGAATCCCGCTATTATTAATAGAATTCCATAAAGATAATACAACCTGCTTGAAGAAATTTTAATCCATAATTGTAACATGCGGGCAGGTATTACAAGTTCTAACAGTCCAATGGTGATTACATAAATGCCTACTATCAGTATAAAAACCATTACCATAGGATATCCTGTTTGGTTGCAAAATTAAAATAAGTATTTCTACATTAAAAAAATTATATTGTATTATGTGTCAAGATTATTCATAATAAAAAAAGAGGCATATATCAAAATGCCCCTTTTTTATCAATAAGTATATTCTTATTTTTACTTATCGCGTATCTTTTTACTGTATTTATAAACACCTTTTAAAGTCTTTAACGGTTGATCTTTTGCTGCAATATTGACCACCCAGGCTGGCAGAGATCCTCCTAATTCAGCATGTACCTGATAAATAACTTCTACATGGTTATCATCTTTTTTGATTATATCCCATCTTCCTTTTAAAGATGTCATACGCACTAAACCGCTGTCATTTTTATATGTACTATTATTTACTGATGTCATGTTTACCCAGGCGGTCCCTTTTTTCTCATCCCAGCCGCATTCAACTTTAACAATAACATCGCGATCTGTAACAACAGGAAGGTCAAGGATAAAATACATATCAAGATCTTTTGGGTTGCGCACATTTATTGGATACAATGCTTTACACATGCCATACCATTTGTGATAATTATTGTAGTCCTGAATAACTTTGAGAGCAATATCAAAAGGAATATCAGAAAAGCTTACACCCTTAAATTCTTTATAAGGCGAACCGGGGATATCACGAGTGAAAATTTGTAAGAAAGCTTGATCTTCTTTACTTTCATGTACTAATTTCCAGTTTGATTGTTGTGAAAAAACAAGGATTGAGATACCTGCAAAAATAATTGTTAAAAAGATAGTTAAAAATCGTTTCACGACAAACCTCCTTTTGCAATTAAAATTGTTACATTTATTTGGTATGACTATTTATGTGCACATAAATTATGAACTAAAATTAAGATTTAATTTCCGCCGCACCTGGCGGCGGAAATGTACACTCAGTATAAAATAATTTGGTTAATTAACTTTTTCAACCAGTAATGCTCCTGCATTGCCAAAAGCACCACATAGCGAAGCAAGTCCATATTTCGCATTCGGGAATTCAGTTTGTAACACATTAAGCAACGTTACAATAATACGTGCACCTGATTCACCTAACGGATGACCTAAAGCAATAGCACCGCCCCAAACATTCACACGCTTAAATGGAGCATTGTCATTATCTAGTTTAAGTTCACGTATACATGCTAATGACTGACTTGCAAAAGCTTCATTCAGTTCAATTGCTCCCACTTCGTCTAGATTCAAACCAGTCCGTGCAACAAGTTTCTTTATAGCAGGAATTGGTCCAATTCCCATTACAGTAGGATCACATCCGGCTAATACTCCATATGAGTATTTATATGTATACGGGAGTCCCAATTTATCAGCTTTTTCTCTACTCATGAGAAGTAGTGCTGAAGCACCCTGTGTCAGCGGTGATGATGTTGCTGCTGTTACAACGCCATTGGGCTTGAATGGTGACATCATGGTTTTCATTTTTTCCCTATCTACCTTTTCGCGAATCCATTGATCCCTATCTACTAAGAATTCATTTCCATTATCATCAAGACCCATTATTGGAACTATCTCCTTTTTGAATTTGCCGGCTTGTGTTGCTTCCCATGCCTTTTTATTTGACCAGTATGCCATATTTTCCATGTCATCTCGAGATATATTCCATTTCTCAGCTACTTTTTCGGCAGTAGCTCCCATTAAAAGATCCGCTCCATTATAGTATTTCAACAAGCGTGGAGGGAAATCCATATTGGCACCCATTGGTACTTTTTCCATATCCTCTATGCCAGCAGCTATGATGATATCTGCTTCACCGGTCATAATTGCTCGTGCGGCATGCATGGTGGCAGACATGCCGGATGGACATTGATTGGTCAAAGTATTGGTAGGGACTGAATCTGGTAGTCCAGATGCTAACCATGCTAACCTGCCGATATCGTTCTGCATGCCTGATGGATTAGCACAACCAACAAAAACAGCATCAATCATACCAGGGGCAACTTTACTGTTTCGCTCAAATAGTGCATTGTACACTGGTGTTAAAAGCTCATCAGGCCTTAAGTTTCTGAACCAGCCTTTTTCACGATGAGCTCTTCCGTTGGGTGTTCTCACACCATCAATAAATACACATTCTCTCATTGGTACCTCTCTTGTTCTCTGATTATTATTTTGTTTTGATTTTTGCTTTCTTTTTTGATAGTAGAAAATGATCAATAGCCATTTGCCGTAATATTTTTTTATCAACTTTTTCAACTGCTGTTCGGGGAAGTTCATCTACCAGTTGTATAAATTTGGGTACTGCATATTTTGCAACTTTTGATTGAAGGTATTTTAATATATCTTGTTCTTTTGTTTTGTTTTTGTATTGTGGATACAACTGAACAAAAAGAACAACTACTTCGCTACCTTCTTTTTCTGGATTAGGTATTCCAACAGTTGCAGCTGCTTCAACATGTGGATGTTCACCAGCGATGTCATCAATTTCTTTTGAATATACTTTGAAACCTGAGACATTAATCATATCCTTGGAACGATCAACAATGTAAAAATAACCATTAGAGTCTATCTGTACTATGTCACCGGTATGAATGAAACCTTCAGCATCACAGCCACTATCAGGTTTTGGCCAGTATCCTAACATACGCTGTGGTCCCTTTAAAAGCATCTCTGCTCTTTTTCCAGCCAGCATATCATCAATTGTCAGAATGTTACCAGTTTCAAAATCAAGAAAACGTACTTCAGTGTCGGGGAATGGAACACCAATTGTTCTTCGTTTTTCTACAGATTTCTTTCCGGGCTTTTGACTTGTTTTTTTCATGCGATATGAAATAATTTTAGTAAAAATCCAGCCAAAGTTTCTTGTCCCTATCAAACGAAAGAGCTGATTGGTTAAGTAACTATTTCCGGGAATTGATGATAAGAGAGATACTAATCGGACACCAAAACGCCCTCCTAAAATACGGTATATCACTGAAGGATTAAGGTGTGTCACTGGGGACATCTCTGAAAGACCATAACCTTCCATTATGCCGCTATTTGAACGTTTTTCAAATTCTTCCTGTGTCGATTCAGATAGAGGAGCCGATCCTGAAAGACCAATTATGCCTATACCGCTGAGATCTTCTTTAGCTAATTTCATGAATTGAGCTGGTACACCTATCTGCATAACCGGATAGTGCTTCTTTATATTTTCAACCATTGATTTAGTATCACGTGGATCGTTGATAATGATGATATTGAATCCAAAAAGCATCATTGTATGCATAAGGCAATGCCCATAGGTATGAAAAAATGGTAATCCCAATATAACCGATATTGCCCCCTTGAATGTCAATCCTCCGGCACCTAATGCATGGAGATTCTGTATACAGTTAGCATATATATTTCTATGTGTGAGCATACAGCCTTTTGGAATACCTGTGGTACCACCTGTAAAAATTAATGTTTCGATATCAGTTTCTACATTAATAGGAACTGGATTAATGTTTCCTGAAGAATTCTGGATTAATGAGTATAACTCATAAATTGAGGAGCTTGGTATTTTAATTTTATTGGTATCGATAGTTGGAACAAAGTTGCTGGTACGTGTGTCTGCAATGATGATAGCTCTGACACTGGTCTTTTTTATTAAGTGGGTGACAATTTTAATATCGTTGCTGGTACAAATTATAGCTTTAGGCTTACCTTCTTTAAATTTGTGTTCAAGAGCTTCAGCAGGTTCAAGTGAACTGCATGGCAGATGGATGAGCCCTGCTTTTGAAATTGCGTAATCAGCAATTATAAATTCTGTAGAAGTTGGTAAAATCGTTGCAATAATATCATTTTTGATCAGTCCAAAAGACTGTAGGCGTGAAGCCAGTCTGTTTACATACTCAAGAAGTTGCGGATAAGATATAAAATAATCCTTTTGTAAAAGGCCATTATTTTTGTATTTTTTTGCAGCTATTTCAAGAATATCATATACAGGTTTATCAGGATAAGGCTTAAATGTTTTTGGTATACCTAAAACTTTATATTCTTTGTACCAGGGTAAAGTTTCCATTGTTGTCCTCCATGTGATCGATAAAAAAACATCTCAACCACATGAAAAATGTGGTTGAGATGTAAAGCATATCTATCAAGTGAATAGGGGTTGGGTTGCCATTGCAAAACTCATATCACCTTCGATTTTCATTGCACCTGACATGAAAAGATTAACAGGATTTGTTTCCTTTTTCATCAAAGCAGCTGAGTCTTTTGTTGTCATACGGAAAATTGATTGTGGTGATGTTGCACCGTTAAGTATTGCTTCAATGGTAAATTCAGAACCATCGTCATTTTTTAATTTGGCAATAAAACTACCTTTCAAAGAAGATAGAGCATTATATCGGGCTCTTGTCAGATCCTTCTGCATGCCTAACAGCATATCGAGATTATTGGTTTCAATCATTTTCTTTAAATCAGCTTCGGATATTTTTAATCTCAGCATAGGTTTTGCGATATCACCACATGTTTCAATATTTTTGCCATCTTTAACTTTGAATCCATAGGATTTACCATTAACTTCAACAACCATGGTGATTTCAGTGCCACCAAGTTCTTTGGGTGCATTGGAATTTTGAAGCATTTCCGTTGCTGCTTTTGGCATAATTTCTGTGAGAAATTGATCAATTGAAGTATTTGGTGCAATAACCATGTTGATCCTCCTTAAAAAATAATATTATGTAAAATATTTTGCAAATATAAAAAATTTGCTTGTAATACTGACATGTCAGTATTATTTTGATTTGTCAAGAATAATTTATTAAAAAAAAATAATTTTTTTAAATTTCTTTTTAAGAATGTAATTGTTTTTTGCTACTCATTGTCATTGAGTTGAAAAAAACAAAGGAGGCATAATGACCAGAGCAGATGATACAAGAGATAAAATATTGCTTCATGCAAAAAGGTTATTTTCGGGAAAGGGCTATTATGCAACACAAATTTCAGATATTATTGAATCGGCAAAAATTGGTCGGGGAACTGTTTATCAATATTTTTCCAATAAGGAACATCTTTTTATATCGTTACTGGAAAGATTTTTAATTGAATGGGAAAACTATATCAATGAATTATCGGTTAAAGAAGATTTAGAAACAATTTCTCCATATATGTATCTTAAAAAAAGGTTGTATGAAGCATTCAGATTTTTCTTTGAAGATAGAGACCGGGCAAATATAATTTTACGTGCCGGTTTAGGCTTGCCAGATCATTTTGAGCAAAAAATTCAGCATTTTGAAAACAAATTAATTAATATGATTATTGCTGATCTTAATATTGCAGTGAAATTCAATAATATTGATAAACAGATGGATCTAAATTTTATGGCCAATCTAATTGCTGGAGGAGTCTTCCGGTTAGCCCATTATTATTTGACTATAACAATGGATGACAACATGCTAATTGGCGATTTAGAAGCAATATCTGATAAGGCCTCTAACATTATTGCACATGGTATTTTTAATAAAAAATAGTTGACTTATTTCAATAATAAAATAAGTACTGACATGTCAGTACTTATTTTATTAAGGAGGTTATTATATGGTAGAAGAAATAAGTTTTGCATTATCTGAAGAACAGCAGATGATGCAGGATACTGTCCGACAGCTTGTTCAGGCTACAGTGATAGATTCTATTCACCAATGGGATGAAAAAAGGCAATTGGATAAACAGGCAGTCCAAAAATTCTGGGAACTAGGTATAATTCAGTCAATGATCCCTGAAGAATATGGTGGATATGGTATGGGGAGTTCACCAATTCTCCATTCTTTAGTTCTTGAGGAACTGGCTTTTGGAGATATGAGCTTTGCAGTCTATGCAATGCTGCCTGCTCTCTTTGTACTCCCCCTGGTTCATTTAGGCTCAAAAGAGCAAAAGGAAAAGTATCTTCCGGAATTTTCCAGTGATTCATTTGTTCCGGCATCACTGGCAATTAACGAACTTAGTGTGGGTTTTGATGTATGGAATTGTGAAACAAAAGCTGAAAAGAAGGCTAACTCGTATGTTATAAATGGGAAAAAGTGCTTTGTTCCCCTTGCTGATGAAGCGTTGCATATGATAGTTATAGCAAATTATGAGGGCAATCCACATCTGTTTATAGTAGATAAAGATGAAAAAGGACTATCTGTTGGAGAAAAAGAAAAAAATTGCGGTTGGTGGGCACTGCCAACTTTTGAAGTTACGTTTGAAAATTGTACAATTCATGAAAGAAACAAATTAGGGGATGAAACAGCATTTCATTGGCTAATCCAGAGAACAAGAACTGCAATGGCTGCTATTGGAACAGGCATTTCACGTGCTTCATATGAATACGCAAGGAAATATGCAAAAGAACGCCAGCAGTTTGGTGATCCCATAGCCAGCAGGCAATCCATAGCTTTTATGATAGCTGAAATGGCTTATGAAGTTGATGCAATGAGGCTATTAACATGGAAGGCTGCATCAGCTATTGAGTTAGGCATGGATGCAAAACGTGAGTCATTCCTTGCAAAGATTTATGCTGGAGAAATGACTATGAAACTTACTGATTATGGGGTTCAGATTCTTGGTGGCCATGGGTATATCAGGGATCATCCTGTTGAGCGATATTATCGTAATGGGCGTAGTATTGCAATTAGTGAAGCCATGGCAATTATTTAATAGTGTGAGGAGGACAACAATGATTCAATTAGTAACACCGGATTATATAAAAACATTACAGGATAACATGCATAAACTGGCAGAAGGTGTTCTGCGTCCAATCTCAAGGAAATATGATGAAGCCGAGCATGAATATCCTAAGGAACTTGATATGTTCAGAGGGATAAAGGTAATGGCCCGCCCTAAGAAAAAGAAAGAGGGTGAATCTTCTGCTTCGGGTGAAGTAAAGAAGCCAAAACGCGGAGCAAACCTGGGGATGGTAGTGACCATTGAAGAAATGTGTTGGGGAGATGCAGCTCTTTTATTGTCATTCCCAAATGCTGGTTTAGGGAACGCGGCCATTTTGGCAGTTGCTAATGATGAACAGCTGGAACGTTTTGGTAATAAGTGGGCTGCTATGGCAATTACAGAACCGGGCGCAGGTTCTGATTCAGGAGCTATTACAACAACCGCTACTCGTGATGGCGATTACTGGGTACTCAATGGAGAAAAGATTTTTGTTACCTGCGCAGACAGAAGTGAAGTGGTGGTTGTATGGGCGACAGTTGATAAAAAAGCCGGGAAATCTGGAATCAAATCATTTGTTGTGGAAAAAGGGACTCCTGGTTTTACTCTGGAGCATTTAGAGCATAAATTAGGCATCAGGGGTTCTGATACTGGTACCTTTGTGCTCAGCGATTGCAGAATTCCTTATAATAACATATTGGGGGATCCTGAAGTGAAAATGTCCACGGAGGGATTCAAAGGTGTCATGAAAACATTTGATAATACCAGGCCATTGGTTGCTTCAATGGCAACAGGTATTGCACGTGCAGCTGTTGAATTTACCCGGGAACAATATGAAAAGAAAGGATATACTTTTGATTATAAGAAGAATTTATCAAATGTTTCTGCAGTTGAGCGTGAGTGGTATTTGATGGATGCTAATGTTGAAGCTATGAGACTTTTAACCTGGCGTGCTGCCTGGATGGCTGATAATAACCAGTTTAATAACTTAGAAGCATCAATGGCAAAAGCTAAAGCAGGCAGGTATGCAACCTTGATAACCCAGCGATGCAGTGAATTGCTTGGGCCGGTGGGATATTCAACTCACTATTTAGCAGAAAAATGGATGAGGGATAGCAAGATTATGGATATTTTTGAAGGTACCGGACAGATACAGCATTTGATTATTGCTCGCAACATACTGGAAATGTCAAGTAAGGAGCTTAAATAGCTATTATTTTTATAAATGGAGGTAATTATGAAAAATATTAATGATGTAAAGAAAATTGCCGTTATAGGTTCGGGGGCAATGGGTCATGGCATAGCACAGGTGTGCGCTCAAAATGGGTTCATGGTTACTATGATAGATGTTAAACAGGAATTCCTTGATAATGCGATAAAAAAAGTAAAGGAAAGTTTAGATTTCCTTGCATCAAAAGGGAAATTGCAGGGAACTGTTGATGAAGTTCTTGGAAAAATAAGTATAACAACAGATTTACAAAAAGGAGTATCGGATGCTCATGTAATCATTGAGGCTGTACCGGAAAATATGCAATTGAAGAAGGATGTATTTGCAAAAGCTTCATCCGCATGCGCTTCTGATGCAATACTTGCAACAAACACTTCTACCATGAGCATTACTGAAATAGCTACCGCTGTCACAAATCCTGAGCGATTTGCTGGAATGCATTATTTCAACCCTGTAACCAGGATGAAACTGGTTGAGTTAATCTATGGCGCAAAGACATCGGAGAATACGATTAATATTTTGTTTGAATTAACAAAGAAAATTGATAAATTCCCCGTAAAAGTTTTGAAAGATAGACCGGGTTTTATTGTTAACAGAATCAGTGCACCTAATCAGGCATTACTTAGTGCTATTTTAGATGAAGGAAAAATCCATCCCGCACAAATAGATGGAAAAATGAAGAAAATGGGTGTTAAAATGGCTCCTTTTGAAACAGCTGATTTTGTTGGGCTGGATGTTTTCTGCCATACACTGGAATATTATGCACAGACACTATCGCCCCGGTATAAACCAGGAAAATTTTTGCTTGGATGCCTGGAAAAAGGCTATCTTGGGATGAAGAGCGGGAAAGGCATATATGAATGGAAGGATGGTAAAGCTATTATTCCTGAGATGCCGGATACTGAAGAAATAACACCGCTCCATCTTATGGCAGTCCAGGTTAATGAAGCAGTAAAGGTATATAAAGAAGGTATTGCTGCTGGTGTTCAGGATATTGATGATGGTGTAAAATATGGGATGAATGCATTTGCTGGGCCATTTGCACTGGCATCAGGAGTCCAACCACAACAATTAACTGATTGCCTTAATTATCTGGCACAGCGCTTTAAATTAGACATTCTAAAACCAGAACCTGAAATTATAGATGGTTCGTTTAAAACAATTGGGAGATAGGAGGTGTCATATGTCAGATGCAGTATTATTAGAACAAAAAGGGATGATTGGTGTTTTAACAATTAATAAACCTAAAGCTAATCAGCTGAGCCATGATGTTTTTGAAACTATGCGAAAGTATCTGGATACACTGGAAATTGATAAAAATATTCGTGTGCTGGTTATAACGGGTTCGGGCGATAAGATTTTCTGTGCCGGTGCGGATCTTTCACAGGGATTTGGGGATTTCAGTGCAGTTGATTTTTTGAAACGTGGCCAGGATGTATGGAACAAAATAGAAGATTATCCTAAACCAGTTATAGCTGCATTAAATGGGCATGCCTTAGGTGGTGGTTGTGAATTGGCAATGGCATGTCATATACGGCTCATGAAAAAGGGTGCACGAATAGGTTTAACTGAGACAAATTTAGGTATTATGCCAGGTTATGGCGGTACATTACGTTTGCCTCGGTTGGTTGGAAGAGCAAAGGCATTAGAATTAATGCTTTTTGGAAAACAACTTGAGGCAGAAGAAGCACTTGCAATAGGTCTGGTAAATAAAGTTTTTGAAGAACAGGATTTTATGGGTGCAGTATTGAAATTTGCAGAAGAATTAGCTCAAAGGCCACCGCTATCTGTCAAAGCAATCTTGAAGGTATTGTCAGCCAGTCCTTCAATGTCTCCTGAAATGCATTTAAAAATGGAACGGGAAGAACTGGCAAAACTATTTCCTACCAAAGATTGTATGGAAGGCATGATGGCGTTTGCACAAAAGCGAAAACCTGAATTTAAGGGTGAATAAAAATAAAGTTATAAGGAACCTCCTGTTTTTTTTAAAAAACCTCGTATATATGGTACGAGGTTTTTTTTCTTGTATTTACGATAATGGTATTTTAATGTGGTAAATTTAAAGAATATAGCATTGTGATATGGTGCAATGATTTCATTCGTAATGCTTTGCTATTAAAGTAGAGTGGAAGCAATTTATTATCAGTTTAAGGAGATAATATCGATGCCTGATGTTGTAGTAAAAGAAAATGGTAAACAGAGAACACTGATAATGCAAAAATCACAGGTACTTTTTTGGGAAAAAGGGTATGCTGAAACCAGTATGAAGGATATTGCAAATGAATGTGGTTTCAGGCCTGCCAATATTTACAATTTTTTTGAAAGTAAAGAAGAGATACTGTTCTCAATCTTAAAAGAGGAAATGGAAGAGATCGTCAATCCTATCAGGTATCTGGAAAAAGAAGATGGAGATCCCCTGCAGCAATTACGATTATTGATAGAAACTCATGTTAAAATTACTTTGGGGGAAAAAAGAGCTTCAAAGTTATTATTTGATACAGAGCTCAGGAATCTTTCTCCTGAAAGGAGGAAAGTTATTCTGGATCTGCGTGATGAATATAATTGTATAGGGTACACTATACTTAAGCGTGGAATTGAAAAGGGATTATTCAGAAAAGTAGATGAGAAAATTACTTTGAATCTTATTGCTTCAATGATTGTTAGAACACGGTTGTGGTTTTCTCCGGAAGAATGGATGACCATAGATGATTTAATTGAATTTATATTCCAGTTTGCGTTGAAAGGGTTATCATAATCAATTTTGTAATAGTATAACGTATGCCAGGGAAAGAGTGTAAACGGTGTGGGGCGTGTTGTTTTGTAGATATGATTGCCTATGCCACTGAAGAAGATTTTAAACGCTGGCACACTGAAGGAAGGGATGATATCTTACATATAATTGAGAATGAAAGCAGTGTATGGGCAGGGGACCATCTTGTATCATCACGAAATGGGCATTCAATTCAACGATGTCCTTTTTTAATTATGAATGATGATGGGCTGTATAGCTGCACCATTTATGATACACGGCCGGCAGTTTGCAGAAATTTTGAGCCTGGTGTTTCAAGAATGTGTCCTCAATATGAGGATCAGTAATAAAACTATGTAATGGATATAGCAGGATTCGTTTATGTATAAGAACTGGGCTGTTACCCTTATAATAGCAAATGGTATAATTTTTCTCATTCAACTTTTGTTGAGTAATACACTTGTCCCATATACTGTTGCTAATAATGTTTTACCTTTGGATATTGTTACATATTACCTGGGCTTAATTCCTTATCTGGTAGTTGATAAATTTTATCTATGGCAGCTATTTTCGTATATGTTTCTACACAGTACTTCAGGTTTTGCACACATTGTATTTAATATGTATGCTCTTTATATCTTTGGTATGCCTGTTGAAAGATTGTGGGGGAGTAAAAAATTCATTATATACTATTTAACCTGTGGTGTTGGGGCAGGCACGGCAATTTTTATCATAGCTTTATTGTCAGGTAAAACGGGATATTATATACCTACTATTGGCGCCTCAGGAGCAGTATTTGGGCTTCTTCTGGCCTTTGGCATATTATTCCCGGATGTTGAAATTTTACTTTTTTTTATTATACCAGTAAAAGCACGGACACTGGTGATAATATATGGTGCTCTGGAACTGTTTCTGGAGCTTTCAGGTGGATTTGATAACATCTCACATATAGGACATCTGGGCGGGCTTGCCACTGGTATACTCTATTTCATAATTACCCGTAAACATGCTATCAGATATAAAACAAGAGGGTTTGTGGCTTTGCAGAAGAAAAAGACAAACATTCCAGCTGAGCATGTTGTAGACAAAAAGGAGATTGAATTACAAAAAACTATCGTACAAAAATTATACAAACAGGGTGAGCAAGCGTTAACAGATGATGAAGTGCAGTATATACGGTATAAAGAAATTATGGTTGAAACAAATACAGTAGATTGCAATATGAGTATTTTTGAGTCAGATAATTGTGAAAATTGTATTGATAGAGATGCATGTTTTGTTAAAATTGTAAATGATTTGCTAAAACAATAGCATATAATTATTAAAATGATAATCATAATGAGAAATTAATCTTTACAATAGAAATGCAGTAATATAAGGATGTTAAACCGTTAGGTAATGCTGGTAAAAATAGCCTGCTGTGTATGTATGATGAAAATGAGATATGTTATCATTTTTTATGGTAACGATAGAATAAATTTAAGAAAAAAGGGAGAATAACAATGGCAAAGCGTGTGTATCTGTTTGGTGGTAACGTTACGGAGGGAACTGCTGATATGAAGAACCTTTTAGGTGGAAAAGGTGCTAATTTAGCAGAAATGGCACGTATTGGCATTCCTGTTTCTGCGGGCTTTACAATTACAACAGAAGTATGCAATGAATATTATACAAACAATCAGAAAATGCCTGATGGGCTAAAAGAGGAAGTAGTTACTGCATTACATAAGGTAGAAGAAATTATGGGCACTAAGTTTGGTGACCCTTCCAATCCTTTACTTGTGTCAGTGAGGTCGGGTGCACGGGCATCAATGCCGGGAATGATGGATACCATTCTTAATTTAGGAATAAATGAGGATGTGGTAAAAGGCCTTGCAAGAAAAACCGGGAATGAGCGGTTTGCATGGGATTCATACCGCCGCTTTATCCAGATGTATGGTGACGTTGTATTGGGATTGAAGCCCGAAAGCAAGGATGAGCATGATCCATTTGAAGTGATCATGGATGAAATTAAGGATAAAAGGAAAGTTAAAAATGACCTTGGTCTTACTGTGGATGATTTAAAAGAGCTGGTAGCGCGATTTAAGAAAATTATAAAAGATAGGCTCAATGTATCATTCCCTGATGATCCCTATGAGCAGTTATGGGGAGCAATAGGAGCAGTTTTCAGATCATGGAATAATGAGCGTGCTATCCTGTACAGAAAAATGAATAACATTGATGATAGCTGGGGCACTGCAGTAAATGTTCAGGCAATGGTATTTGGCAATATGGGCAATGACTGTGCCACGGGTGTTGCCTTCACAAGGGATCCTGCCACAGGTGCAAGGGAATTTTTTGGTGAATACCTGATTAATGCTCAGGGTGAGGATGTGGTTGCAGGAATAAGAACACCACAACAGATAACACTTGAAGGTTCTCGCCGGTGGGCCAGGGAAAATGGCGTATCAGAGGAAGAACGTAAACAAAAATATCCGTCACTGGAAGAGTATATGCCTGAAGCATATAAGCAGTTAGTGGATGTGTACATGACTCTTGAAAAACATTATCGCGACATGCAGGATATAGAGTTTACCATACAAAACAAAAAGTTGTGGATGCTCCAGACGCGAAATGGTAAACGAACTGCACGGGCTGCTATAAATATTGCTGTTGATATGGTCGAAGAAGGCCTGATATCAAAAGAGGATGCTGTTTTAAGAGTGGATCCGCAATCACTTGACCAGTTACTCCATCCAACTTTTGATCCCAAAGCACAACGCAAGGTTATTGCAAAAGGTCTTCCTGCTTCACCGGGTGCTGCAACAGGGAAAATTGTTTTCAATGCTGATGATGCCCATGAATGGAAAGAACGTGGTGAGAAGGTAATTTTGGTTAGAATTGAAACCTCTCCCGAGGATTTAAAGGGCATGAACGCGGCTGAAGGTATACTTACTGCCCGTGGTGGTATGACATCTCATGCTGCTGTGGTTGCCAGGGGAATGGGCAAATGCTGTGTATCAGGTTGTGGTGTGCTGGAGATAGATTACGCAAAGCGGGTGATGAAAGTTGAAGATGTTGTATTAAAAGAAGGAGATTATATCTCCATAGATGGTTCAACAGGCGAGGTAATGCTTGGAAAGGTTGCAACTGTTGAACCGGAAGTAACAGGTAAATTTGGGACCATTATGCAGTGGGCTGATGAAATCAGAAAGCTTAAAGTAAGGACCAATGCAGATACTCCCCATGATGCAAAGGTTGCTCGAAATTTTGGAGCTGAAGGCATAGGACTGTGTCGTACTGAGCATATGTTCTTTGAAGGTGACAGAATAAAGGCAGTCAGGGAAATGATACTTGCTGATTCCTATGAAGGAAGGAAGAAAGCACTGGATAAATTGCTACCCATGCAGAGAGAGGATTTTTATGGAATATTCAAGGCAATGGAAGGATTGGGAGTAACTATCAGGCTACTTGATCCGCCATTACATGAATTTTTGCCACATGATCTGGAATCACAGAAAGAGATGGCAAAAGAATTAGGAATAACAGTTGAAGATGTGAAAGCTAAGGTTGAAGAACTCCATGAATTTAACCCCATGTTAGGGCACAGGGGTTGCCGGTTGGGCATTACCTATCCTGAAATTACAGAGATGCAGGCTCGTGCAATATTTGAAGCAGCATGTCAGCTGGTAAAGGAAGGTGTGGATGTTAAGCCTGAGGTTATGGTTCCGCTGGTGGGTCATGTTAAAGAACTTATACTACAGAAAAACATTATTGTAAAAACTGCTGAAATTGTCATGAAAGAAATGGGAGTGAAAGTTGATTATATGGTTGGCACAATGATTGAAGTCCCACGAGCTGCAGTAACAGCTGATGAGATAGCAGGGGTTGCTGAGTTCTTTTCATTTGGTACAAATGACCTCACACAGATGACATTTGGTTTTAGCCGTGACGATGCAGGAAAATTTTTAAAAGAGTATGTTGATAAGAAAATTTTACCAAATGATCCATTCAGAATTCTTGATCGTGATGGAGTTGGGCAGCTTATAAAGATGGCTTTTGAAAAAGGGCGATCCGTAAATCCCAGGCTCAAACTTGGTATTTGCGGTGAGCATGGTGGCGAACCAAGTTCAGTGGAGTTTTGTCATATAGTGGGGCTTGATTATGTAAGCTGTTCACCATTTAGAGTACCAATTGCCCGACTGGCTGCAGCGCAAGCAGAAATACGGTTTCCCAGGTAAAAGTATGGTTGTGCAATGATCTCTTGATCTAATGACACTATTTACTATAAATGGGCATAAAGTAGCTTTTAAACATGATGAAAATATTTACACCCTTACCCTTAAGCATGTTTTTATATACAATAATGGGCTTAAGGGTAAGGTAAATACATTATATTTTATGGGGGATAAAACGTGAAAATTAAATTATTTTTTCTTTATGCTTTTATACTAACAATCCCCGTGGTGCTATATGCAGATTATGATAAAGCCTTGAAACTGTTTGAGCAAGGAAAATATGATGATGCATTAGCCGAAGTAGCATCGGTTCTGGATGTTTCAAGAGATTTTGAGACAAATTCACCAAATTATAATCTTCGCTATTTAGCCGGTCATATCCATGGCAGGAAGGGTAATTATGAATCGGCTCTAAAACATTTAAAGCGTTGTGCAGAAATTCAAAAAGATAGCGTGAATCCTCTCATTGATATTGCTTTCATATATATAGATTATAAGCGCTATACAGATGCAATGACGTGGGCCCGTAAAGCGTTGCAGATCAAGCAGGAACCTGTTGCATATTATATTCTGGGATTGGCCTATTCAGGAATTGGTTCGTACTGGCAGGCTAAAGAGTATTTAGAAAAAGCTATTTCACTTGATCCAGAGATGTACTATGCATATAATGAATTGGGCAATGTGCTTATGGCTTTAGGCAGGATTACCCAGGCACAGACTGCATATTCGGCTGCATATGCACTGGCACCTTCTTCAGCGTATATTTGCAATAATCTTGCTATGAGTTATGTTCAGGCTGGTGATGTAAAAAAAGCTGTTGAAATCATTGAAAAGGCAAGAAAGCTTGCCCCGGATAACCCCGTCATTGTAGAGAATTATAATCGCATTGCCAGTTTAAAAAAATAAGCAACTATACTATAGGTGAAGATTCAATCAAAATATTTAAATGGTGATGTAATCCAATGGTTGGCAGATGATGCAGTATCATTATTTTTTTTATTAAAAAGTATTCCTGCCTTAAAAGAAAATAATGTACAAAAAGACAGCAAAGTAATAGTAAATTCAATCAGTTTGCATTCTCTCAATAAAAAAGCCTATGATTATTTTGATGCACCGGGTATTGGGATTATGTGGTTTTTTTCATCATTTGTTGAAAGTGGATGTAATGTCAGTGATAATATTGTGTACTCAATTCTTAAAGAAATACTAAAATTTCAGCAGGATGATGGCGGATTTACTTTAAACTGGAAACCTTTCTGTTCAACGGCATGTATTACCGGACAGTTAGTGTATTACCTGCTGGAAAGCGGATATCAGGGAAAGGAAGTGGAGAAAGGTATAGAATGGATTCTGTCTCATCAGAGGGATGATGGTGGCTGGCTGTATTGCCCAATCGGTTCAGTTGGTGATTCACTGAAATATTTGCTTTTTAAACGTACTGGAAAAGGACTTGGATTAGTGCATACTGATGCTCCAAGTTGTGCGGTTGCAACTGTCATGTGTGCAAAAGCCCTGATGAAAATAGATACCAGGAATTGCAATGATAGTTTTCAAAGAGCTATCGCCTATATGTTCCGCAATGATGCCATATTTACAGAAGCTGGTTGCAGGTGCAGAGTTGCATATAATCATGAATTGCTGGGATACCCATTTTATTTAGACTATGATAGCATCGATGCCATTCAGTTTTCACTTTTTTTAGACGATACAGCTGAAGCGTTCAGGATACGGTTATTTAATCAGTGTATAAAGAAGCAATTTGATGATGGAAGTTTCCCATTAGAACACAGACGAAGAGGATGTATGCATCAGTTTTTGCGGTTACCTGTAAAGTTGAAGACTAAGGATAAATTAACTACAGCACGTGTCGTCTCAATGCTTGTTAATACAGGCAATGCTGTAATAGAATAAGATGCGGGTAAATAATTGTAGATGCAAACAATAGAAATACTATGCATTATATGACAAAGTCCAGCTAATGTATAGAAAATTGAATTTGTATCTTTGCATAGTGTGATTACAATTGAAATATATTAATTATAGAAGGCGTAACCTGCTGAAACACAGAAAAGAACGGAATCAATGGTGGCATCTTTCTTTGTATAAAAAATCTGGTTTGTTTGTGGATTAACGGCATCTGGTATTGATGAAAATAGTATATTGTTACGTATCCATTCCCCACCAATCTGGAAAACAAGCCCCCCGCTGAAAAATATGCTGAGCATAACATCAACACCATAGGTCATACTTGAAAACTGTTGTGTTGGCGGTGGTATATACCCATCAATAAGTACGCGGGCTATAGGAGTTGGCTTATAAGTAGCAAATACATAGCCAAGCATGGGTGATAAACTAATGTCCCATGGCTTTCTATTAGTAACATGAAAAGATGGGCCAAAATAAACAGAATAATCGCTGTACAGTGTTTTTTTCCAGGATTGATAGTCAGCGCCAAAATTTGTATTCTGAACTATAACACTGCGCCTTAGTTTTGAGCGAATACCAATATAATCGATAGGAAGATATTCTCCTGACATTGTTAATCCAAAAGCTAAATGTGATAGATAAATAAGTTTAGTTATTTCATTCTCAAAGGTGTAGGTTGAAGTTTTAGTAAATTTTTCTTCGGCTGAAATAAGATCGCCGTAAGGAATGCCAATAGAAACTGAGCCTGTAAGTATTATCTGATCTTTGTGTATACCTTCAGGAGGCTTGTCCAGCTCATCAAATTCGGATGAATAGGCAGAAGAAAAAAAAGCAACAATACTAACCAGGATTAAAAGGCTGGTATATGTTGTACATTTAAATATCATCTTTTATTTTCTTCTTGTAAAATACCAAGGATTTGCTTAACTATCTGTTTTGCAATGTCATCATATTGTGAACTCTCTATTAAAATATCATTGAGATTCCAGATTAATGTTAATCCACAGCAAAACTTTGCTCTGTAACGCCAGTCCCATGCCCTTCCTGGTTCTTTGCGAACGGTTAGCAAAATTTCGCCATTTTCAGTATTAATGGCTTTTAATGTAAAAGTATCAATACAGTTGGGTTCAAACTTATTGTTTCTGTATGCCTGTAAAGCAGAGCCACGGCCAATGATGATAACATCTGCACCTAAAAATTTACCAATTTTTACAGCCTGTTTATCGTCAATTAAACCAGAGGCAGAAAGCTGCTGTTCCTGCAGAATTTTTTGTATGGCTTCACGTTCAATGGTAGTAACTTTTCCGCTTTTAAAAAATTGATGTGAGATAGCATCTGAAAATTCATCTCCCCAGCCGGCACCTTTTATGTCAAAGGGAAATACTGCAACCCGCTTCATTCTTTTTTGTATTGCCTGTTTATTGGTAGAAGCTACATCGATAGTTGAACAGGCAAATAATGAAGATAGTGTGGTAATAATAGCTAAAAATTGAAAGAATTTCATAATTCACCACCTTTTTTTGATAGTATTAAGATAAAACCTTTTCCTTTAGTAATAAAATAGAATTTTTCCCCATTAGCGTTTATAGTATAGTACCTTCTTCTAATGTATTTTGGCAAATATTATTTTTAACAAAACATTATTTTTTAATTTATATCGGATATTTATTCCAGAATGTATTTTTATAGCATGCATAGTTTGTTCAGGGGGAAGATTGTTTTAGCTATGCGCGATTAAATAGTATTTGAAATATAAAAGGCATGTTTTAGTGTGAGAAAAACTTAACCTTTTTTGTTAAAGATGGAGTATTTTGTATGAAAGAAAAAAAGATTAATATATTAATTATAAATTATGAATTTCCTCCATTAGGGGGGGGTGGGGGTGTTGCAACATATGACCTGGCATTGGAGTGGGTGAAGTCAGCAAATGTGCATGTCATCACTTCGTCATTTAAAGGGTTACCCTCCTATGAAAATATTAATGGGATTCATGTGCACAGGGTAAAGATTTTTTTCAGAAAATCAAGGGATGCAGCAACATTTATTTCAATGCTTAGCTACCTGCCTGCAGGGCTTATACGGGCACTATCGCTTGCCTTAAAATATAAGTTTGATGTTATCAATACGCATTTTGTTGTTCCATCAGGCCCTCTAGGGTATGTAATTTCAAAGTTATTTGGCATTCCAAATGTTTTATCATTGCATGGTGGTGATATTTATGATCCAAGTAAAAAAATATCACCTCACCGAAGTCGATTTTTTAAATCTGTTGTTCGTTTTCTCCTTAACAGAGCTGATGTAATTGTGGCACAATCATCAAATACCCGCAATAACGCAATAGAATACTATGCACCAAAAAAAGAAATTCAGATTATACCGTTAGCATTCCATCCGCCAGTAATACCAAAAACATCACGGAAAAAATTGGGGCTGCATGAAAAAGATTTTATCTGTATAACTATTGGAAGATTGATAAAGCGTAAATCAATTGATATTCTTATAAGGGCGATAGCTCTTTTTGATAATCCTGCCATCAAACTTCTCATTATGGGAGATGGTCCTGAAAGGGAATACTTAGAATCACTTGTGAAAGAATTGTCATTACACGATAGAGTGCAGTTTATGGGATTTGTTGCCGACGAGAAAAAATTTGCCTATCTATCGCAATCTGATTTGTTTGTACTTACATCAATGCATGAAGGATTTGGCATTGTGTTTATGGAAGCCATGTATTGCGGATTGCCTATTGTTGCTACCAACCATGGGGGGCAGGTTGATTTTCTTATCCATGGTGAAAATGCAATGCTCATTAATGTTGGTGATGTGGAAAAGTGTGCTGAAAGTATTATGAAATTTTATAATGATAAAAAGCTCTATCAATACTGTTCTGTAAATAATAAAAAAAAGATTACAACCTTTTATGCCGAAAATGTAGCAGAACGGTATATGAATATTTTTTTAACATTAGTTAATAAAAAATGAAAATTAAAACGGCACTCATTACACAAAATAAGGAATTGGTTCTTGAAGTAAGAATGCTTCAGATTTTAGATGTAAGTGTTCATGGTACTATTAATACTCTAAAGGATGAAGGATTTGATATAGCATTATTTGATACTGAGCAAATTGATATCAGCGATACACAGTTTTATCTTTCAAAGCTTCGAAAGCGTTTTCAGCGATTGCCAGTCATACTTATTGTACGGGCTGGATATTTAGAATCAGTAAACAGGGACTGGTTTTTTGATGATTTTATTGTGTTCCCTTTCAGAAAAGGTGAATTAAAAGCGCGTATTGATCGTCTGATAGGTGCTGAAATTGAATTAAAGGATTCGGTTATCAAAGTTGGCAATATTACCATAGAGCCTGAAAAGTATTCGGTAACAGTAAACAATGACAATATATTGCTAACATATAAAGAATTTGAATTACTTAAATTTTTAATGGAAAATAAAGGTATAGTTTTTACACGTCAGGAGTTACTTTCACAAATATGGGGGGTTGAGTATATTGGGGGTACTCGTACGGTTGACGTTCATATAAGAAGGCTTAGAATTAAATTGGGGGATGAGTTTAATAATATAATAGAAACCATACGAAATGTTGGGTATAAGTGTAAAGAATAATTGTAGAAATATGCTTGCCAATATATAAATTCCCTAATTAATGTGAAAAATATCTATTATTTATAACGTAGAAAGGATTGAGTGAAGCTGTCATGAATCAGTTAAAAAAGATTGAAAAAATACTGGAATCAGCCTTACATGAAGATCTTACACCATATTTTGCTTTGGTAAAAGCAATGAGAAAACATTTACCATGGTTTGGATCAACAAAACGGATAACTGCTGCCTTACTGAAGGAATGTATTGGGGACATCTCAAAGCTTGATATGGCGGAGGTTGCCGCATTAAATTTTACAAAAACATCTGATGGTACTATTATCTTTGAAGATATTAAGGATGGTAAGGCAAGAATTTTTATTAACATTGGTAAAAATCATAAGATAACACCCGGCGACCTCATCAGGGAAATATCAAAACGTTCAGGTATTGATGGGAAGCTCGTTGGCAAGATTGATATACATTCTACATATTCATTTATCGAAATACCGGAACAATATGCAGAACTGGTGTTATTGTCACTTGATAAAGCACGGATAAAAGGTGTGCCTATTGTTGTAGAGCCAGCTAAAAAGAAAAAGAAACAATGACATCTAAATGCCCTGTCTGCACATCATCAAAATATAGAAAAATTTCAGAGAATCTGTTACTATGCCCAAGGTGTCGCATTATTTATAATGCCAGTCATTTGCCAGCAATATACTCTACTGATTACTTTGGCCAGGAATATCAAGCACAGTATGGCAAGACATATGAAGATGATTTTGAGTCAATATATACTGCATCCCTTTTCAGGCTTTCAATAATAAAAAAATATTTGAGGGAAAACCTTTCTTCAAAAAGCCTTCTTGATATTGGATGTGCTTTAGGTTTTTTTTGCAAGGCTGCCAGAGATACAGGATTTGGCGAGGTTGAAGGACTGGAAATATCAGAATATGCTGCAAGCTATTGCAGACACAAATATAATATCCCGGTTCATAGTACAGGATTTGAAGATTTTATTCCTGTAAGGAAATACGATGTGATAACCGCATGGTTTGTACTTGAACATTTTAGTGACCCGTATGCTATGTTTGTCAAAATATATGAGATGCTTGAAGTTTATGGCATTTTTGCCTGTACGTTGCCGTCGTATTTTGGGCCATTATTTTATTGCCACAGGAAAGAGTGGGTAAGGTCTCATCCACAGGATCACCGTATCGATGTGGCACCATGGAGTATTAAAAAACTTTTGCAGCAAATTGGATTTTCTAATATCAGATGTTTTCCTTCAGGTTACCATCCTGAACGTTTTGGAACTATCGCCCAAAAATATAAAAAATTATATAATACTCTTGCTAACTTACTGTGTTTTTCTGACACTATACTGGTGATTGCATCAAAAAAGCCTCAATAAATTCTTGACACAAAACACAATACGTTTAAAATAGCATTTTTGTTGTGTATTAAAAAAAAGTTGTGCTATTGTAAAAATACGTGTAACATAGCTAAACATTTTATATCTTTTATTGTAATTATATACGATTTTTTCTACTTTGAACTAATATTCTTAATAATGAGGTGGGATGATGAAAAGAACATTTCAACCAGGAGTAATCAAACGATTACGGACACACGGATTCAGGGCACGAATGAGTACAAGAGCAGGTCAGGAAGTATTGCGCAGGAGAAGACAAAAGGGTAGATACAAATTAACTGTTTCTGACGAAAAGCGAAATTCTAAGTAATTCTTGTTAATATCATTATTCCGTGAAAAGGAGATATTCATTAAAGGGGCTGAAGAAATTTAAAGAAGCTATTGTTAACGGTAAGAGGGTATATGGCAAAGGAGTGAAGATGATAGTATATATGAAGCCATTACAGGCAGGAGGGTATTTGAGCAACACATTACAATCTTGTTTTGCCATAGTGGTTAACAAAAACTACGGGAATGCAGTTGAACGGAATAGAATTAAAAGGCAAATTCGTTCTATTTTATTAGCTCTGATGCCCCAAATACGGCAGGGTTTTGCTGTTATTATATTCCCGGATACCACCTGTAAGGCTATGGGATATAATCATCTTGTTGTGTCAGTTAAACAAGTATTGTTTAAATCAGGAGTACTAAAACAGTGAAGATAAATATTGTTACCATACCGGTAGTTTTAATAAAATTATATAAACTTGTGATTTCACCAGTATTACCCAATGCATGCAGATTTTATCCAACGTGTTCTCAATATGCAATTGAGGCATTGACAAAACATGGTCTTTTGAAAGGTGGTTTTTTATCTGTTAAAAGGATTCTTCGCTGTCATCCATTTTGTGATGGTGGGTATGACCCTGTCCCCTGATGATCATTTTTAAGTACGGAAAAATATTCCCTTCCTGTTATCTCCTTTCCACGGTATGATAGTATACATATGTGATATTGTTGTATTTGAGTAAAAAATTTATCAAGAGGTTGTCATGGAAAAAAGGGCTTTGATTGCTGTGTTATTATCACTGGGAATATGGATACTGTGGTTTTATTTCTTTCAACCACAGGAAAAAACAGCCCCAATCCCGGAAAAAAGTGCTGAACCTGAAACAGTGCAAACTGAAGAAATACAAAAACCTGAAATTTCTGTCGTTTCAAAACTTCAGCAAGCATCTTCAAAAAAGGAAGATGTTACTATTGATGCAAAATACTATACAGCAGTACTTTCCAATGAAGATGGGCAATGTACATCGTTTATTGATAAAGTAAGAAAGATTGAATTAATTGTAACTCAATCAAAATTTGATGCAAAAGGATTTTTTGATTTCCCTGTTCATTTTTCAACGGGGGAATTTTTGCATGCAAAGGATATACCGCCAGTATTATGGAAAATGCAAAAAGATGGATCGGCAGTGCACTTTTCCACAGTTGCTATCGTACAAAAAAATCGACTGGAAATTTCAAAGAAATTTACGTATAACGAAACAGGACAATATTTTGTTGTATCGTATGCTATCACAAATAAAGGGCAAAACGAATTTACATTTCCTGAAGGGGGTGTAATATTTTCCCCGTCTGATTTTTTAGGGCCATCAATGGATTTTGATAATTCATATAATGAGTTATACAGTATTTATTATATAGATGACAGTTTTGAAAAAGCACGAAAGGGTGGCGGATTCTTTTCTACACCGGAAGACCTTAAACGTGAAAACGGTGTGGTACAATGGGCTGGCATAATGAGCAGGTACTATCTTTTAATTATGATACCACAGGGTTTTGCAGGTTCAGGTGTGGTGTATGATAACAGGGAACAGTCTGGCTTCAGGACGGGTATTGTGGTACCAATCAAACCACTGAAACCCGGTGAAACGATCACACATGATTTTAAAGTATATGTTGGTCCAAAGAATAAAGATAAACTACTGGCTGTTGATAAGCACATTGGTGATGCTGCAGATGTCAGCAAGTGGATTGAACCTATCAGGGACTTTATGATGTGGTGCCTGCTTGAAATAAACAGGCTGGTAGGGAATTTAGGGTGGTCACTGGTAATTTTTTCAGTTATTACAAAAATAATGTTTTTACCACTGACGCAACGCTCCACGGAATCCATGAAGAAAATGCAGGAATTGAATCCTGTAATTCAGGAATTGCGTGAAAAGTATAAAGATAAGCCTGATGTTTTAAATAAAAAGATTATGGAAGTATACAAAAAAAATAAAGTGAATCCAATGGGCGGGTGTTTACCGTTGCTTTTGCAGATGCCTTTCTTTTTTGCTCTCTATAGTGCGTTGGTGAACTCTGTAGATTTATGGCAGGCACCTTTTATTCTGTGGATAAAGGATCTGTCATTGCCTGATACAATTTACAGGATAGCAGGGTTTAATATTAATATATTGCCTCTGATTATGACAGGTACAACATATCTGCAGCAGAAGATGTCTTCAGGTGAAGCCACCCAGCAACAGAAGATGTTGATGCTCATGCCGCTAATATTTATTGTTATCTTCTGGAATATGCCTTCAGGGCTGGTGTTGTACTGGATTATGCAAAATGTATTACAGATAGGCCATCAGATGTTTATTAATACATTAAGCAGGAAAAAGTAATACAAATTTTGTGTGAAATGTGAGGACTTTATAAGTACATTATCTTCAGAAGAGTTATACATGGCTGTAACTACGACCATGCAAACTGGCTAATATATTGGGAAGGTTATGTAAACAATCGATTTCATACGGTAATTGAGATAAATGCATGAAGAAGAAATATTGAAAATTAAAAATTAAAGGAGGGAAGAAACATCACCATACAAAACATTGAACTATTATTATCAAAGTTTCGTAGGAGGCGTGAACATGAAGGTGTTAGATATTGAAGGGAAGACCGTTGAAGAAGCAACAAAGAAAGCCTTATCGTTATTAAAAATTAATGATATGAACAAAATCAATATTGAAGTGCTGGATGAAGGGAAAAGCGGTATCTTTGGTTTTGGCATATCACGCCCTGCTAAAATACGAGTATATTACCAACAGGCAGATGATATTGGCCAACAGGTAAAAGAAATTATTGAAAAGATTTTGATGTTGATGGAAGTTGAAGCCAGGGTTAAAGATTATAAGGAAAGCGAAAATAAGGTATATGTTGAACTGGAAAGCTTTAGTTCAGGTTTAATTATAGGTAAAAAAGGGAAAACCCTGGAGGCATTGCAGTTTATGGTTAACCTTCTGGTTAATAAAATGACCAATTCAGAAAAAAAGATAATTCTTGATATTGAATCATACAGGGCAAAAAGAGAAAAAGCTTTGCGAAAATTATCCAAAGAAATTGCATTGAAAGTTGCCCGAACCGGCAAGCCCTGGGCATTAGAGCCCATGAATCCATTTGAACGCAGGCTTATACATTTGACATTGCAGAATGATTCAAAGGTTACCACAAGGAGTGAGGGACAGGGCATTTATAGAAAGGTAAGAATTATGCCTGTAGAAAAAAGGTAATGCAGATGGATGATACAATATGTGCTCCGGCAACCCCGCCAGTACATTCACCAATAGCCATTATACGGATAAGCGGCCCTGATTCTTTACGGGTCACTTCTTCTATATTCAGGCTACAAGGGCATACCCGGGAATTTATTCCCCGATATGCATATTACGGTAGTATTCATGATAACAATGAAGAAATTGATGATTGTATTGTCATTTATTATAAACGCCCGCAAAGTTATACAGGTGAGGATATGGTGGAAATATTCTGCCATGGCAATCCAATCATAGTAAATAAAATAATGAATTGTATTATTGCACTGAATGTACGGATAGCTGAACCGGGTGAGTTTACCAGACGGGCATTTTTACATGGCAAGATGGATCTGACTGAAGCAGAAGCAATAAACCATATTATTGCTGCACGCAGTGAATGGGAGATAGCAACCGCAATACAGCAAAAGCATGGGTCACTGAAAAATGCAATCAATGATATTAAACATAACATTATTGAATTGAAGGCAGATATTGAATGTGCTATTGACTTTGTGGATGATGATATTGAGATTATATCGTTTGAAAATGCACATCAAAGAATGCTCGCTATCATTGATAAACTACAGGAAATACTTAACAGATGTAGGATTGGCCAGCATCTTTCTCACGGTATTGATATTGCAATTGTAGGAAAACCCAATGCAGGTAAATCCAGCTTTCTAAACTGTATGCTCAATCATGAACGGGCAATTGTATCGGATACACCGGGGACAACCCGGGATGTGATAAAAGAATCGGTTTCAATTAAGGGTATGCAATGCAATCTGCTTGATACTGCCGGAATACATGAATATGCAGATGGGATTGAACTTTTAGGTGTGCAGCGGAGCTACAAACTGATAGATGAGGTATCACTGATAATTTTTATCATTGATGCAGTAACGGGTCTTACTTCTGATGATGAGCATATCATGAAATTAATGAGCAATAAACCGTTTATACCAGTCATTAATAAAACTGATATTGCAACACAAGAATCAATAGCAATAATTCAGGATGCTATTGGACAAAAAGGAATTGTGTTTTCTGCAAAAACAGGCTATGGTGTCCCTGCACTGGAGGATGCGGTATATCAATTTATCAGGTCACAGTATGTTGAGTACAAAAATTCTTTTATTGCTGATATTCGTATGATACAATTACTGGAGCAGTCTCTTGAGTATGCACGGGAAGCGCTTCATCATATAGCCATAAGCAGCCCCCATGAAATTATTGCATCAGCACTTCAAAATGTTATTGATACAATAGGAGCGGTCACTGGTGAAATATCCGTTGATGATGTTCTGAATTCTATTTTTTCACGCTTTTGCATTGGCAAGTGATATTGAAACTTTATGAATAAATTATTAATAGTAACGGCCATTGTACTGGTGGCGATAGTTCCTGTAAAAGCTCTGCCTGTTATCAGTAAAGACAGTAAGCAAATATACTGTAACGGCAATTCACTCAATATAATAGAACTGTATGAAAAAGAAATAGTATCAGGGAAAGCTGATCCTGCATTAATTCTGGCAGATATTCATCATATACAACAAGTTGCAGGGGTCAGTAAGACAGTATTGTTACTTAAAGAATTAATCAGAAGTGCTGATACAGATGCTGAAAAGCTGTATGTTCAGGATATTGTTACTCTCATTGATGAGTTACACCAAAAAGACGCCACTAAGGGTAACAATCGATGGGATATATACGATAATATCAAAGAAAAAATGCCGCAAAGCATTGCAGCTCTTCAATGCACCAATAATCCTTATTTCTTATCAGGTAAAAACAAGGTACGTGTATTTCAATATCAAAATGGTTTTATCCCTGTTAAGCAATTTACTCAGGAGTATAACGCTACTGGCCTTTGCAGTGGGTCTTTTAAAGCCAGTGTACCCGTTACACTCAGGATTTATTCAAATATGGATTATGTTTGTTATATTAACGGGAAAAAAATATGTGTTAATGCTCTGACGGATAAGAAAAAGCTGGTCAGGATGTTTCATATAGAATCTGAAGGCGGCTTTACAGTTGCCCTATATTATAAACTAGCAGAAGACATGTTTTTGAAAATACAGTTTTATGATGATACTGACCAGAGTATACATTTACCTGATACAGAAAATTCATATTATCATGATGTCCAATGGTATGAAACATATTATGAATATGAAAATCAATTGCTTACACAGTATAATAAGCAGCGTTCCAATGATCCGGCTTTTAAACTTGCGCTTTTTTATGAATCGCTGCAAAGTTATGAAGCATTGAAATATTATAAAGAAGCTTTACACTCATACAATGAGTTAGCAGCCTGCAGATTTTTATCTCTATTGATGAAATATAAATATGAAAACAAGGTTTTGGGATATGAGCTGGTAATGCAAAGTTTACTAAAAAATAATGAAAAGTTTAGATCAGTATTATGGCAAAGCTACTATGATTATATATATCTAAAGAAATCTTTTGATGCCAATCAAGGGCATTATCTACCATTATTGATTTATCTGTTGTATAGAGAAAAAGATGTACTGATTAATAAAAGAGCAAATCTTGAATCTTTGTTAAAAGAGTATCCTTACAGTAATGATCTTGCTTATATCGTTGCTCAAATTACAGCATACCATGACATTGAAAAAGCCATCAGTATATTAGAATCAATACCAGACCCAGATGATAAAGTTACAGCTTTATTAATTCAATATTATGAGCAGAATGAGCAGTTTGGATCGATAGTATCTGTTGTTGAGCACAATAATGAAAGTAGATTTTTTGATAAATATATACATGCGCTCGTGGCATTAAAGCGATACAATGATGCAAAAAGTGTATTGTTTAAAAGAATAGCCCGGGGATTTGATTCACATGCATATGCATTGCTGGCAACAATAGCTGATCTGGAAGAATCTGATGGAAGCATGTACCGCAAGAAGCATGAGGTGATAGTTTCTGATATACCATGGCATAGTGATTATTTGAAGAATGCTTTTGATGATTATGTGTATCAAAATGTTTTTTCACGATTAGCCTTTGAAACTATACAAGGAAAAACTAATGGCCTGCTGTATTCTTGTTATGCATTACGATTTATTAATAATACTGCATATTGTTCAATTTATGACCTGTATTATACTGGCAGTTCATCACAGGTAAATGATTATGCTTTTGGTAGCGATGTAACAATAACAGGATGTACAATATACCTGGTTAGTGAAAACGGAAAGATTGAAAAAAAGAAAATAAAATATTTAAACAATTCACTGCAAAGGGGAATTAAGGCATGTTTTGATAAAAACCTGAACAGCTATGCCCTGGTGGAACTATCATTTATTATAAACAAGGGAATTCCTGTAGTGCACATCCAGCAGAATTATAATCTATCGCAATTTGATATGGATATTGTTGTTATGGGTTCACAGGTTGAGCCTGTTATAGTATCAGAATTGCAGGGCAATGTTACAAAAGAAGAGCATGGCATACAGCACATCAGATTTAATGCCTATGAACTATCGGCACATAATAACAGGAATTTTATGATAATGGCGCTTACATCTGAAAACCTGATTGAATGGATTAATGAAGAAAGTTTGCATTTTAAAATTGCAGATTATTTTCTTACTGAAACTGAATTAAACGGGAAGACATTTGAAGAAATCATATCAGAGCTTATGGGGAAACTGAAACAATATACCATAAATCCCACCCCTTATAGAGCTACATCGCTTTTGCAATTTTCTAGATCAGGGAAAGGCACACAGCTTGATGCAATACTGTATTTACGCTACATGCTTGCAAAAAATGGGATCATGTCATATATTGCCTTTGGTTGTTCCCATTCAAGCAGATTTATTGACAAGAAGAACAAGGATAATCGATTATACTTTGATACGGTGCTCTTGTATATACCACTTAGTAATGAAAAAGGGATATGGCTTACCTGTAATGCTACATATCCCTCTTCTGATAAAATTGATATTGATAACATCCTGCTTGTTGTTGGTGATGAGATTATTCTGAAATCTAAAAATAAGTAATGCTATTTAGATAACTTTTTTGCCAGCATTTTTTTCTTTCTTTTGAGTCTTCGTTTTGCACGTTTGCGCTTAATGCGTGGACTATACTGCTTGCTCATAAATTATTTGTCCTCCCTGAAATTAATACATAACACAGAAAAAATGATATCAGGTAATGTCAACAGATTTTTTATAATCCCCGAATTTCACAAATGGTAGCAAATGTTTTTACAAACTGCTGGAATGAATATAAAACATCTTTAGGGTAAGGTTTAACTGTGCGAAGCGATTCATCCAGTGTGTGCTGGTTATCAAATTGCTGCAGATAATAATACATAACATTACCCACACGCTCTTTTATACCTTGAAAATCTTCAATGGTTACAAACCCTGGTACACAGGTTGTCCTGAGTTCAAATGTTACGTGGTGTTCTTTGAGCAGTGCAATAGATTTCATGATTAAATCAAATGAAAGTTTTGTTCTTGTCAATACTGGATATTTTTCTGGTGATGTTTTAATATCTATTGCTATGTAGTCAACAAGCCTTTGTGACAGTATTTTTTTTAACACCTGAGGCTGAAATCCATTAGTGTCCAATTTTACTTTTAATCCTGTTTCTTTTACCTTTTCTAAAAAGGGAATTATACCCTTTGCAAGTGTTGGTTCACCACCGGTAATGACAACACCACCAATAAGGTGCTTTCGTTTATGTAAAAATTCCAGCACCTCATGGTTTGAATATTGTTGCAAATTACAGTCATTGCACGCCAATGATGCATTATGGCAGTAAAGACAGCGTAAATTGCATCCACCGGTAAAAAGGACAGTGCTAATAACCTGCGGAAAGTCAATGAGTGAGGTTTTTTGAATACCCCGAATATTCATGTGTGGCTACCTTAAATAATTCATCTTTCATAAACTCTTTTCTTTCTTGAAATTCTTCCTGTTTTCCTTTATTCCATTGGTTAACTGGTCTGAAATACCCAACAACCCTTGAATATACTTCAACAGGTATTTTTTTTTCGTGGTGCTTTTGCATTATGTAACCCCCGTTTAATATAGTAACAAAATTATAAATTTCTTACTGCTGTATCTGTGTTTCAATCTGCAATGGCTTTTTATCTTCAATTTCGACATCTATGCCAAACATCTCAAGTTCTTCTTTTGTATGCTCATAAGGACAAAATTTATGATTGCCCGGAATATACCCATGAACAGGACAAATACTGAACGTTGGCGTAATGGTAAAATATGGTATATGGTAGTTAAAAGCAATGGTTTTAACCAGAAGTTTAACCATCTGCGGATCATCAATCTTTTCACCTAAAAAGCAATGAACTACCGTGCCCCCGGTGAATTTTGTCTGCAGTTGATCCTGGTGATCCAGCAAATCAAATATATCATGAGCAAATCCTACCGGTGGATGAATAGAGTTGGTATAATATGGCTCATTTTTACCGGATGTTATGATGTCCGGGAATTTGTTTTTATCATGGCGCGCAAAGCGGTAACTTACTCCCTCAGCAGGTGTTGCTTCCAGATTATATAAATTACCCGTTTCATGCTGATAGGTGGTAATTTTATCACGCATAAAATCCAGTACCTGAGCAGTGAACTCTTTCCCTTCTTCAGTTGTTATGTCCTGACCTAAAAGATTAAGGCAGGCTTCGTTCATCCCAACAAGGCCAATAGTTGAGAAATGATTAACCCAGTATTTTTGGAATCGTTGATATACATCACGTAAATAAACCCTAGTATAAGGATAAAGATTATTAGCAGTAAAGTTTTCCAGAACTTTACGTTTAATTTCCAATGAATTTCGAGCTAAATCCATTAAATGAGCAAGATTGTCAAAAAATTCATCTTTTGTTTTGGAAAGGTATCCAAGACGCGGCATATTAATGGTTACTACACCAATACTTCCGGTTAGTGGATTTGCACCAAACAGACCTCCACCCCGTTTGCGTAGTTCCCTGTTATCAAGTCGCAGACGGCAGCACATGGAACGTGCATCATCCGGATCCATGTCAGAATTGACAAAGTTTGCAAAATAGGGTATACCATATTTAGCAGTAATTTCCCATAGCAGGTTTATTGCAGGATTTTCCCAGTCAAAATCTTTGGTGATATTGTATGTGGGTATGGGGAATGTGAATATTCTGTGGCGAGCATCACCTTCAAGCATGCATTCAGCAAAGGCGGTATTGAAGATATCCATTTCTTTTTGAAACTGTGCGTATGTCTCAACCATGAATTGTCCCCCAATGATAACATGTTCATCAGCTATAGAACGGGGAACAGTAAGGTCAAGTGTGATATTGGTAAATGGTGTTTGGAATCCTACACGGGTAGGTATATTCATATTGAAAATAAATTCCTGCAGGCACTGTTTTACGCCAGCATAATCTAAGTTATCGTAACGTATGAATGGAGCCAGATACGTATCAAAGTTTGCAAAGGCTTGAGCACCTGCCGATTCACCCTGCAGGGTATAGAAAAAATTAACTATCTGTCCCAGTGCACTTCTGAAATGTTTTGCAGGTTTACTTTCAACTTTGCCGGGGACACCACCAAACCCGCTCAGCAAAAGGTCGCGCAAATCCCAGCCAACGCAGTATGCAGAAAGCAATCCTAAATCATGTAAATGAAGATCACAATTAACATGTGCATCTCTGATTTCGGGAGGATAAATTCGTTCAAGCCAGTATTTAGCTGTTACTGCAGATGCAATATGATTGTTTAAACCCTGCAAAGAATAACTCATATTGCTGTTTTCGTTTACACGCCAGTCTGATCTGTCAAGGTAATCTTCAATAAGCTGAATACCTTCACTGAAAAGGCTTTTCGCTTCACGTATTTTACGGTGCTGTTCACGGTACAGAATGTAGGCTTTTGCAACTTTTGCATGCCCTTTTTCTATGAGCATCTTTTCAACTAAATCCTGAACATTTTCAACTGTTGGAATATGCTCGCCTTTATATAATAAAGACAATATATCAACCACTGATTTAGCAATTTGAGCTGCAGTATTTCTGTCAGTGCCGCCAACAGCACGGGCAGCCTTGAATATTGCTTCTGTAATCTTTTCAATATTAAAAGGAACTATCCTGCCATCCCGTTTTCTGATAAACTGGGGGCTATCTTTTGAATCTGCCATATAAAAACTCCATAAACGGTGAATTAGTACGAATGATGAAGAAAAATATCATGCAATGGTTATGGATTGTTTGCTACTTGGTATTTGTATAAAACAATGGCATACTGAAACAAAAAAGTCAATAACATTTATGTGACATAACAAAAATAATTTACTATACATATATTAGCTTAATTGTGTAGGTATTTATTTGTCAAGAAAAAATGAATTTTAAAAATTGATTATTTTTCCGATAGTATAGTGATGTTAAACAGTACAATATAAAAGGTAAAGCTATGAGAGTACATAATGTAGCATTAGTCATATATGTAAGTGTCGTTATGGCATTGGGAATGGCTATGGGGATGGTGTATTCGGATGATAATTCTCTTTTTTTAAAATTAGCGATAGCTCCTGAAGATGTGCCGCAGGGTTTTATATTTGGGAAAGTACCTAATTTTGCAAAGAAGGTGTTTAATGGAAATCCCTGTATTGTGAATTCAGATGGTATACGATTTCTTGCTTCCAAACTATATCCTGATGGCAATGCTGCAAACATAAAAAGCATGTATATTGCCATCATGGCTACTGAATCAAGGCCATATGGGGATGATCTGGTGTACTACTTGCTTTTATTTAAGGACAGCAAAGTAGCTTCAGTTGAGATAAAAAAGCTTCAGGATTATTATCAATTTAACAAAGACAGGATAGTTCTCATTACAAAAGACAATATTGCGCTATTGCTTTTTGCTGATAATGTTGATAATTATAAATATATTGCGGAGTTAGGCCATAAACTGAAGGGAAGACTAAACTAATAAATATTTTTAGTAATGAGCATCTCTTCTAGTTCATCTGCTTTCGCCGCAATATAAAACAGTGATTTCGTAAATCGCTGTGGATCACAATCTTTGAGCAAAAGGGTATTTCTTAAGATCAACGTGTCATTGAGCAATGCCAGTGCGCCATAATCCAGGGTACTGTTAAGTTTCAGGGCAAGCTTATACAGCTCAAATGATTCATTTTTTATAGTTCCTATAACAGAGTAGTAATTTATAATCCTGTCCCCCGACTCATCTTTGTTGAGAGTAATTAATATTTCCTGAGATCTGTCATTCTCAAATTCAATGGTTGTGGTATATGCACCCTCTTTTGTTTTATGAAATTTCAACTGAAATTCAGATGCAATTGCTGCAATAAATCCATCAAACAATTCCATACATCACCTTTTACTGTAATAATTTTTCAGACCAACAGTTTTTGAATATGCTCATACTGTAATGGTTTATGGGCATAAAAAACCATGTTCCGATTTTGTTCTATAGCACTTTTTATAGCATTAATATCTGGCTTTTCTGAACCTGAAGGCTGGTTTAAAGCCATGGAAATTTGTTTTTGGGTATTGTCAAGAATTTGTGCATGAGAGATAAGGGTTTTATATATTGTATTCATTGATGCTGTATCATTATTTTTTACTGCATTTCCCAATTGTTCAATAATCTTTGTTGTTTCCTGCAATGTATCAGATTGAGGAATATTTGGAACAGAAGCTGAACCTGGTGAAAGGCGGGTAAAATAATTATTTATGGTTGCAATTCTGGCAAGGATTTCATTGTGGTCAAAAGGTGTAAATGCTTTCTGTATAAGTTCATAGGATATATTTATAGCCATGGTTACAAGCTGATGAGCCTGGCTGATAATGGTGTAAGCTGAAATAGCTTTTTTGAGTGAAGGGTAAACATTTACAGATTCCACAGGTTGTTGTAATTGAACACTGGGTTTTTTGTTAGGAGCCAGTTGTTTTGGTGGTACTGCTGGTATATTATTTGTTATTCTCATAATCCCCCTCCCGATCAGATAAAATACTATAGTATGTATACTGTAATGTCAACAAGTATTTATTGTGCATGTTCTGGGTATAAGTAAAGAAATTACTTCTCCCGTTTACTGTAGGATTACTATGACTGTAGCTGTAAGATTTAATTAATAATTGAGAAAAATGTATAAAAAACAAAATTGAAAATTATCGAATGGTATTGTACTATTGTATTAATGAGATATTATGTGATTATTGATTAAAAAAATATGTTTTCAATCATACTACATCCTTGCCGTATTCGGCAGAGGGGAAAACATCAAGGTAAGGGTTTTATGAAGAAACTGGTAATTATAATCTGTTGTATTTGTATGATATATAGCATCTCATGCAAAAAGAAAGAAGAAAACAGAATACCCCGGGAGCAAATTCAGATTGATGGGTCACATGATTATTCTTTAATATTTAAAGATATCATAGACAAAGAAAAAAAGGAACAACAACGGTATAAAAAAGGTCCTTTTGATGAATAAGCTTATTGAAATCCCTGAAGATAGTTTAATTGCCTATTGTCTGAATTTACCACGGCCGGTGATGGAATCAGTTATAATCAGGGAAATCGTAAATCCTTTATGCAATGGTAATTCTACATTGTATCAAAAGCATTTCTCGCTGTTTCATGCATTATACAGCATAAAAAATAATCCTGATTATTTTAACTATATGGTATATATCCATCCAATGAATATCGTTATCAGGAACTATCCTGTAGATAATAAATGCATTGACTATAATCCCTGGACAGATAGTTTTTGTGAAAATCAAACCGTGGATGGAACGTACTGTGCATTTCATTATAATTTTTATACTCCGTTCAGAAGTGCTATGATATATGATCCACTTAATGAGTTTTACAGTGACCCATACAATATCAAGTATGAATTTTCGGATGAATTGAAAAAAGTGTATAGTGGCTTTACAAAATATATTATTAATCGCAGGAAGGTTGAACAGGCTCTATCTTTTTTTTCATTCAGTGCGATTGAACATTGTAGTAGAGCATTACTGCAAAAACGCTATCGTGAACTTGTGAAGAAGTATCATCCCGATCATTACCATGGTGATACAACAATGATTAAAGAAATTAATGCGCACTATAGTCTTTTAAAGGAAATTTTTGTTGTTTGATAATAAATAGTTATTAAAAATACAAACTTTTTGTAGCATTTTTATTGTTAAGATTACTAATGAGGTGATAAAGAGTTTATCAGCTAAATTGTGGTGTAAAAATCTATACGTTTGTAGCGATAGTTGCTATTATAAAGGAGTATGCAAAAAAGGGGTATAGTATGAAAAGAAGAACATACCAGATTATTTCAGTGTTAATCCTGACAGGTGCAGTGCTTTTTGTGTTTAACAATTTTTCCTGTTCCAATAGCGGCCCATCCGTGTTTGGCAATAGCAGCAGTTCACCCCTGAAAGGGGACCAGGAAACAGCACGGGCTATTGAAATTCAGGATACATTCAGAAAAATATATGAACTATACAAGAACAGAGTGGTGTTTATTACTACTGAACAGGTTGTTGAGATGCCGCCAAATCCATTCTTTGATGATCCGTTTTTCAGGCAGTTTTTTGGTGTACCTGAGCAGAAATCACGCAAGCAGAAACGAAGTGGTTTGGGCAGTGGATTTGTGCTTTCCAGTGATGGATATATTTGCACAAACTATCATGTTATAGCCAATGTTGACTCTGTTAAGGTTAAAGTGAAGAACAAGGACTATAAAGCTGTAATAGTTGGGTATGATCAGCGTACTGATTTAGCATTGCTGAAGATTAATCCAGATCAAAAACTTGAACCTGTATTTTTGGGCGATTCTGATCAGGTAAAGGTTGGTGACTGGGCTATTGCTATAGGGAACCCATTTGGTCTTGACAGAACATTTACGGTTGGAGTCATAAGCGCAACAAGCCGCAAAGATGTTGATATGATGGGAGGGTCTCAATCACATATTCAAACAGATGCAGCAATAAATCCGGGAAATTCCGGTGGTCCACTGGTAAATATAAATGGTGAGGTTATTGGAATTAACAGGATGATCTATTCACAAAGTGGTGGATACATGGGAATTGGTTTTGCCATTCCAATTAATACAGCAAAAGCAGTGCTTGAACAGCTTAAAAAATACAAGAAAGTAAAAACCGGTTACATTGGTGTACAGATTGTGCCATTAACCGAAGAGTATGCACAAGAATTGGGACTTAAGAATACAGAGGGTGCACTTGTGGGCGGTATCATGGAAGACAGCCCTGCAGAAAAGGCAGGTATCCAGCCTGGTGATGTAATACTTTCTGTAGATGATAAACACATCAAAACGTATGAAGATCTGGTAGATATAGTAAGTAAAACTCCAATTGGCAAAACCTTAAAAATTGTTGTATGGCGCAATAAAGCCAGGATATATTTGTTTGTAACCGTTAAAGAAAGGCCATAAATGTGTTACGTTTGTGTGGTTAAGAGTAAAAGAGACGGATAATTATACAAATTATGGATAACAAATATCGTTACATAATAATAATAGCTGGGATAGTAGCGATAGTGTATATACTATTTCGCTATATTGTCCCGCTATTATTAAAATTATTGGGAATCATTGTAAGTTTTGTTGCTTACAGTATTGCTATAGCAATAGCCATAGCAATTGTAATACTTATTATTGGCTATGTAGCACGTATCTATAAAACTCATACTATGTAAAAATAGTTGACGTATGAAGGATAATAAAGGAAGGAATACATGCATAGTGGTGTATGCTAAAGATACCGTTGTTGATGATGTCAGAGCAGTGATTAAGCCTTACAAAATACTGATGCGATAGTTATCCTGAATTTAATCTAAGGATCTTGATGTGGCAATGAATTCCAATTACAATTCTGGAATGACATATATGAAATCATGATTTAGTCGGAGCATATAGTGTGAAAGAACAAATAAAAGTATGGCTGGATAAAACCAGGAAAATTTTGAATATATATATCAATGATGCACGAACATGGTTTTATGGTATTATTGCGGTGTCAATCATTGGAGGACTGCTGTTTGGATATGTCGTTGCTCAGGTGCAGAATTGCCTGGGAATAGACAATCTGAAACGGTTTCAGCCAAGTGTTCCCACAAAATTATATGATGTTAATGGTGAACTGATTGCCGAGCTTTTCCAGGAAAAAAGAGATTTAGTATCGTTTGATGAGCTTCCAAAAACGCTTATCAAGGCATTTGTAGCAACTGAAGACCAGGATTTTTATTCACATATTGGAATAAGCCCCATGGCTATGGCCCGGGCAATGGTGAAAAATATTATCTCTTTAAAGATTGTTCAGGGTGGTTCCACCATTACGCAGCAGCTGGCAAAAAGGCTCTTTACTTCTGGAGAGCGAACATTCACAAGAAAAGCACTGGAGCTTGTATTAACGCTGCAAATAGAGAAACGGTTTACCAAAGATGAAATTTTAGAGATGTACTTTAATCAGATATATTTAGGGCATGGCTGTTATGGCATTGCCTCTGCGGCGGAATTATTTTTTAATAAAGAAGTGAGGTTTTTAAGCTTAGCTGAAGGCAGTGTGTTAGCTGCGCTGCCTTCAGCACCTGGAAGGTATTCCCCTTTCATGAATACACGCAATGCCTATCATAAAAATTGGGATATTTTAAATAGAATGGTTGATTGTGGCTTTTTAACAAAACAGAAAGCCGAAGCAGTCTACGCATCATTCTGGCCCCAATATGTAGATGCAATTAAAACAGAATTTCCTACAAAAACAGCATTTTCCAGAATAATTGATAATGCGCCTTTTTTTACTGATTATGTACGCCAGATTTTGATTTCCCGTTATGGTAAAGATGTGGTATATAATGAAGGGCTTCAGGTATATACCACGCTGAATTTGAAGCGCCAGCGTGCAGGAGAAAAATATTTAACAGAAGGTTTAAGTAAACAAAATGAGGTATCAGCACTGGCAAACCGGTACATGTCAGGAGCTGTTGACAGGGGTTTATTTTCTGTATACCAGCAGTTGGGCCTGCTTTTCAACCTCCCAAGGGTCATAGTAAAAAGTGATACCGAAACTATATTTAAAAAATTCATGGTAGATAACCTCCTTGATGAAATGGAGCTTGTATCGTTATTATGCAATGCAGATGCCATGCATAGTGATATAGAAAAATTTCATGTAGTGACCAGCGGCATTTCAACTTCATTAAAGGTTGAAGGTGCTTTAATTGCAGTGGAACCAAAGACTGGTTATATCACCACGATGATTGGTGGTTCTGAATTTGCAGTAAGCAATCAGTACAACAGGGCAATTCAAGCACGACGCCAGCCTGGTTCAGCATTCAAGCCTTTTGTATATGGGGCTGGTATTGAGTCAAAACTGATTAATGCTGCCATGGCATTGCCTGATGCACCAATCGTGGATATTGATCCACAGGGAAGCACCTGGAGCCCTGATAATTATGAAGGCGAGTTTTCCGGTATGGTGCATTTGAGAAGGGCACTTGCTGCATCCATTAATGTTATCTCAGTACGTATTTATGATATTATTGGTGCTGATACCATCATAGATTTTGCTTCAAGAGTGTTAAAGGTTTCCCCAACACGATTTCATCCGGGGCCTTCACTGGCGTTGGGTAGTTCGGAACTGACTCCCTTTGAAATGGTAACCGGATATGCAATATATGCTAACAGGGGAAGAGATGTTATACCATTTGCTATACGGTATATTACCGACAGAGATGGCAATGAAATAGAAAATATTGAAGAGGATATTGGTAACATCATTGCTGCTAAAGAAGCAGATGGTTCTATACAGATAATACCGGAAAATGTAAACTATGTCATGACCTCTCTGCTGCAAAGCGTTGCTGAAAGCGGTACTCCTACAGAAGCCCTGCGTGTTGTGGCAAAATTTGATAAAAAATGTGCCGGGAAAACTGGAACAACACAAAACTGGACAGATGCATGGTTTTGTGGGTTTACACCTGATATTGCCGCAGTAGTATGGGTGGGGTATGATAAACCTTTTATGTCGCTGGGGAGGCATCAGGCAGGTGCAGCCGTAGCAGCGCCAATATGGGGTTATTACATGCGTGAAGTATATAATGGCATGCCTGATCCGCAATGGCCTGCTGCACCCAAGGATGTCTTTTATGGGGCAACCTGTAAATATTCAGGATGTGCACCTGGCCCAAATTGTCATGAGTTAATCGGCGATTTGATGATACCAGGTGGGACTCCACGGTGTGTGTGCAATGGTGTTCATTACAAGATGAAATCAGTTTTTGAGCGGTATATGGAAAAAGAGGGCCTTAAATACGAAGAATAGTTTTTTAACAAAAGGCCACAATGCTCCTGCCTATCGCATAAAAATAAAAATATTTTATTCTTGATTTTGTAATTTTTATGTGCTACTATTAATAGCTTGTAGGTTATATTATTTCAGGTTAATTTACACATGAGGGTATCCTATGTTTAAAGTAGGTGATAAGATTGTTTATCCTTTGCATGGGGTTGGCATAATAGAAGCTATCGAAAAAAAAGTAGTATTAAGCAAACGGAATGAATTTTACATCATAACCATTATTAATAGCGGGATGAAGGTAATGATTCCCACTGAGAAAGCTGAATCAATTGGGTTGCGCAAGGTTATTGCCAAAAAGGATGTAACCAAAGTTTTAAACCTGTTAAAAAAATCAGATGTTGAAACCGAAGATGACTGGAAGATCAGGTATCAGAATAATGTGGATAAGATTAAAAGCGGGTCAATTTTTGCAGTAGCTGAAGTTGCACGGGATCTGTACAAACGGGGGAAGGACAAGGAGCTTTCTATAATGGAACGAAAACTGTATGAAAATGCTTACCAGCTTATGATACATGAGATAGCCCTGGCAAAGGATATTGATGTTGATGAAGCTGGCAATTTAGTTTCCGAAGCGTTATCCTCATAATCTGCCTGCAGTATTATAACCTGTATTCTCTGAAATATGTAGTTTTATTATATCCTCCATCACCAAAGTGTTATTATATTAATATGAGAGGATGGGGATATTAGTATTTTAAAAAAATAAAGGAGTTTAAAAGGCTATGATAGCTATTATACGGGTGTTATTCATTGTAACTTCATCACTATTTTCAGGCTTATTCTTTTTCCAGTATTCACTAAAGGCAGCAATTATTTCTGCAGTTATTGCTTCGGTAGCAGCACTGGTATTTATTATTGCTGTTGAGTATATTTCACATACCATCTCCACACGCATGGTTATCGCTGCGCTTGTTGGTGTTTTTATTGGGCTTATCTTTGCACACCTTCTGGTAATAGCATTTGTTTCAATTCCACTTGCTATACAGCCATCAACCGTTAAGCTTATCAGCGCTATCATATACCATGTAGTGGGGTATGCTACTGTTTTATTCTTTGTTATTAATTGTGATGATATTGCAATTTTTGATACGATAGTTCCGGTGAAGCGGGAAGAAGAACGTGACGGGGTTTCATATAAAATCCTTGATACCAGCGTTATCATAGATGGCAGGATTTCAGATATATGTGATACGGGGTTTATAGAGGGTATACTGGTTATTCCTAACTTTGTGTTAAATGAATTGCAGATGATAGCTGATTCAGCTGATTCTATCAAGCGTAACAGAGGAAGAAGAGGATTGGATATTTTAAATAAGATGCAAAAAGATCAGCGTATCCTTGTGAAGATATCCGATGTGGATTTTCCGGAAGTTAATGAGGTTGATGCAAAGTTGGTGAAATTGGCTAAGTTAATGAATGCCAAAATCATTACCAATGATTTTAATCTTAATAAGGTTGCTGAATTTCACGGAGTAAAGGTACTGAATATAAATCAACTTTCAAATGCACTCAGACCAATAGTGTTGCCTGGTGAAGAAATGGCAGTTTCCCTTATCAAAGAAGGCAAAGATCCCAATCAGGCTATTGGATACTTAGATGATGGGACAATGGTTGTTGTTGAAAACGGAAGATCAAGGCTTAATTCCAATGTTGATGTAATTGTAACGTCAGTTTTACAGACAACTGCAGGGAGAATGATATTTGCCAGGATCAAAGAAGACTGATGTAACAGTAGTTGCGTTGTGTGGGAGCCCGCATACACAGGGCAATACTGCTACTGCACTGCGGTTGCTGTTTAATGAACTATCGGGTATATCAAAAAAAATATATTTTGCCTATAAACTGGCTGTACATCCCTGCACAGGGTGTGGGTATTGCAGCAGGGAATATGGTTGTATTTTTGATGATGCAATGAATGAACTGTATTATTCCCTGCAACGTGCTCATGTAATCATCATTGCTTCGCCGTTATATTTTTCACACCTTCCTTCACCGTTAAAATCCATCGTTGACCGCTGTCAGGTTTTGTGGGAATATTATAATCGGGGGAATAAACCACTCCACCAACAATACGGCTTTGCATTGCTTCTTGGCGCAGGCAACTACAGCAATATGTTTATGCCATCGGTGATTACATTACGGCATTTTTTTAATTCACTTAACTATCGCTTTGATGAAAAAAAGTATTTGCTGCTACCGGATATAAATAAAAAAAAAGATATAAAAAATGACGATATTACTAAAAAGATTGCTGCTACTGCTGGCTATATAAAAAAATTGGTATAAAAAGAGGGAAGTATGAAATTATATGTTACACTGACCTTTTCCTGCACCAGCGATGAACTGGCATTGTTTGTTAAAAAGGTTGTTGAATGGGGATGTTCAATCCGCAGTATTAATTATATATCCTCAGAAGGGGATCATGCTACCTATAAAGCTGATCTTATGTATACGGACAGAAAAATTTTTAAGGAAAAAATTTTAAGCTGGGTATCTAAGGAAACAACATTAATTGACTGTAGTGATATTATGTCAAAAGGCATTGAAGGCGGTTTGATAAAGGTATCAAGCAAGATACCGTTTGATTCAGCTGGTGAATTTGAGGGCAAAATTCTTGGCTATATAGAGATTCTTAAAGATAATCTGATTACCGAAGAAACACGCAAACTTACAGGTATGTCCAGCAATTGTGGTATGATTATTTTGACACAAGATAGTCAAAAGATACAGTCAAAGGATATATATCATTATATTCTGATAGAAAGAGATTCACTGGTACTGAGCCATTGCAGTACACTGAATCCGCAGCCGCTGTTGATGCGATACAGGACAAAAGAGGATATACTGAAAATTGTGGATTCCGTTTCTGCCAATTATGCTTTAATGCGGATTGCTATGCCTGATACGTTTCAGGAAGTTTCACTTTTTCAGCAAATGGATGAAATTCAGACTCTGGTTTTAAGCAGAGAATATGATGAAATTCCCCTCTATTGCCTTATTAAGGTTATGAATATTTTAAAACGCCATCATATATCACTGGCTGATTCAGTCATTGGGATCGTTGGGATTACAACCTCGTCCCTGCGTTTAACTCGATTATTATATGGCATTGGATGCAGCAAGATACTGGGGTTTGATACAAGTGAAGTGAATCTGTATCATTTTGAAAAAGAAAAAGGAATTGCCACAAACATTGATAATGTTTTTGAAAATGCAGATGTTGTGATTTTTATTTCTGATTGCTGTTCAAGTGAAGATTTTTATAAGCTGGGGAAAGGTCAGATTGTGTTAATTAATCCGGCTATAAATTTTGATACACTGGTATTTCAGGAAAGGGGATTAAAAGATTATGAATTACTCATTACTGAAAATTCTTACCTGCTGCTACCCGGGCTGGCTGAAAAAATGTTGAAAGAACAGATACATTCTCCAAACGATGAGCAACTGATTGCCATAGGCAGAGCATTACATGGAGCAAATCTTGATATTGACAGCGCTGAAAATATGTACAGTATCACAGAGACCATACAAAAAGTATCATAGTACATTTACGGATACAGTATATACCAGGTAATATTCTTATATTGTAACAATCCTATAGTGTAATTTTTCCCAGATATAGTGATTGAAGATTTTTTTAATTTATCTTTATCAAGTGTCAAAGGCCCTCTTTGCAGTATATTAAAAATAACCTCGCCATTGGTTTCGGCAATTATTGAATCAGCGGGCAATATGTCATAAAACCTGTTTTGATTGATAAGCCCAATGCAAAATCCCCTGTTTCTGTCATGTATCTGTATGGGGTAGCATATGCAGAAACTGTAATTGCCCGACATAGGAGGATATTCAAAGGGTTTAAAAACAGCTATATCATCGTACGGAAGATTTGAAACAAAGTAATGCAAAACGGGAGATAGTTGCGATAGTCTTCTGCCATAAAGATCAATGCTTTTCATGGAATATAGTATTGTATAAGAGCTATTGATTATTATCAAATCTTCATATAGTTGTTGTGTGACATTATCAATCATCTCGTTTATATGCTCATATTCAAGCAGATAATACTTTTGTCCACCATTATCCATATTTATAAGATGGGTCAGATTGGCGATAAGCTCATGTTTTTGTATGATAGTTACAGCATTACTCATATCATTGATATAAGTGGAAAACAAAGCTGATATAAGCGGCATGTGAGATGAGGTTGTTATTTTTGTGCTGCAGGATAATATATATACAATAAACAATACAGGTATGAATAGGTTTTTTATCTTCATAAAATTGTCATCTATGGATATTGTAGTCTCTTTTTAAGAGTTTTCATAGTAACCAACTCGTTAACCCTAACTTTCTAAAATAAAGGAAATGTTTCCTCTTAAAATGTAAAGAAAAAAACTAATAAATCAGGCAGATATATCCCAATGAAGAAACGGCTACAACATACTAAAAAAAAGTTCTTGCAACGACACATTGTACTGAAGTAATGTTAAAAAAAAAGATGGAAGGAATTGTTGTCATGGTAAAAGATATTATTATTTTTTACTATCTTCCCATTAGCATTTTAATTTCTTATTGCTGCTGCATTATAATTACAACGGCTGTATTTATAATACAGAAAAACAAAATGATTATACCAGTTTTGGTATTGTGTATAGCACTGGCATGTGCTTCATTAATTTATGTATATCCTTTTTATATGTGTATTTTTATACCTCATTATATGTTTGCTCTTGTAATAATTTTTATAGGTGTATATTGTTTGTTGGTGGCACAATCCCCATATAGAGATGGTATTACTTATTGTCACAGTAACTTGTATCCGGTAATTGGTAAAAGTATAATCATATTATGTATTATTATATTTTCAAATAATGATTATGATCATCAAAAAATTATAATTTCTGGTGTTGACATGATTCTTTCTTTCAGCATTCTTTTTGTAAAACCAGAAAATTCAACAAGTTTTAGGGTATATTTCCCTTATAGGGGATCATTCCTGATCCTGGTATTAATAATAATCGGATATAGCATATTACTTATAGATAGTTGTATGATGATGTCTTTACTTCTGATTTTTGCTGTCTTATCGGTAGTCATAATGAGTTTTATTGCAAAATTTTTAATCAGTTTATGTAT
>DYLU01000106.1 GCA_020721905.1 Leptospira biflexa | reverse complement strand
CAAGAGCAATTGTTGGTAAAGAAGCTACTCCTGAAAGTGTTGCAAAGAAAATCTATAAGGGTGTTATAAAAAAGAAAACAACTCTGGTATTAACACCTGTTGGCTTGCTGAGCTATTACATTGCGAAGCTATTCCCTGCATTATATGAAAGGATGATGATACACAGTGTCAGGGAGGAATTTGTTCACAAAGAAAAGTGAATAATTATTTATTTTTTTGGATCCCTTCCCCAACAATTACTTTCATGAACTCCCTGAAGTTTCTATCGCTGATTCCGGCAGCATCCATGACGCCTAATTTTTTAAACTGCAGCATGCCTTCAGCAACTGCAGAAAGAAAAAAGGCAACCATCCTGGGGTCTAAATTCTTGAAATCACCTCTTTTTACGCCATCGGTAAAAGCACCTGACATCAGTTCAAGTAAGGCTATATTCTTTTTCTGGATTTCATCTTTATGTGGATCAGGTTCGTCATCGTATTCAGCTTTATATTCCGTTAATATGTTATAGTAATCCCGGTATTCATAGTAAAATTTAAGATATGAGTCATACGTTGATATTAGCTTTTGAGCAGGTGTTTTACGTGCTGCCATGCCTTCGTAAAACAGTTTGTGCAGAGTATCAATTGCCTCCAGACAAATGGTGCTATAAATCTGCTTTTTATTTTTAAAATGAAAATAGATTGCCCCTGTTGTCAGTTTTGCCCGTTTGGCAATATTTCGTATGGATATGCCATTGTAGCCAAACTCCAGAAAAAGTTTACGGGCAATATCAAGAATTTGTTGACGATTATTCTTTCTCATGATGACATTGCATAAGAATGTCACACAAAGGGTCAAGATATTTTTTAAATTTTAAAAGGATAACAATGAATATCTATAACTAAAAGTAATATATATCTATAAACCTCACGTTAGAAAAGTATGATGTACAGTAGTATGTTAAACCCGGTAAAGTCAGAAGCCTGCTACAAAAACTTTTTTGATATTTTATTTATATATTGAAAAAATGACTTATTGTAAATAATGTGATATAGTATCAAGTAAGTTTATTATAATAATTGATACGTATGAAAAAGATACTATCTTCCATTGATCAGGCAATTTTGCTAAGAGCAATTGAACAAAGCCCTGCTTCCATTGTCATAACTGACACAAATGGTACAATTCAGTATGTTAATCCAAAATTTGAAGCTATCACAGGATACACCTTTGATGAAGCTGTAGGCAAAAATCCTCGAATATTGAAATCAGGATATCAAAGTCTTGAGTTTTACATCAACATGTGGGAAACAATACTGCGCGGTCAGGTGTGGGATGGCATTTTCCATAATAAGCGCAAGGATGGCAGTTTTTTCTGGGAACACTGTGTTATAGCCCCGGTTGTAGATGAAAAAGAGCAGGTAACTCATTTTGTTGCTATCAAAGAAGATATAACCGAAAAGAAAGAGCAGGAAGAGGCTTTGCGTAAAAGTGAAGAAGAATTGCGCAGGCGAAATGAAATTATAAGCAAGGATTTAGAATATGCAAAGCGCGTTCAGAATTCAATCATAAATACCACGCTTCCTCAATACCCCGGCTTAAAAATATATACACAGTATATTCCATACGATTATGTTGGCGGTGATTTCTTTACACTGAAAACTGTTAAGGAAAATCTTTGTATTTTTATGGCAGATATTACCGGACATGGTGTTCCTGCAGCACTCTTTTCAACGGTTTTAAAATATGCCGTAGAAAATTTATGGAATAATATGGTTTTATCTCCTGATCAATTTATGGTTATACTTAATCAGGAATTGCTGGATATTTTATCAGGATATTTCTTTACTGCGTTTTATGGGGTTATCACACCCGATCTAAAGGGTGAATTGTATTTAACATATACCCGCTGTGGTCATCCGTATCCACTGTTATTATCAAAGAATGCCATTTCAAGGTTAGACAGTTCCGGCACGTTACTTGGCATTCAAAAGGACATGCAAATTACTATCCAAAAAATAAAACTATCAAAAAATGACAGATTATTTATATTTACTGACGGTCTTGTGGAAATTGATATTGATAATAAAAAGGATTTACGGTTTGATATTGTTGCTGATGCTGTAATAAAAACTAAGGACATGCCACTGCAGGATGCATTACAAACACTGATTGGTATGGTAACATCACAAAACAGCACAATTGATGATGATATGGCAATTATTGCACTTGAGGTTTGTTAAAATATTGGGGATATGCCCTGCAATAATTATAATTTCTTTTTATGTTTCTTTAGTATTGCATATTCAAAGCCATCAAGCAATACCCTGAACGAAGCAGCATTAATGTTTTCAGACAGTGAATACACCTTCCACACTTCTTCACCATCGGTAAAAATGATAGTTACTTCAACATCGGTGCTTGTTCCCCTTTTGGCATCAAGTATATTTGCCCTGTAATCAATAAGATTAACGTTTTCAATTTCAGGAAATAGCGGTATAAGTGCTTTTTTCAGCACTTTTGCAAGTGCGTCAACTGGTCCATTGCCGGTGGATGCTTCATGGATAAATGTACCATTGGCTTCAATCTGGACTGTGGCTTCAGGGTTAAAGCCATCATCAATCAAGCGATAGTTATCAATAACCTTGAAAGGAGGTTCATATTTTTTTAGAGTCCGTGCTATCGAAAGCTCACGTGTTGCATCATGAATTTCAAAGTTAAGCATTTTTTCACCTTTTAAAATGTATTATTCAGAACTTTCTTCTCCTTCTTCTTCAGATGAATATTCAAAATTTAATGTATAACTGTCATACGGATCTTCTATTGTTTTCTGGCTACTTTTCACTTTTTTATTGTCCTTGTACACTTTTATTTCTATTGATGTTGCTCCATCTTCGGTTGTTGCCGATACCTCTAAATAATCTACATCTTTAATTTCCTTTTCAAATAGTGCTATACCATATGCGTCCTCTGTAGCCTCGAATGGAACAGGTGTTTCTCCGTTAACGATATAATATCCATTAAATCCTTCCACTGTTGAAATAACCATTAGTTTAATTTTTACAGGTTCATCTGCACATGAAATGAAAGGCAGTAAGGTAATAGATATGAGTATTGATACAATTAATTGTTTTAAATTATGAAGTCGCATAAGTATTTTACTATAGTACCTTTACAATAATGAAGAATTAAACTTTTTTTAGATTGTAATCAACCATGTACTGTTTAAAAGTCAAAATCACTATCGGGTAACTGTCAATAATTTTTATATATTAATTAAAAAAAGATTTGTGTGAAAGTATCATATAAAGTAATTTAAATTATGTAATAGAATATGTGGGGGTAAATATCATTATGCATTTGCTTGTTGATATTTCTAAAGAAGCATCTTGCCAGAATATTTTTATGGACACTTTCAGCTCTGTTTATCATACATCTTTTGGTAGATGTTTTGCATTTAGATGCACTGATTCATAATTCACGATGGATTGTTCTTGTTATTGCTGGGCTTGTTGGTTTAATACCTGAATCAGGCCCGCATCTTTTATTTGTAATGATGTTTGCAAAAGGTATGGTACCACTTTCTGTGCTGGTAACAAGTTCTATAGTGCAGGATGGACATGCCATGTTGCCGCTTTTAGCACAATCCAGAAAGGATTTTGTATTAATAAAATGCATTAATCTTATAATAGGTTTAATAGTTGGCTCTATCCTTATGATTTTTGGCTATTGAAAAATGTGTTGTGGAATTAAAAAAGTGTTGTATTGGGTATAATAGTATACAAAATTAAGTGAAAATATTGTAAACTTCATCATTAATCAATTTCTTAAAAACATAGATTGGGGTTGATGGTGAAGTAACTAATTTATATGTTATAGGAGCACTATCATGAAAAATATACTGGTTACTGGTGGTGCCGGTTATATTGGAAGCCATGTAACACGGTTGCTTGCTAAAAAAGGATTTAATCCAATAGTATATGATAATCTGAGTGGCGGTTTCAGGGATTTTGTTTCTGGCTTTGAATTTATAGAAGGTGACATTGGCGACTTTGATAAACTTGTACATGTACTATCGCACTATAGTATTCAATGTGTTATGAATTTTGCCTCATTTATTGCAGTTGGCGAATCAGTTCAGTATCCGCTGAAATATTATGAAAATAATGTGGCAAAAACATTGACGCTCTTTGAAGCAATGATAAAAGCAAATGTAAAACGATTCATATTCTCATCCTCTGCAGCGGTGTATGGCAATCCGGAAGTAATGCCAATACCTGAAGAAAGCACCATGAAGCCTGAAAGCCCGTATGGGAAAACCAAGTATTTTATTGAAGAAGTTCTGCATGACCTGTCGGTATCAGATTCTTTCAGGGCAATCAGTTTGCGGTATTTTAATGCTGCAGGTGCCGATGAGTCAGGTCAGATTGGCGAAAGCCATGTACCGGAAACACATCTAATCCCACTGGTTATTCGTGCTGTACTTGATCCGGATTATACTGTTACTATCTTTGGTACTGATTATAATACGCCCGATGGAACCTGTATACGTGATTATATTCATGTGAATGATTTGGGTGAAGCTCATATCCTTGCACTGGAAAGGCTTCTGGAATCAGGTTCAAGCGATGTGTTTAATCTTGGCAATGGGAAGGGGTTCAGCGTCAAAGAGGTCATTGATTCAGTGCGCCGTGTCACAGGAAAAGAATTTTCTGTAAAAGAAGGACAAAGAAGGCCAGGTGATCCGGCCATCTTAGTTGCATCTTCCAGCAAAGCAATGACACGGTTGCACTGGCAGCCTGTTTATACTGATATTGATGCAATTGTTGCAACTGCATGGAAATGGGAATCACAAAGGAAGCGCAAAGGATATTAAAGAGTTTTCCAAAAAATTAGCGCAAAATCGTTGACATACATAAATATGTCTTACTAATTAGCCATTAACACAATAAATACATAATAATCCAAGAGGTAGGTGATGCTTGATAGCCTGTTCAATCCAAAATCGGTTGCTGTGGTTGGTGCTTCAGAAATACCTTTTAAGTGGGGCACATATATTTCAAGCAATATACTTGATGGCAAATTTACAGGGCGATACTATCCGGTAAATCCTAATATACCGGAAGTCTTTGGATTTAAAACATATCCTTCAATACGTGAACTTCCAGAAGCTGTTGATCTGGTATTTATTACAACACCTGCAAAAACAGTTATGCAGATTTTACAGGATTGTATCGCAAAAGGAATTAAAAACATAGTCATGATAACATCAGGCTTCAGTGAAACCGGTGCTGAAGGCGCTCAGATGGAAAAAGAAATTATCAAGCTGGCAAAATATCATGGCTTGAATATTGTTGGGCCCAATACAATGGGTATTGTCAATACTCACTGTTCTCTTTATGCTACAGGAGCTATCACACGTCCAAAACCTGGTGGAATTTCAATTATTGCCCAAAGCGGTAATTTAGGATATCAGATTATGGAGTGGGCAGAAAGTGAAGATATTGGAATAGCTAAATTTGTTGGGTCGGGCAATGAAGCGGTATTAAAAATTGAGGATTACCTGAAATATTTTAAGTCCGATAGCAAGACAAAAGTTATACTCATGTATGTAGAAGGGGTTGATGATGGGAGAGTATTTGTTGATATAGCTACGGAAACATCACTCCATAAACCAATCATTGCTCTCAAAGCAGGAAGAACTGAAATTGGAAGTAAGGCTGCGGCATCGCATACCGGCGCAATGGCAGGTTCATTTTCAATTTTTAAAGGTATTATGCAGCAAACAGGTATAGTATTTGCCGAGTCCCCCCGTCAATTATTAACACTTTCCGCAGCATTTGATTCATTTCCCTTGCCTAAAGGTAATAAAATTGGAATCATCACATTAGGTGGTGGATGGGGAGTTGTTACTGCAGATGAATGCGCTGAGCGAGGTCTTGTTATCCCTCATTTGCCTCAATCAATTAAGGATGAACTTGATAAGCGGCTACCTCCATTCTGGAGCAGAGAAAATCCTGTGGATTTGGTTGGTCAGCCTGATTTTCAGTTATTTAATGATGCAGTTGAGCTTATGGTAGCTCATGATGATTTTGATGCAGTAATAGTGCTGGGCATTGTTGGCTCAAAAGTTTTTGCTTATCGTGCAGCAGAAGCAGTACGCAATTTAGGAAAAATGGAAAAAAGTGTTTTTGATGATTTTAAAAAATTATTATATATTCATCAGAAGGAATTTCTTGACAGATTAATAGAGTTAATGAATCGTTATAAAAAACCTGTTTTGCCTGTTTCTTTGTCAAAGATGCCTGGCGATGAAACAGTTCACTCTAATGGTGGTGATTATAAAGTGGTTATTTATGATTCTCCTGAAGAGGCAGTGTTATGCTTATCAAAAATGTATCAATATTACAACTATGTAGATAAGAGGAGTAGGGCATATGCGTGAGATTTTAGAGCGTGCGCTTGCT
>DYLU01000031.1:20567-35086 GCA_020721905.1 Leptospira biflexa | reverse complement strand
GGTGGTGGTTTCAATATTCATGTTTATCCTCCCAAAGATGTTTTGTGTATACTATTACTATAAGCAATCATTTGCAATTATTATTTTTTTGCATAATTCAATAGATGTAAAATGTAAAAAAATTATAATACATTCAACTGTTATCTATTAATTTTTTTAAATTTACAAACAAAAAAATAATTTACAAATTACTAATAGCTGTTATATTTTTTCATAAAATAGACTTTTTTAAAACAAAAAAGGATTTAACTATGAGGTTCGCATTTCTGTTAAAAGCATTGGCATTAATGTTACACATTGCATCTAAGTGCAATGAAGACTTCAGGCGCTTTATTGGCACTGTCAGTGTCAAAATAGCAATCAAAACAAAAAATAACAAAGGACGAACATTTATCTTTAACAATGGCACTGTCTCTTCAACACGATCGCTAAAACAGTACGATGCTGCCCTTGTTTTTTCCAATGCTAAAACCGGTTTTAACGTATTGAAAGAAGGCACGCAGGAAGCATCGTTTTATGCGGCAGCAACAGGCAACCTGTATGTTGAGGGGATGGCATTTTTCATTCAGTGGTTCAATGACGCAGTAACTATCGCCATGAAAAAAAACAAAAAATGAACAGGAGGAATTATGTCAATAAACGGTGGGCACTTAATTGGCAAATATTTAGCTAAGCGAGGTATACAGTTTGCCTATGGCATATCAGGCGGACATATTGAGGCACTGTTAGACGGATTGCAGCAATATGGCATACGATTAATTGATGTGCGGCATGAACAGGCTGCGGTAATGATGGCTCATGCCACTGCTGTGTATACCGGAACACCCGGCGTGTGTTTTTTAACAGCTGGTCCTGGTTTTACCAACGGCATCACCGGTATTGCAAATGCGTATTTAGACAATGCACCGGTTGTGGTGTTATGCGGTCGCCATCCGCTCCGTGATGACCACAAAGGTGCATTGCAGGAAATGAATCAGGTTGATGTGATAAAGCCATTGGTGAAATGGTGTGCCACCTGCTACGATACAAAGCGCATTCCTGAATATCTGGATATTGCATTCAGGAATGCTACGTGCGGAAGGCCCGGGCCAGTGTTTTTAGAACTGCCCCCGGATGTACTTGGGAAATCCGTCGATGACTTTGATTTTAGTCCCGGCGTTGATGCATTCAAAGCAGTGCCCGATTCATTCAGCCTGTATAAAGCAGCTGAAATTATAAACAGCGCTAAAAAGCCACTCTTTATTGGCGGATCAGGTATTGGTTACAGCAACTGTACTCTGGAATTGCAGGCTTTTATTGAAAAAACCGGCATACCGTTTATACTGCTGAATAATGGTCGCGGCATTTTGCCTGACAATCATCCGCTGTCAATCTGGAATATTGGCAATGTTGGCCTTATGATGACAATGTCACAGGCTGATGTCATTGTTGCAGCAGGCATTCGTTTTAACTGGCTTTTTCAGTCAGGCGATAGTATTCCACCCACTGCAAAGATTGTGCGCATTGACATTGAACCCACCGAAATCAACCGCAACCGTATTGCTGATGCTGGTCTTCTGGGTGACGCCGGTGCAGCATTGAAAGCATTGTTGCCATTGGTTGAACAGGCCAATCACCAGCAGTGGTTAGATATGCTGACGCAGGCAGGTTATGCTTTCATTGACAGCGAAATTAAACTGCGCCAGAATCCTACTGACCCCATCCACCCCGTACGGCTGGTTGCAAAGGCTCAGGAAGTCTTTGGCACCGATGCCCTGTACGTTGTTGATGGCGGTGATACTACATACTTTGGTCTTGTGGGTTTTCAATCCAGGCACAAAGCTGGCGTGCTGTCGCAATCGGCCGGCCTTTTGGGTTGTTTGGGGGCAGGCATCCCATTTGCTATTGCAGCAAAGCTCATTCATCCAGATAAGCAGGTGGTGGTATTATCCGGCGACGGTTCGTTTGGATTTAACGGATTTGAATTTGATACTGCAGTGCGCCACAATATCCCGTTTGTATGCATTGTGAACAACGACTGTGCGTGGGGTATGATCAAACACAGTCAGGAACTTTCAATTGGGAAAGAACGAGTGACCTGTGCTGAGCTTGGCATCCGACATTATGAAAAGGTTGTTGAAGGCATGGGTGGATACGGTGAATTTGTTGAAAAGGATGAGGCAATAGCACCTGCGCTTATCCGTGCAAAGGAAAGCGGCAAACCTGCATGTATTAATGTGCTTACTGATCCAGCAGTAACAAGCCCGGCAACACCGCTATTTTATCAGTCATTGAAATTTGATTAATAAAAGGCAACCATGAAAGCATTGCAATTCAATGTAACCGTTCCACAGTGGATAGCGCTTAAAAGCATAGGGGTATTTTCTGAGAGAGTATTTTACAAAAGTCCTATTGGTACTCTTAAATTGGTTGAAATACCAGCGCCAGAACCTATTAATAACAACTGGGCAATCGTAAAAACACGGTATTGCGGGTTTTGTGGAAGTGATTTTAATCTTATACTGTTGCATGATTCGCCCATGGCTTCTCCGTTTACATCGTTTCCCTGTATTATTGGACATGAAGTGTGCGGCACCATTGAAGAACCGGGCAACACCGGCTTTAAAAAAGGACAGCGCGTTGTTATAAACCCTATGCTTTCATGTGCTGTGCGACAATTACCGCTATGTCCCTCATGTCAAAAAGGACGCCCTGCTAACTGTGAAAATTTTGCCAATGGTACCATTGCACCAGGTATGTTTACCGGTATCTGCAAGGATATCAATGGTGGCTTTGCCGAATATCTGCCGGCACACAGTGCACAGCTTTTTGCAATTCCCGATACTATAAGCGATAAGATGGCAGTGTTAGTAGAACCATTCAGTGTAGCATTACAGGCAATCTACGATAACATGCCACACAATTCCGACACGATTTGCATTATTGGTTGCGGTGTCATTGGGCTTATGCTCATTCGTGCACTGCGTGCGTTAAATTGCAAGGCAAAAGTAGCGGTAATTGAACCATCCAAATTTCACAGGCAAAAAGCACTAAGCTACGGAGCTGATGATGTTTTACAGGGTGATTTGTTAAAGCATGCAGCTCTCTACACAGATGGCAAAGTATATACTCCCATGTTTGGACCAAAAATTATGCAGGGTGGATTTGACAGGGTATTTGATACGGTTGGTTCAACAAAAACATTTTCACTTGCAATTAATATTGCACGAGCTGGCGGACAGATTAGCCTTGTAGGTATAACAAACAAGCTTTCATATGATCCAACACCACTATGGCTTAAGCTGTTAACTATCAAAAGTGTTTATGGTTATGGTTTTATCAGGGAAGGCAGCAAAACAAAACACATATTTGAAAAATCATTGGAATTAATGAAAAAGATGCCCGACATAGAAACGATGGTTACACACACATTCAGTATTGAACAGTATAAAGAAATGATTGAGGTAAACCAAAGCAAGGGATTGTATAAGGCCATTAAAACAGCAGTGGTGTTTTAAGAAAGTATCACCATTGCACAATCAATCATTACTTCTTCGGTATGAAACTGATGTACAATAATCCATTCATGTTTTGCACGTATAATCCATTCATCAATATCATCAGGTAAAGGTGCGTTCACTTTTTCTTCCAGTGCTGATCGAATAATCTGCATAATGTCATCCATACGGTCGCTATCGTACATAATTTTGCTCCGGAAATCAAAAAGAACGGGATAAAACCGGTTTTTGCATTTAAAAAGGATGTACAGCACCTTTTCAAGTTTTAAGCAAGAGGATTTTACACTCCGCACACCCATTGGTAATGACAGTACCAATCGTTTTAATGCATCATCTACTTTTGCCATATCATCAATGAATCCTGATGTATGCAAACCATCAGCAGTTTCAATAAATTCCAGAACATCATCTAAGTCCAGGTCGTGATCGCCAAACAGGGCAATGGACCGGGCAAGGTGTATCATCTCAAATTCTGATCCCTTTTCTACCAAAACCGGAATTTCAGCAAAAGAGCGTATCTCTTCATTACGGGTTAATAGTCTGCCCTTCCAGCGTGATGCATGATATATGATGTCATCTTCCATTGTTGAAGGAATAAAATTGTATATGTAAACATTCCTGGGTTGCGGCCAGGGACGTAAGATACGCCCCATACGTTGTGCAAGAGTTAGCACTGTCCATGGCATATCAAAGTTGATAAGTATCCTTGCATCCTGAAAATTAAATCCTTCCGACATTGCACCGGTTGCAATAAGTATTTGTATTTCATGCATCGTGTTGTATTCTACATCGTTCATGTATTCAATCTTATTGGCCTGTGGTGCAAAACGCTGCACTATTGCTTCAACCCTGCCTGCATCAACATCAACAGTACTATCAATGCTGATTTCAGGGAAACATTGCTGCAATGATTCTTTCACATACCGGGCTGTTTCACGATAATGGCAAAATATGACAATCTTTTCATGCTTAAATTGCTCAATAATACCTGTAAGCTTTTGAATCTTTTCATCATTGCTGATCATTATCGTTTTTAGCAGTTTTCTCTTTTCAATGCAAAATCCTGTTAGCTCGTGCTGGTTCTGGAATCGCATTCGCTCAAAGCCGCCTTCGTATGACAGTTTATCCAGAAGTTCATCCATCTGCTTTACTGATGAACAGCCCTGATGAACAACCTGCGCTTCCCATAATGGATCTCTAATACCGTTATTACTGTTAAATAGCAGAGATTCATCTTCACTATTTTTCCTATAAAGTAGATTGCTTTGTAGTAATTCATGGAGTATCTCATCACATTGATTGGAATATTCAATATTCTGAAAATGAAGTTTTTGAGGAAAATATCGCTTTTCGTTGTTTAAAAACAGAACATATCTGTTCCCATCTTCATCAATATGACTATAGTATTTGACAACAGTTGGTGATGTAAGCACAACCACAGGTGGAAGCTCTGATAGTTCCTGTGCTGAGTGGACCTCCCAGCAAATTTGCCTGCCAGCTTGAGGATAGAGTGAAATATCATTACGGGGAGGAAGCAGTATGAGCTGGGCATTAATATCGTCCAATCCGGTACTATAGGGAGTTGCGGTCATAAGAAGAATCTTTGCATTCTTTTGATTGACAGCCTCACGTATTCTGATATGCGATAGTCGGGTATTCGTTTGCGAGCCAATGTTTCGCATGTGATGGCTTTCATCTAATATGACAAGTGTTTGTTCATCAACGTGAGATAGTTCGCTTAAAAGATGCGCAACATCCATAGATTTTTTAATATCATCAACAGACAGGATATAGTATGAAAACTCTTCACTTGAAATATGTGCTGCCCGTAAAATGCGATGCCACATATTTTTTTAATCCTGCAGGGCACAAAACCAGCGCAACGGTAACTTTCCCATTCATACGTAAATATGCAGCAATATGTGCTGCCATAACTGTTTTCCCCAGACCTGTAGAGGCAATAAGCATTGCTCCGTTGTGTTCGTCAATAGTCCGTACCAGCCGCGATACTATTGGTTTTTGATAACTGGTTAATGGTGGGAGTTTACCTGCAACATCTTCTTCAGATAAATCATACAGTAACAGTAGCGAACGGATATAAATGTAAAATGGTGGATAAAGTGCCAACCATTCCTCAAGTCTTTGCAATAACTCTTCAGCTATAGGGACTGCCTGTTCAAAGTATTCATCAAATTTTGATACAAAATACTGTATATCATCAGGATCTTCTGTTACCAGACCAGCCTCGCGGCTTTGCACAAGACCATGATAGGTACAATTTGCTGACGTAACAAGGATCCTATTATTATCAGCCATATACAGCTTAGCATGCTGGAAGAGATACCGTGGCTGAAGCGTTGTATATGCCGGCGTTTCACCCCTACCAAGATTAATAGTGAATTTTTTTTCCTGCAAATCTTTCTGCAATTGTTGAATAAATGCTGTTTTGTCTTCAATATCTGCACGCGCAAGATCTTCAATGAATTGTTCAACAATGTTCTCAATCTTTTCTTCTGAATCTTCATTTCGGCCAAGCAATAGCCTTACTTCCTTATTGCGTAAGACCTTCTGCAGCAGGTAGTATCCGGTTGGCTCAAAATATGCTGTAGCAATACGGACAACAGTAGCGTCAGATACAATCTGTTTAACGCATTTCAGTGCTAATGCATCAGCACCAAAAAACTTTTTGATTATAGTTTCATTATTGGTTTTCATGTAATAAAGTGTTGTTATAAAGTTTTAGTACTTTAATCAGGTTCAAACAATGATTCAACATCTGTATGTATAGCAAAATATATCATATTTTTGCAATATAATTTGTCTGTTATTTTTAGCAATACAATAAAGTTAAATAGATTACACAATTTTTGTTTTCTTTTCCAAAAATTCCTGAATGAGCTTTAAAAAAAATACTTTACTTTCATCAGGTAGTGCAGCATAATATTTCGATATCGATGTATTTATTTTTTAGCTGACATCATTCAAGGGGAGGTTAACATGAAAAAAGTACTTTTCATAACAGGTATTGTAATTATTGCGCTTATTGCTGTTGATTTGTATCAGTCACATATTACCTACACATACTCACAAAAAAAATTACCTGCAACATTTGACGAATATTACCAGTTAAAGCTTCAAGAAAGCAAAGCAAAAGGTACAAGACCTCACAATGAAGAAAAGCTTCTGAAATTTGCAGACAAAACAAAAATAGCAATGCTCTATATTCACGGTTACGGCGCTTCGCGCGGTGAGGGTGAATTTGTCATAGATACTATCGCTAAAAAATTAAAATACAATACGTATTACCTCAGATTACCCGGCCATGGAACGAATATGGATGATCACAAAAATACGGAATATTACCAGCTTTTAGATACCGCTATTGAAGCAGCGTATATGTCCAAAATGCTTGGCGAAAAATTAGTGATCATTGGAACAAGCATGGGCGGAACTATTGCAACCTATATTGCAGCAGAGCATCCCGATATTCCCGATGCAGTTATACTGGTTTCGCCATTCTACCGATTTGCAAATCCTGTAGGGAATGCCTTATTTTTCAGACCTTTTTTCAAAACCGTGTTACTATTTACCACTTACCGTGAGCGCCATGACCCTTATGATGATCCCAATGATAACTGGACCATGTACTGGTATGCAAAAAATTACTGGGCTTCATTACATTCACTGCTTGACATAGCAGATGTAGCTGCTCATGATGATATATATTCAAAAGTCAGCTGCCCCGTATTGCTTCTCTATTATTATAAAGACGAACAGCATCAGGATGGTTCGGCAAAAGTTGACACAATGCTTGATGCATATAATAAATTTAATAATAGCACGCCCAATCCTTTAAGCCGAAAAGTGGCTACAGAAAACGGTGATCATGTTCTGCTTTCAAAATATGTGAAGTCTGATTGGGGCAAAGCAGAAAAAGCCATTACTGCATTTTTAAATGATATAGCACAATAAATAACTCTGGCAATCATTGTTTAAACAAATTTTTTTAAAATGTAATTTCTGATTTTATGCCATGATAGTAAACAGAGATTATATGCTATCATGGCTTGTTAAATAGAAGTTTGCATTGCACCTGCTTGCAGTACCCCCACACTATTACATCATTTTACAGGCTTTATTACATAAAGATTACGAGTATATTTCTGCTATGTTAAATATCCCTACACAGGACTTTGTCAAAACATCCAATCATTGACATAATTTCTGTTTAAAAATAAAAAAAACGCACATGTATGTGCGTTGTATAAATTTAATAATTTTAAGAGGAGTTTTTTAAAAGGAGTTATTATGAGTACAATTAAAAAAATGTTCATTGTCTTTATGTTTGGTGTAACAAGCTTCTTTTTTGTTACAGCTAAAAGTTACTCTGACGAAAAAAACTTTTATATCCCTGTCGGTCTTACCTATGATTCTATCTACTGGTGGAGAGGTATTGAATTAAATGGCAAGGGTGCTGGTGTATTATGGCCAAAGATTGGCATTGAAGTTAGCGGCATCACTGCCTACGTTACTGCCGGTATTAATCAGGATTATGTAATGGCAACTGAAAAAGGAGACAGGCAGCTTGCAAAATCCTACCATGAATTTGACTACGGTATTGAATATGCCTATAGCAAAGACTCACTGAATAGTACCATTGGTATAAAATACACACACTACCCCTTCTATGACAGTTCAGGTGCTGCCGTTGACCCTTCATTTGTTGAAGCATATGGTATAGCAAGCTACACTGCATTTATTGTGCCTGCTATAGAAGTTTACTATGATTACTATGTTGAAGAAACAGCTGATAAAACACCTGTCAACCAGGACATTTATGCAAAACTTTCGCTTTTTAAGGATTTAGCAAATGCAGATAATTTTACATGCAAAACCGGTGTATGGGCGGCATATTATAATAACGCATATCTTGACCGAAAAGGCTTCAGTGATGCAGGGATAACACTATCAACGTCATATTTATATGGAAGTGTAACATTCTTTTCTGCATTTAATTATGCACGGACACTTTTAAAAGATTTTTATATTTTGTACGATAGTGATGGCAATGGCAAAAGCAGTGAATTAAAAAATCATCTGTGGGCTGATTTTGGGGTAAGCACAAAACTGTAGGATTATCCTGGAAAGACATTTTCAATACATGTATGAAAACCCCATACATGTATTTTTTTAAATAACATATACTACCATATACTGGGTTCAGAGCCTTAAAAATATCTTGACGATAGATCAAATTTGAATAGTGTGCCTTTTATCAACACAGCAAGGGTGTTTTATGGATAACTATCTCAAAGTATCAACATTTAAACGCTTACTGTTTAATGTAAAAACCCGCTTATACTGGGAACTATCGTATAAAAAAAAGTTTGCATCCATTGCAGGTAACCCCATTGTCTGGGGATTGTGGAACATTGATATTTACGGACCCAATATACATCTTGGTAAAAATGTGGTTTTTTTAGCTGCAAACGGCAGTAAAACCGCACTTACTACTGTAAAATTAGCAGGCCATGAAGGGCGCATTGATATAGGGAATAACGTGCTGGTGATGAATGGTGTGCGCATAAGCAGTGCATCACATATCATCATTGGCGATGACTGCATGTTAGCTAACTTTTGCTACCTTACCGATGCTGACTGGCACGATATACATGACCGCACCAACCCTGTTGGCAAGACTGCGCCAATTATCCTTGAAAAAGGGGTATGGATTGGCGATTCAGCCATTATCTGCAAGGGGGTGCATATTGGCCAAAATTCAGTAGTTGGAGCAGGTGCAGTGGTAACCAAAGATGTACCTTCCAATGTGGTTGTTGCAGGCAATCCTGCACGCATAGTAAAGGAAATTGATCCTGACAAAGTGATTACGCACAGTTCGTTGTATAATAAAGTTGGAGCTCCCCGTCTATGAGGATATGCCTTTTGTGCTACCGTGCCAACCCTTTTTGTGGCGGTCAGGGTATTTATCTTAAATATGTTGCAGAAGCTCTTGCACGGCATGGCCACGAAGTGCATGCTATCGTTGGACCTCCCTACCCTCACCACATGAAACATGTTACCATCCACTACATTGAAAATAAACAGTATTATATTAAAAAAGGGTTTAAATGTATTGCGTATGATAAACCATTTGATATTTTTCATCCTATTAATGCCTATGAATATATCCATTCACGGCTTGGGGCCTTTCCTGAAATAAGCGGCTTCAGTTACCGCGCATTTTTTATGGTGCGAAAGCTCCATGAAAAGCTCCACTTTGATATTATCCATGATAACCAGTGTGTTGGTTATGGACTGCTCTTTATGAAAGCACTGGGTATTCCTGTAATAGCCACTATCCATCATCCATTAACCATTGACTTAGAAAATGTCCTTGAACGTGCTTCTTCATTTAAAAATAGAATGAAAGGAGTTATGTTTTACCCTATACTCATGCAGCAAATTGTGTCAAAACGCCTTGACCATATCATCACTGTTTCAGAGGATTCCAGACAAAGGATAACAAAAGATTTTGGCGTTCCGCCACACAAACAATCAGTGGTATATAATGGTCTTGATACTTCAGTTTTCAGGAAATTGCCATATATAAAGAAAAAACACAATAAGCTTTTGTTTGTGGGCAATGTTGAAGACGGCAAGAAAGGATTTGTGTATCTGCTTAAGGCTTTGACACTGATACAAAGTGATGCTAAACTAACAGTTATTGATGGTGGTGCACCACACCGACGTATAACACAATTGCTGGTCGATAAGTTGGGAGTACGCAATAAAACAGAATTTGTTGGTGCCGCATCAGCTGATGCACTGGTACATCACTATAATGAAGCCGCTATAGCCATTGTTCCTTCGGTGTATGAAGGATTTGGATTTCCAGCAGCCGAGGCTATGGCATGCGGCACGCCTGTTATTGCCAGCGACGGTGGTGCACTTCGGGAGGTGGTTGGTAATGCAGGGATTGTTATACCTTCACGGGATGAGGCAGCACTGGCCAATGCCATCGATACCCTTTTACAAAACAAAAAGCTTCAGCAGGAGCTATCGCATAAAGGAATTGAACGTGTACAAACACACTTTAACTGGGACAATGCTGCCTTAGAGATGTCAGCTATTTATCAAAAGGTTATTTCCCGCTATTATCGGTAATCTGTTATCTTTGTATTTTTAGGTAGCTTCAGCTCAGCCACAGTATCAGGCACAGCTTCGTTTACAGCATACTGCTGCATGGTTACCTCAAAAGCTGTTTTGCCGTTAACATCAACAAATCGTAATGCCTTACAGGTAAACATGTTATTGTCTATCCTGGGTTTTAAAAAATATATCTCGTATCGGGTGTTAGTGTTCTTTAACACAAATAAAATTTTACTGGGGACAGTGTCTTTAAGAGATATAGTCTGGTGCATTGTGTCATTTTCCAGTAATATAAATTGCTCGCTACCATCCTCAAGCGCTTTTGCACTAAAATAATTTTTTAAAAGCGGGATTTTGCCAATCAATAAATTGTCTATTAATTCAACATCAATATTAAATGGAAGGAAAGAATATACAGGGAATTTATTGTAATCAAATACAAGAAGATTATTTGTAATTGGCTGATAAATATAAAGGGTATCATTGTCCCGAACCACCACACTCAGCTGAGTTCCGAACACTGAATCAACAATTGACATTCTTGCTTTCCTTGCATCCACATTATACAGCAGTTTTGCCGAAGACTTAAAACCTTCCTTAGATATATTTTCAATTCGCAACGACGCAGTCACTGTATGCGGCAATGTTGCATTTAATTTTATTATTTCTTCAAGGAGCGGTATTGCGCTTGTTTCCTTTTTTTCTGTTTCTTTTACTGGTGCAGACGTACACCCATAAAAAAAAGCCAGCGTAAGTATTGCAGCAATGCGAAACATGTTTTTACGTATTCCAATCATAATACAATTACTTTCCTTTTTGAGTATTAATCTTTTTTTGCACCTGAAGTTTTGGATCAAGTTTATATGCTTTGTTCCAGTATTCCAGTGCTTTATCCTGCAATTGCAGGGCATTATACGCATCGCCAATGTGTTCATATACAACAGCATCTGGATATCCTTCAAGCTCTAATTCCTGTGCTGCTTCTAACAGCAAAGGCAATGCATCATGATATTTTCCCATTTTATAATATACCCATCCCAATGAATCTAAATATGCCCCATTTGTTGGTTCACTTTCCAGGGCCGTGTTGATGAGTGTCAATGATTCATCTAAACGAATGTTGCTGTCAGCATATAAATATCCTAAATAATTGCATATTCTTGCGCTTTTTTGTTCATTGTTACAGGCTTCCTGTAATATGGCGATAGTATCCTGTACCCGTTTCTGCTTATCAAGAGTGGATGCTAAGTAAAAATAATAGGTTTCTGACTTTTTTATTTCAACTGCCTTTCGGAGCATATCTTCTGCATCAGTATAATCCTGTTTTTGCAGATACACCAGAGCTTTAAAAAAATACGCATCAGGATTTTCTTTATCCCGGTTTTGGGCTGTATTCATGTATTCAAATGCCTTTGTATAATCCTTTAAAAGCGCGTACAGATAGCCAATTCTCAGCAAAACGTCATTTTCTTTTTTCATGTAATATGCAATGCTATAGTAATAGATAGCTCTGTTCAGTTGATTGGTATCTTCATATAGTTGTCCTAAATACAGATATGCCTTATGGATTGACGGGTCATTAGTTAAAGCCAGAGTAAACATTATTACCGCTGCTTCATAATCTTGTTTCTGATACAGCATAACACCTGCTGTGTAAAAGTTTGCTGCAGCAGCAGCGGTATCATTTTTTCTCATTGCAATGCGAGCCAGTGCAATATAGGGCATATCAAGGGACGCGTTCATTTTATTCAGCTTTTGTGCCAGCTCCCGGGCTGCATCATCATTGTGCAACAGTTCATTATACATCATTCGTGCCAGCAATCCTTCCGAACTTCGGTGATTAATAGCTTTACGTAAAACAGACAATGCTTTCATATCTTCATAAATATAGTATATTCTGCCTGCATGCAATATTGCTTTGAGGTCGTTGGGATATCGGTCAAGATACTGCATGATATAGCTTGTTGCCTGTTTTATATCACCTTTTTCCAGATTCAGAAGCCCAAGTATATATACCATGGAATAATTTTCAGGGTTTTCGTTGTACGCTTTTAAAAAATAGTGATACGCTTTTTTAAATTCGCCAAAGCTATAGTATATGTGCCCTAAATAATAATATGATTGTTCTTTATAGTACGATTCAATTGATTCAAATTCGCTCTGTTCTATAACTTTTAAAAAATGATACCGTGCTCTGATATTCTGTTTTAATTGTGAATAATAGACCGTTGCTGCATTAAAACGTACACGGTACAGTTCAGGCCTTTTCTGTAACAGCTTCTCCAGTACCAGAACGCCCTTATCAACCTGGTTCAGGTTCATATATACAGAATATTGCAACACATATGGCTTGTCCCAGTTTTCATTTGCTGCAATCGATTTATTGGCAAATTCTATCGCTTTAGCATAATTATACTGATAAAAATAACATTCTGCAATCTGATAGTAAATCGCATCTAACTGATTACCTTCTTTGCTTGCCTCTTCAAAGAGTTTAATGGCCTCAGGATAATGCTTTTCATTTTTTAATAGTAATGCCTTGCTGTACAGTTCAAACGATGTTTCTTTATATGCTGGCCTGCTTATAGTATCAGTCTTTGCATCTGGTACTGAACTGCATGACATCGCAATAATCACGAGAAGCGGCAAGAATTTTTTCATGGCGATAGTTCCTTTGAATCAACGATAGTATTGTTATAATAAAACTTTCCCCATACAAAATAGACAGTATATACCTTCCGTACAGTACGACAATGCTATGCTTTAGTACAGTAGCACTTAATACATTACCATATATGAAGTGATGTATTACAATATATACTTTTTACAGTAACTGTCAAATATAAAACATTGCTGAGTGTTTGAATGCAATAATTTTGTAACAAAACTCAAAGTATTGATACAAAAATACTTTGCAAATGCCAATAAATTTTGTATATTATACACTACATGCATATACCTGAAACTATAGATTCAGGTAAATAGTGAAAGAACAAATACATTGAAAATTTTTCAGGAGGTAACAGATGCTTTTCGGGATTGACCCACTATACTGGATGATGATGGCTCCAGTTCTTCTAATTTCGCTTTGGGCTTCGTTGAGGGTAAAAAGTGCTTTTAACAAATATTCCCGGATTTCATCACGTTCCGGGCATACCGGGGCTGATGTGGCACGTATAATTTTGCAGCGAAACGGTTTATCCAATATCCCCGTTGAAGAAACCACAGGTTTTCTGTCAGACCATTATGACCCTATAAAGAAAGTAGTCAGGCTTTCACCAGAAGTTTATAGGAGCAATTCACTTGCTGCAATTGGTGTAGCAGCACACGAAACAGGACACGCAATACAACACGCCAGACATTACCAGCCATTGATATTACGCAATGCAATTGCACCAACTGCATCCATTGGTTCAAACCTTTCATGGATAGTTATCTTTGCAGGTTTTATTATTGGTTCACTTGGGCTTGTAAAATTTGGAATTTTACTTTTCAGCCTGGTAGTATTCTTTCAGCTTATCACCCTACCGGTAGAATTTAATGCTTCATCACGTGCAAAGGAAATACTGCAAAGCTATGGCATTGTGAGTTCGGGTGAGCTTGCAGGTGTTAGCAAAGTGCTTTCCGCAGCTGCAATGACGTATGTGGCTGCTGCAGCATCAGCAATAATGACACTGTTGTATTTTCTTATCAGGGCAGGATTGCTTGGCGGTAGAGATGAATAAAAGGTAATATATAAGGGGGTGAGTGCCTCACCCCCTTGTTTTAGCAGCAGGGCAGGATTGCCTGGTGGTATTTTAAATAAAGATATTATGTATAGGTTAATATATTACCTCTTTTAAGTGTCAGAGCTAAATTGCCTGGTTGTAGTTT
>DYLU01000031.1:0-20467 GCA_020721905.1 Leptospira biflexa | reverse complement strand
AGGTTAATATATTACCTCTTTTAAGTGTCAGAGCTAAATTGCCTGGTTGTAGTTTTAAATAAAGATAATTTGTGGTGGATAATCTATCACCTCTTTTGCTTTATACTGTTTCTTATGCCCGATAGTAGTGATAAATTAAAAATTTATATACTATAAAGTGGCTGTGTTATTCCATTAGTTATTTATGCAAATCGAAAAATTATAAATAATAATTGAATAATTTTTCCCATGTTTTTTATTAATGTAAGTACATAGTATTGGATTTATTAATGCAACAGTCTATACAATTTCTTTATTTTGAAGGTTGTCCCAATGCCATTGCCACATTGGAAAATCTGAAGCAGGCAATGTCTGAATTAAACTTATCTTTTGATTTACTTCAGGTAATAAATGTAGACATTGTATCAGCTTCCCAATATAATTTTCAGGGTTCCCCTTCCATCCTGGTAAACGGTATTGATATTTACACAGATTCAATACCTGATTCTGTCCACTTTACCTGCCGTATATTTGAGTTTGAAAACAAGAAATCCGGAATAATTCCCCAAGAATATATTAAACAAAAGTTACAACGCCATTTAAATTGTTGACATATTTATTTGGTTTTGATATATAAAATTAAAATCAAAACGATTTATTTCAGGAATACAATGAAGGTTCCCGGCTTAGGACAGATGCTATCAATTCTCATTTTATGCTTGCTGATTCCTGGTTGCGACACAGGCGATCCTGTTATAGATTTGCATTCTGACTGGAAATTATATTTTGGTGACAATTTCTCCATTGCAGAACCTGAATGTAATGAATCTGTACTGCAACCAATTAACCTTCCAGGGAAACTATCGCCAAAAAAAACAAAACAATATCTATGGCTAAGAAAAACAATAACCATACCACAATCATTTAAAAACACTGATGTGGCTTTTGTGCTGGGCAAAATATGGGATGTTGAGCAGACATACTTCAATGGCTACCGTATTGGATCAGCTGGCAGGGAGTATCCGGACTTTCATTCTGAATGGAACGTTTTTAGATATTACATCATTCCATCACATATCATTAAGTATGATAGACCAAATGTAATTGCCATACGAGTGTTCAGTAATCAGAACGCTGAATATAATGGTGTTCCTTTAATTACTACACTTACTAATGCCAAAGTAATAAATTTTTATCGTTCATTACTTGCAGAATATATACCACTTGCAACCAGCTTTCTTACATTCCTGTCTGGTATTATTGCACTGTACTTTTATCTTAAAAACAAAGATGTCCTTACATTATATTTTGCAATTGTTTCCCTCCTGTGGTGTATAAGCGCAATGCATTTTTACCTGCCGCATTACTGGATTATGGACTTCAATACACAGGATAAAATATACTATGCACTGATCTGATGCAGATAGTACAAAAAATCAATCAGTCAATCGGGGAATTACAGAATGTTGCAAAGGAAGTTGAAAGTTCTGCTGGCATTTTGCACAATACATGCATGAACAAACCACAAGTATTGAACAGACATCAGCAGCCTTAGAAGAATTTTCATCCACAGTGGATATCATTGCTTCTAATTCCCTGCATCAGGATACAATTCTTAATAAAAACAAAAACCTGTTAATGGAATTAATTAAAGGTATTGGCCATAGTACCGATGCAGCCAAGACAGCAGTCAAGCTGAGCTATAAAAGTCAGGGGCAAACAGCTGTAACAAAAGAGCATCTTTCTGAAGCACTTAAAGGCATAGAGAAAATAAAAAACTATTCGGACACCATATTAACAATAACAGAAACAATTAATGATATAGCTGAAAAGACCAATCTGTTATCACTCAACGCTTCAATTGAAGCTGCACGGGCAGGTGAATATGGGCGCGGTTTTGCTGTTGTAGCTGATGAAATTGGGAAATTAGCAGACAGATCCTTAGAACAATCAAAAAATATCCAGTCAATTTTATCAGACATAGTTTCTGATATTGAAAATCAGACAATCCTTATGGGTACAGTTGTGTACTCAAATGAAGATGTTGAACGCTCTGTGTATATGGTTAATCATGCAATAGACACAATCCTTGATTTTTGCATATCACAGGAGCAATTAACAAAAAACATCGAAGAAAATGTGGCACTTGTATTGCAGGGATCCTCTCAGATTGCCAGCGCCACACAGGAAGAAAAAGTAACGATTGGAGAAATTAGCTCAACAATACAGCAGCTTGTTACCATTACAAATGCAATATACGAAAACACTGAAATGTTGACAAAGATCCTCACAAAAATCCTGTCGCAGATAGATATGCTGCAATCCATAGTTCAAACAAAATATAATTTTTAAGAAAGGAATACAGTACCATGAACTATCGCTCTTATAAAATTAAAATACTATTACTCTTTATACTACTGGTTGCAATTGTTCTTTCACTTAGTACTTTCTAAAGATCAGGATTATTTTTTTATCACTTCCGTATTCCCTGAAGCTTCAGTATGGGCAGGGTATTGTCTTGCTTTTTGTGGCTTTATGCTGCTCATATATTTTTTTATACCTGAAAAAAATACAGCTACATGAAAAATATTTTCTTAATCTGTTGACAAACGTGCTACTCTTTTTTTATAGTATTCCCCCACCATGATGTAATTATATTACAGGGGATGGGGTCCCCCTATTAAACGCCTTCCGGCTGATGGCTCCTACTGCACGGCAGTAGGTTTTTTATTTTTTACCTGCGCCAAAATTTTTAACAATACTTTATGGAGGTTTTATGCTGACCATATTTATAGTAGCGTCGGTGTGGCTTGGTTTAGCAGTTGTTTCCACAATTCTTGCAAACAGGCTTAAAATATCAATGGCCCTTATGGAAATTACTGTTGGGGCAATAGCAGGTTTTATCTTTGTTAAATATTTTAATCCTGATTTTATGCAGGCTAATTCTGACTGGATAAAATTTATGGCCGGTACCGGATCGGTAGTACTTACCTTTTTAGCCGGTGCTGAACTTGATTATCATACCATAAGGAATACATTTAAAGAAGTAACTCTGGTTGGTTTGATTGGTTTTCTTTCACCCTTTGCCGGATGTGTCTTAATTGCATACTACCTGTTAGGCTGGAGTTTCCAATCCAGTTTACTTGCCGGTGTAGCGCTGTCCACAACATCCATGGCTGTTGTGTATGCAGTCATGATTGAATATGGATTTAATAAAACAAAATATGGCAAAGGAATACTGGGAGCATGTTTTATAAATGATCTGGGAACAGTCATTGCGCTTGGAATCATATTTGCCCCATTTACCTACAAAACAATAATTTTTATATTTGTGGCGATAGTTACCTTTATTATTATGCCTGCAATAACTGCACGGCTTACAAAAGTCTACGGCCATCGTACCGCAGCAATCAGAACCAAGTGGATACTGTTTGTGCTGTTTGCACTGGGTGCCTTAGCGTTGTGGTCGGGCAGTGAGGCAGTGCTGCCTGCATATATACTGGGGATGGTGCTTGCTTCCAGTGTTGCCAGGGATGAATTTTTTATACGCCGTTTAAGGACATTAACCATTGGATTTTTAACACCAATATACTTCTTGCGTGCAGGATTTTTAGTGAACCTTTCTGTAATATTTCTTACACCCTTACCGTTTATAATACTTTTTGTCGGTAAAGTTATCACTAAAATCTTTGGGTTATACCCTGTAATTGGCATATTCAAAGAAAGCACTAAAGAGCGATGGTACTATACACTTCTTATGTCAACCGGGCTGACATTTGGATCAATCTCAGCATTGTTTGGTCTAACTCACAACATTATTGACCAAAACCAGTATTCTTTTTTAATTGCTGCTGTTATTGCCAGTGCGGTCGTTCCAACTCTTATTGCCAATACATGGTTTTTACCTGAACATCTGCTTGAAGCCCCAATGGCAGATGAAGAAATACCCCAATTAGATGGATTAAATGGTTCAAATAATAAATGATTGTATACTATACCACATTGCGTAACGCGGTGTGGTATAGTGGTAACATAAAAATTCTTTTGACTTTTATGTATATACACTATATACTATGAGATGTAATGTAATACTGTGAGCAACAAAACATATACTCATACCAGAAATGAAAGGGGGTTGTTATGTGTGATACAATTGTTGCAGCCAGCAAAGCCACTGCAGACGGGAGTGTAATCTTAGCCAAAAACAGTGACAGGGAAGCTAATGAAGCACAATTATTAAAATATATTGCCAGGCGAAACTGGGGCAGCAAAAAAGCTGTCCAATGCACCTACATGTCTCTACCGCAGGTAAAAACCACACATGAAATATTAATCTCAAACCCTTTCTGGATGTGGGGTTGTGAAATGGGGGCAAATGAATATGGCCTTGCTATTGGCAATGAGGCGGTATTTACCAGAGAGCCCTATGAAAAAACGGGACTTTTAGGTATGGATATTATGCGACTTGCTTTAGAACGCTGTAAAACTGCTTATGATGCACTCATGCTATCCACTGAACTTATAGAACAGTATGGCCAGGGTGGCAATGCAGGCATGGAACACAGGCTGTATTATCATAATTCGTTTATATTTGCTGATCCAAGCGAAGCTTATGTCCTTGAAACCGCCAACAAACAGTGGGTTGCAGTAAAAGTAGATGGGATACGAAGTATTTCCAATGGACTGACCATAGAAGAAGAATACCATTATTCTTCAAAAAATATTGAGGATTATGCCCGCAAAAAAGGATACCTGAAAAAAGGCAAAACCTTTAACTTTAAAGAGTGCTTTTCTGACTGGTTTTATACATACTTTTCACGGGGTACAGCACGGCAATCACGGACAACACACTGTGCAATGCGTCATTACGGTTCCATCACACCACACAGCATGTTTGCATTTTTACGTGATCACGGGAATGACCAGGAATATATTTCACCAGATAAAACTGATATGGGAACAGTGTGTATGCATGCGTCACTTCTCCCCACACGGCCAAGCCAATCGGTTGCTGCATTTGTTGCACATCTGCGCAAAGACACTCCCGTATTCTGGGCAATCGGCTCCTCAGGAACCTGTACCAGTGTCTTCATGCCATTTTATCTTGTTGGAAAAGAAATAGATTATTTTCCCGCAAATGGAACAAGTACCTATTCACCTGAAGTGTACTGGTGGATGCATGAAAAAATTCACCGTCAAGCAATTTTCAAATGGGATTATTTCCAGAGAACTATCGCCCCTACTATCAATACACTTGAAGATGAATTTATTCAAAAAGAAAATGAACTGTATAAAAAGAAGAATACCAGTAAACAGAAGTATTTTGATTTTTCAAAACAATGTGTGGAAAAGGTCATTGCACTCCATGATCGCTGGGATAAGGAACTAAAAGCTGCTCCTGCATCCCCAACCAGGCTTTCATTTAAGCTATTCTGGAATAGTCAGTCAAAAAAGGCCATGATACCCCTGTAATTACAGCATGGGGAATATATATTTTTCTATTAGCTCAAAGTTCTTTTTAATATTACTTTTTCCAACCACCATATCCATGTGTCCGGGCAACAGGTATTCAATATCAAGCCCTTTCATGCGCTCAATACTTTCTTTCAGCAACGCACTGTTGCCGCCAGGGAAATCCGTTCGGCCTACACTTTCCTTGAATATCAGGTCACCGCATACAAGCACCTTTTTTGATTCCCAGTACAAACAAACTGAACCTGGTGAATGCCCCGGCGTTTTATACACATGCAAAACCTCATTCCCAATTTTCCACGGGCCTTCTTCAAGCTCAATATCAAATGTAAACTGCGGGAATTTCATACCAAACATGGCAAAAAACTGTGGACCAATTTCATTTAAAAAAGTGATCTCCTCTTTATGCATTGCCACTTTGGGTCCCTTACCCATAAACTGCTGACAGCCTTCAAAATGGTCCGGATGCGAATGTGTTGCCACAACGTATGCTATTGTGTCGGTATCAACTCCATCTTTTTTCATATCAGTCAGGCGCATGTCAACATACTTGGCAAGGCCTGGATCAATGAACATGTTGAAGGGCTCACCTAAATAAAATGTATTGCAGTTATTTTCAAAAACTCCGCGCCATATATATGCATACACACCATCACATACTTTCATACATTACTCCTGAATCTGAGAAAAATCAATGAGTGTGGTAAACAGAGTCAGAATATAGTGCAACATCCCCAACCTGTTGTCACGAATCGCAGTGTTAGTATCCATAACCATAACTTTTTCAAAATATGTATCAATAATGTCCTTACCTTCAATAAGCAAAAGAAACAACTCCGTATACCTGTTTTCTGCAATATATTCTTTTATGTTTTTTTCTTTATCGTGGAAAAAACTATACAAATATTTTTCCTCATCAATAACCAGCACATCCGGATTAAATGAAAATGCATACCCCGGATGCTTTTTAACAAATGCGTTTACAATATTGTTCATGCGTTTGAATGCAATCAAAAGATCGCCAAAACGCTTATCCTTACGGAATTCGTGAATGCTACGAGCCCTCAGGAACAGCTCATAGTAATCATAACAGCCAACAGCCAGACAAGCATTGACCTCATCAAATGAAAATTGTTTTTCATATAAAAATGTCTTGGCCCTGCCATTAATAAACTCAAGTATTGGTTCAACAAGCGTATCCCCATTTTTGTATTGGGATGCAACCTCCCTGCTAACATTTGATAAATCCAGATGAATCTTTTGTTCAACAAGCATATCAACAATTGCAGCAGCCTGCCTGCGCAGTGCATATGGATCAGCAGATCCTTTGGGAATATTCCCAACGGAAAACGAACCAAATATATTATCAATTTTTTCAGCCAGCGATACAACAATACTCACAATATCTTCTGGAAGCATATCCCCCTGAAAACGAGGCCTGTACTGAAAATCAATAGCCTGTGCCACTTCCTCATCTTCGCCATCAAGAAGCGCATATATTTTGCCAATTTGCCCCTGCAGTGATGTAAACTCAAACACCAGTGCTGTGGTAAGGTCATTTTTTGACAGCATGACAGCACGCCCAATCTTCCGGATTGTTTGTGTATTAAGCGATAGCTCATTGCAAATAATCTTTGCAATTTTTTGCATCCTTTCAACTTTATCGTAGATGGAACCCAAATCCTTATGAAAAAGGATGCTTTTAAGCATATCCACTCTGCCTGCAAGCGGGATTTTGCGGTCCTCTTCAAAGAAGAAACGCGCATCCGTAAACCGTGCCCTGATTACACGCTGATTTCCCTTTACGATATGCTCCGTTGGCGGATTATTTGAAATCACCAGAAATTTTGGAAGCAAATTCCCTTTAGTATCGCGTATAGCAAAATATTTCTGATGCTCCTTCATTTCAGTTATCAGGACTATATCAGGTATAGATAAGAATGCCTCATCAAAACTGCATACCACCACATACGGCCTTTCTGTTAAAAATGTAACAGTAGCAAGCAATTCATCATCCTCAACAAGCACACCACCCAATTCCCTGGATGCATTTTGCAATTGTTCATGAATCATAGCCTTTCGCTTATTATGATCTACTATTACCCCGTTGCGTTCCAGTGTAGAAATATAATCTTCACATCTTAATATAGGAATCAGTCGGTTATGCTGTATATAATGACCTCGCACCTTGTTGTCAAAATTAATGCCATCAATTGAATGGGGAACCACTGCATCATTAAAAAGTACACATATGTAATTAATTGGCCGCGGGAATGATACACGTTTAACATTCCATCGCATCCGCTTTGGGAAATTCAGCTCATTAATAATTTTTTCAACAATGACAGGGATAATTGTTGTTACTGGTTGTGCTTCAATTTTACGCTTTGCATAGATATAATCGCCTTTGCTGGTTTTCTGAATGTATGTATCCTGCAATTTAATTTTATTTCCTTCAAGAAAACCGGTTAATGCCCTGGTTGGATTACCCCTGTCATCATAGGCCGCTTTGACCGAAGGCCCCTTGAGCTCCTCATAATCTTCAGACTGACTATCGGACATGTCATAAACCAGTATTGCAATACGGCGTGGCGTTGCATATACCATACACTTTGCAAATGCAATGCGATACGCCTGTAAACCTTCAGTTACAATCTTTTCCACCTGTTCAATAGCAGATGGAATATATACTGCCGGAATTTCTTCAGTGCCAATTTCGCATACAAAATTACAGTTAGCCATACTTATGTCCTGTCTGTGAATATATTTGGTTTTATAGTATTAATGTTTCTTTTTTAACTCAGCATACGGATTAATGTGCTGACCTTTCCTAATGATCTCAAAATGAAGATGTGGCCCTGTTGAGTTGCCAGTGTTACCACTCTTTGCAATAATCTGTCCCTGCTTAACATACTGCCCTTCACGGACAGTGATTTTTGAAAGATGCCCGTATAAGGTTTTATAGCCACCAGGATGAGTAAGCACTACCACCCTGCCATAACCTCCCAGCCAGCCTGCAAAGCTTACCCTGCCATATTTGCTTGCACGCACCCATTCATACTTTGCCCGTATATCAATTCCCTGATGAAACTGGCTTCCACCATAGAAGGGATCCTTACGCCACCCATAGCCGCTGGTAATAACCTTTGTATGCACAGGCCACAAAAATCCTTTAAAAATATCCAGTGGTTTTGCATCAGGAATGAAGATATACTGCCCTATATTGATAAAATCAGGATTTACAATGCTGTTTTCTTCAATAATTTTATTGATTGCCACATTATATTTTTTTGACAAAGCTGGCAATGTTTGACCACGCTGTACATTTACAAGCAGACCATCTTTATTGGGGATCTTCAACACCTGCCCCACATGTACCAGATCATACGATTCCAGTCTATTACATCCGCAGATGGTGTCCATGGATACTCCATACATCTGCGCAATCTCGCTTAATGTCTCACCCGATTTTATTGTATGGTGAATAATCTTGAGTGCTTTTTTCTTTTCAGGTTCTTCAAAGTCCTTGCTTGCAATAGCCTTTTTCTTTAATTCATCATACCAGGCAGCCTCAGAATTAAAAACATGATGCGAGCGGGCATACCCTGTAAACAGGATAACCCCCATCATAATAGAACCACACACAACAGCTACTCTGTTAATTTTTTTGAACGGTATACTTTTAATAATAGTATTTTTTTTGCCTCTGAATATAATAATGATCTCAGCCGACAAAACAGTAATACTGAGATTTCCAAATGAATGGCTATGTAATTGCCAGTGTTTCATAATGTAATTATCGGTATTTCTGTTTCATACATCATCGTTCCGAGCCCTTTTTCCCAAATATACCCGGCTGTGCCTGTGGTGCCCCGGCGTACGATTCTTCTATAAGCTTTTTTGCATCTTTCTTTTGCCCGCCGGTAATGGTAACCATGCCATGTGCCACCACACCACGCTGTACTGTAAGAATGGGCGTTTCAATATCGCCCAGCACTTTTGCAGTTTCTAAAAGTTTAACTTCTTCATCAGCAATAATATTGCCTATTACAGTTCCGGCAACCACAACATTCTTTGCATGAATATTGGTTTTAACTTTTCCGGTTTCGCCAACTACCAGTTCTTCGTCAGTTTTTATTTCACCTTCAAATTTACCGTCAATTCGCAGTGATCCGCTGATATAAAACTTGCCTTCAAAGACTGAACCTTCACCAATAGTGCTGTTGATACTATCACTTTTACCTGCCATATTGTTAACACCCCACGATTATAAATTTCATCACCGTTATAATTTACATTTACTCTCAAATTTTTGCAATTTTATTTCAACCATTTTTTATTGTAAATCAATTAATACCCCTATAATTTTTATTATTGCATATTTTAAGCAATCACGTATTTTGTGCGATAGTTACTGTGAAATATCAGCGATTCACTGGTTTAATCTATGAATCAATCTAACATCACACTATATGTCAATGAGATATTCTACTCACTTCAGGGGGAAACTACCCGAACTGGATTTCCTTCGCTTTTCATACGGCTTGCAGGCTGTAATCTTAACTGCAGGTGGTGCGATACTGTTTATGCAAGAACCGGCTTACCGATAACTATCGCCCATATTATGCAAACAATAGAGAAATATCCCACACTAAATCACATTACCATTACCGGCGGCGAACCTTTAATTCAGGAACATACAGTGACACTTCTTGACATCCTCTGTAAAAAAAACTATCCCCTGCAACTGGAAACCAACGGAAGTATTTCAATTGAATACGTGCCACCGCAGGTCCATAAAATTGTTGATGTAAAAACACCTTCAAGTGGCCATGCTGATTCGTTTAACTTTTCCAATATACAGTACCTTAAGCCACATGATGAAATAAAATTTGTTATTGCAGATGACAATGACTATAATTATTCTAAGCAGTTCATGGAAAAATATTTAGCCAATGTACCCTGTGTTATTAATTTTTCTCCCGTTGTGGACGCAATGAAGCCGCAACAATTAGCAGAGTATATTTTACAGGACAGGCTTAACGTGCGGCTTAATATTCAATTGCATAAAATACTCTGGCATACTGAACCAAAACATTTTTAAGGAGAGTTTATGGATTATGTAGGGCACATTATACGGCCGCCTTCAGAAGCATACAGCATGATAATACAGGTAACCGTTGGCTGTTCACACAACATGTGCACATTCTGTGGCACCTACAAGGGCCAAAAATTTTACATCAAGGACTTGACTCAAATTAAGCGTGATATTGACGAGGCATCCCGTTACCGCTTCAAGCGCGTTTTCTTAACCGACGGCGATGTCCTGATTTTGCCAACACAAACACTCCTTGAAATAATTGCCTATATCAAAAGCAAAAATCCGCACATTGAACGCATTGGTGTATATGGCAATACCAAAGCCATATTAAAAAAATCATCATCCGAACTGCAGGAACTAAAAGATGCAGGAATGGGCATTGTATATCAGGGAATTGAAAGCGGCAATGAAACAGTACTGCGTAAAATACGTAAAGGCGCTCTTCCACACAAACAGTTAGAGGCAGCTGAAAAGATTAAACAGGCAGGCATTCTGCTATCTCAGACAGTCTTGCTTGGCATTGGTGGCCTTGATTTAAGCATACCGCATGCCATTGATACCGGCAAACATTTAGCTGCCATGTCACCAGACTATGCATCAGCACTTACCGTGATGCTTTTACCCAACACACCGTTGTACCAGGATTATGTGCGTGGTAAATTTGCACTGCCCGATAAATTTGGTTTATTACGCGAACTTAAACTTATTGTGGAAAATATGGATGTTAAAAACACCTGCTATTTCACATCCAATCACGCTTCCAATTATCTGCCCATTAAGGCCACATTACCTCAACAAAAGAACGATGTCATTCAATTGCTCAATGAAATAATACAACGGCATGATGAATCATTATTAAAGCCTGAATTTTTGCGGGCACTGTAGGAGGAAATCATTATGGACAAATCAATTGAAGATGCCATCCGCTTTATCAGCTTTGAACTGCAGGACAATCCAGGTGCTGATATTGCAAAGCTTATTGAAAAAGCAAGCCAGCAGTTTGACTTAACTCCACTGCAAACAGAATTTTTAGTAAATAAATTTATTTTGAATAAATAATGAACAGGGCTTGCGCAAGCAAGCCCTGCTTTTTTATTTTATTATTCTTCACCTGTCAGTTTATCTAAAAGCTTTTTCTGTCCACCTGCATACACTGCTACCTTTTCGCCCTCTAACTCAACCTTGCCATCATTTGCAAGTTTCTTTCGCCACAACACTGTACCATCTAATTTTGCACAGAAGATATAATCACCAGACGCTATATAAATCTTATCCTCGGTTTTAGCTGGAGGATTAATGACTTTACCTTCCCATTCAACTCTGCCATTCCTGACAAAATATATTTCATAGCGTGTTACAAGCAATTGGCCTTCAGGCTGTGGTATCTGCCGTGTCTTTTTAACAATCTTTGCAACTTCTTTTACTACTTCTTTTGGCTTTTCCTCAATCTTTATTATTTCCTGCTTTTCTTCTTTAAAATCTTCAGGTTTGAATTTCTGCACTTCCTCTTTTTTTACCACCACTTCTTCTTTTGCAGCAGCCACAACTTTTTCTATAGCCTGCGGTGTGGCTTCACCTTCTTTTTTCATCACTTCTTCTATTTTCTTTTCAGCTTTTTTCACTTCTTCAGCAGTTATCACCACTTTTTCCTTTTCTTCAACAGCCGGTGCAGCTTCAATTATTTTGTCAATATGTTTCTCAACCGCTTCAACACGCTTTACCACAGCAACCTTACCATCAAATACTTTAATGCGTGTGGTTTTCTGGGCATCAGCTTCCACTGAAAAATTCGTTCCCCGGACACCAGCAACTGCGGTTGGTGTTTTTACTAAAAAGCTTTCATTCTTTAGCAGCTTTTTAGGCTTACAGATCATCTTGCCAACATCAAGCCCTAATGTTGTATTTTCCATCCCATCTTTCCGCAAAAGCTGTGCCATTATTGCCTTTGAATTTTCCTTAATACGAATCATGGAATCGCCAATCTTAATATCACAGGAAGACATGGTGCCCGTTTCAATGATATCATTCTGACTTAAAATATCACCAATGTTGACAGGCTGGCCATTCTTCTTTACTTCACCTATGCTGAATGCAACGGAAGCATAGTCATCAATCTGTTGTTTGGTGCAGCTATTCCCCCAAACAGCCAGACCAAGTATAAGTGAATATATCAGAATCCGTTTCATCACAACCCCCTATAATAATCAAAAAATTGTATACCAAAATATGAAATACTGTGCTTTAAAAATTACCGTTAAACCATTATAGTATACTATTGTTTCATAAATAAATGCAATTTTTTTTTTATTATACATGGAAATTAATACTTTAATAACACAATATTACAAAATACACAATAAATAAATCTTTTGAAAATTTTTTATAAATTTTTATTTTATATATATGCACATGTCACTGGCATGAACGTGACGTTTTACATCAATTTATACAATATTATTGTATTAATCTAATCGATGTACATATTTTCATACTTGACTGTTACCTCAAGGTATACTGTTCTATCACCATGGATCGATTACGGCTCATACAAATACTACATAGCATTATTGTTGCCGATGCACTTGCAAGCCCCCTTGATACCTTGAGTGCCGAGCATATACGCAATGTTTTTGGCACAATTCATGATTACACTGACCCAACGCCCGCACTTAAAAATAAGCTACATCTGTGGAAAAAGCCGGCGCTTTACACTGCCCTTTCACAGTATTGTATTGTCCTTGCAGCAATTAATGCTCAGCAAAACACCTATGTGCACCAGCACATTTCTAACTTTATTTCTTCTTTGGGCGATAGTTCACATGTATTTCGTCATCCGCAGGGATTGTTACAACACCTGCAATCATCGTATGATGCCCCCACTGCTGAATTGCTTATGTTAATTCCTGCTCTATTCTTTTTACACAAACAAAACCCCAATTCCATTATACAATTTATTCTTAGTCATAATAAGAATGCGGCTACATGTGCAGCATCATTATTCGTATATATTATACTTGAAAAAATAATAATGCGACAGCTCTCAGCACTGGACAGCACTCTATTGAATCAAACTGCACAAGATACATTTCAGTTTGTTCAGTTGCACTCAGTACATTTTTTTAACAACGGTGGCAATCCACAGAATATCATTGAAGCTACAAAAGATCTCCATGCTATGATGCTCAACCTGCCGCTTGAAAGTGATGAAACACACTATACCGGGTATTGCATACCCTTTGCCAGCAGATGGTCAAAAAACGAATATACCCGGCTAACCGTTAATCATCCTTTTACATTGTTGCCATTAGCTCTGTACTGCTTACACACAGGCAAAAAAGAGTCCTTATTATATTCTTCTATTCATGAAGGTGGCAAAATATCGTTGTTAACCCCACTTGTTGCTATTCTTGCAACAGCGATGTATGGTTACCAGGTTATTCCTCAAAACCTGGTGGACAACATTGTTAATAAAAAAAGAATCTCGCAGTTTTTAGAATCATTACAAAATAACTCTTTATCAATGAGCTATCTTTCAGAATTTTTTCACAATGAAGAAAAGTTAACACAAAAAGAGTCAGAGGAACATGAAAGCAAATTAAAACATATCAAATCCAAACATACAGGAAAAAATAAAGATAAGGATAAATACACTTCAACAACCAAGCATGTTGTTGAAAGCTGGACAAAATTAGACAAAGCAAAATGGAAGAAGGAAAGAAGAAGAAAAAAATAATGTATGCTTCATCTGCTTACAGTAACAGAGAGTGCCAATAATCTATTTAATGTACTGATTTTATTCAGTATAATGTTTTAAATGCTGTACCATAAGCTCTTTAAAACCCGGCAATGTCAGCCATCGTCCGTATGCCAGAGCAATTATGACTATTTCTTCACCACGTTGTGCTAACACACCACCATACGCAGTGGTAATTTTTTTACCATAGTCACCGCGTATATCATCACAGAATCCAATTATATGGAAATTATCAGTATTGTACACCCTGTCATAAAAGGTTATCTGCAATTCAACAGTAACACCTGCCTGCCATACTGAAAGAAATGTTGACCACCCCATTGTTTCATCTAAAAGTGAGCTGAGCACACCGTTACGAACAGAGCTATCTGGAGCCTGTGCAAAATTATTTTTACCATTTACGTGGTATATCAGGTATGTCCTGTCTGTTGTATAGTCAGTTATATAAAATATTCTTTGATCGTGATCTGGAATAACAGTATTGGTTAACGTATTGGACATATTGGGAATAATAAACGGAGTTGAAGCATCCATATTATTTTTCAGTATTTCAATGACTTCATTACCATACTCATGTACATGCCCTTCGCTGTAACGGCAATTACAATACGGCTGCTGCAAAGATTTTCCAAATGAGCCAAAAAAATATCGTGCATCACCTTTCTTGACAATACACCGTACCACATCACCACACTTCAACTGCTCACCGGCAAAACGGAATCTATATTCATATGGGAAAACAGCAGGAAATTCCCTTGCAATATCAATCAGTTCAATAAATGTGGTCATTGCTAACCCGCCATGAGGTATGCCGGGCCACCCCTCATGTTTTTTTTCTATTTTTATATCGGCTACTATCGCTAAATCTTCAAAACGATAGGATCTGAATATAAAGCCGTTTTGCCCACAATAGTAACAATTGTTATGTCTCATATCTAAATATATTGATTACTACACAACCCCATATCTAAAAGAACTTGTGTATATAATGTATAAATCATAAAAATTTTAAACCAGTAAATATTAAAGACAATCAATCCTTATTTTAAATAACAACTATTTTTTTAATTTATATAAAATATTTGACAAAAATATTTTAATCAGTTATTTTACATTTCAAATGTTATTTATCAATTTGTATGAGGCATTTTTAGCAAAACTTATACAATACCTTTACACTATCAGGGATGGAGGAATATATGTTTTATACTAAAAAAAGGAATTTTCTTGTGTTACTATTTATATTAATATGTACTACATCAGTTATTGCATTTGATTTTAACTTCAAACCCATTATCATTGAAGAGCTATCTCGCTACAATGAGGATAGAATAGCCTATCAACACGTTCAGAAGCAAATATCTCCAAATATGGACAATTCTTTTTCCGCACTATTAATAGTGAAGGACATGAAAATATACCTTATTCAGGATGGTTATGATAATCCTGAATTAGTTAATACCAGGCGTCTTCAGCTTGAAATGGAAACAAAACTTATTGGCGATCTGTGGGAAAATAAAATCAATAATCAGCCTGATTTTGTGCGGATTACTGACCGTAAAATTGAACTATTAAAAAACTTCAGTGAAGATTTTGTATCCAAAAACTTTGGCACATTCTTCTTAAATGTCCGCAATGCTTTTATTAAGAAACATGTGGAAGTTTTTAAAAAACTTATGATAGACCGAAAAGAATCTGGTCTTATAGTAACCAGGAAACCACTGCCAATACCAGCATACCTTAATGCTCCTGAAACTCCAACAAAATACAAAATAACAGTAAGCGGTAAGACCATCGATGAAAAATTATACTATGCTGAAGATAGTGATGGTGATGGTATAACAGAAACCTTTTTTGTTAATAGTGCAGATGGCTTTCATTGGGGATACAAATCAGGAGCTAATATTATTTTTATATATAACAACCTCGATGAAGAAATTAAGGGCTTAATAGGCCAGTTATGCAACTGGGCATATTATGGAACACCGGAAGAAGAAAAAGAAATTTTGCAAAATTTCCCTAAAGACAGTGATATTATAAACGAATTCAAATTAGAAGTTCCTGTGCAACCTAAATAAATGAGATACAGTCACGAATAATTTTCATTTTAAATATAGAGGCAGGTTGAAAACCTGCCTTTTTATTTCCCTATATAACATCTACCAGAATATATATAATTATTTGAACCTATGTGTTACATAGGGCCAATTACATTGTTATGCAATTTTTTCAACTCTTCCAGTAAACGATAATCATTACCCTCTATGCCACCCAAAGAAACCTTTGGTTTTGATGTTGGGCCATGAAAATCAGATCCTGCAGTTATAACAAGGTTATGTTCTACAGCAAATCTTTTAAAAAATGCAATTTCCTGTTTAGTGTGATATGAGGAGATAGCCTCTAACCCCATGATTCCCATTGAAGCAATTTTGTGTAAATGTTCCTGGCCATTCACAAACTTTGGATGAGCAAGCACCGGTATTCCGCCTGATGCCTTAATTACATCAATACCTTCTTTTGTTGGGATAGATATAAATGGCACATAGGCAGGCATATTCTCAGAAAGATATTCTCTGTAGAAAAACATTAATCTGTTATCAGATTTTTTTCCTTCAAAATATTCCTGTAAACGCTTATCATTTCTGTTTTCAGGATTATCAAACACTTCAAGCATGATAGCGGTAGCAGTTGGCGGGCGGTTATTTGCTTTTTCCCACACATTATCTTCATTCATGGAAAAACCAATTCCCTTCAACTTATTAATTCTTCTTTTTGCTATCTCCCACCGGAACTGACCTATTTTTTTTAGCGTCGCGCTCAATTGTGGATTGTCATGTATATAATAACCCAGAATATGCTGCTGCGAGCCATCTTCATAAATTGTTGTTAACTCAACTCCGGAGATGTATTCTACTCCATATATTTTTGATGCATTCAGCGCATCCGGTATTGATTCTATTGAATCATGATCAGTAATGCTTATAGCAGATAAACCTATTTTTGCAGCCAGTCCAAAAAGGTAGTCTACAGAATAATCACCATCCTCGCTATAGCAAGAATGAATATGCAGGTCAATAAGATGAGCCATAGAAACAATATATCACATTATTTTGGGTTTTTCATGATAATGAGATTTTTTTCAGGCAGTATATCAAGCGGATTGAGTGGTATATCAGCACAACGAATCTCAAAATGCAAATGATTGCCGGTAGAGCGGCCGGTACTCCCCACAAGAGCAATAACCTGACCTTTCTGAACATAATCGCCAGCTTTCACAAGTAACACTGAATTATGGGCATAGCGGGTGATATAATTGTCTCTGTGCTCAATTGTTATTGAATTCCCATAATTACCACAATACCCCGCATAAATAACCTTTCCTTCCATAGCTGCCCTAACTAATGTCCCCTTAGGAGCGGGGATATCAACACCTGGATGAAATCTTCCCCAGCGCCGGCCCAGGCCTGAACTGATTTTTTCAGGATTGCCAATTGGCCATATAAATTCATTGTATGAAATATTTACAGGCTGAAGCGATATCCCTTTTTCCATCAACGTTTGAATGTAGGCATCAGAATAGGGGATAAAAACAAACAATTTTTTAAATCTTTTTTCATTTATCTTATTTATTGCATATACTTCATCAATACTGGTGCCAAACTGCTCAGCATAAACCTTTAGCTGTTTTATGCTGCTAACTTCAACCCATTTACCACTCTTCCCGTTGTAACGCTGGATATGTTCATTGTCTATGAAATAAAGCTCATTGGCAAAGGTTAGTGTTGTAATGATAACAAAAAAAACAAGTAATAAATTCTTGATACCCATAACAGATCAATCCTGTACATATTATTTTTTAAAACAACCACACCAGGGGTTAGCTTACTATAAAGATTATATGTATAGAAAATTATGTATAAGCAAACAGTAAGCTTATTATAGCCTAAATATCAATCAATAATTGTCAACATTTTTTTTACCATGCTAACGATAAAACTTTTTCATCTGAATAACTGCTTTTAACATGGTGCCTTCGTAAACAAAAATTGTCTCTTGTAACTATATTGGGGCCATAATCAGTAGAGAAAACCCGTTTATAACCTGCATCTTTGCACAACTGAGTTAATTCAACCGAATACCGGCCGTAAGGGAATGCAAAATAAACAATGTTTTTATTTAGATATAATTCAAGTACCTTTCTGGAAAGATAAATCTCCCTGTACAATTGATATCTGCTATCAATTGTTCCTTTATTATATAATTTTACCAGATCTGCATGAGTATAAGAATGGCATTGTATATCAATATTATTTTTCTGCATTATATGTAACAACTTCCATGTAAGACTTTTTGACCCACCTTGCGTAATGGCATCTATATATACAAAAAGGGTTACCGGATAGCTCATGGAACGGGCTAATGGCAGTAACATAGTATACATGGAGTAATATCCATCATCAAAGGTTATTGATACAACCTTTTCATCAAACGGACTATGTTCATCAATATGCGATTCCAGTTGTTGCAGTGATATTACCTTAATACCATTGTTAAGTAATTGTGTAAACTGGTTTTTCAGTTTATCAAAAGGAAGAGAATAGGGACCTTTGCCATTAATGTTATGGTACAGCAGTATGGGAACTTTATGAAGCCTGCTGATTTTACTATGAGCTATAGCCCTGTAAACTTCTTTTTCATTTTCTATATATGTATCAGTATTATAGTATACACCTATATATAAAGATACTAAAAGGACGCTTGCAAAACTTATACCAATAAGCAGATTATCAATTTTTATCATAATTTAATCACTATATCAGTAAGTAACCGTGTTCCATATCCATTTAATAATCGGTGTAAAAACCATGTTGTTTTACTCATAAAACCAGGAACAATCATGAATTTCTTTTTCAGTATTGCTTTCATAATTGATTGGGCGATAGTATCTGCTGAAAGAACCCCTGTAATTTTTTTAATCCGTTTTGCCTTTGCCGGTATTGTTTTCAGCTCCTCCTGCAAAAGCGGCGTATCTACTTCAGGGGGACAGATCACTGAAAGATTAATTCCATTTTCCTTAAATTCGCTTCTAAGACAATCTGCCAGACCAAACACTGCAAATTTTGAAGTTCCATATGCCGAATAGGTATACACGCCAATGAGGCCGGCAAGAGAAGACAACAGCACGCAGTGTGTATTTCTGTTTTTAAGATAAGGATAAAATGCTTTCAGCGTATACCATATACCAAAGACATTAATATCCATAATCTTTTTAAAATTATCATTGGTTATCTTTTCAAAATAATTTGATAATCCCACACCAGCAGCACATACTAAAATATCCGGATTGCCTGATTTTTTGACCATCGCAGGGGCCGCTTTATACAGCTTTTTTGGATCACACACATCTACGGAATAAGCTTCAACTTTTTGACTGCTCTTTATACATAAAGAGCAAATTTCTTTTTTTGCTTGTTTAAGTTTCTTTTTATCACGGGCAATAATTGCGATGTTTGCACCCTTTGAAGCAGCTAACCGGGCAAATGCCAACCCAATACCGCTAGAACCTCCGGTAATATAAATATTTGCTTCATCCAGTGATTTCATTCTGCTCCCTCCACAAAAACCATTTCAATTGTAACTTCATACAAACAATTACCAAAGCATCTTCACCCGCCACTAAAAACTTTAACGCAATAGTTAATGCAACAAATAATCATAATTGTTAATTCAATTATTCTTCAGTGATTATTGAATAACATTATTTTAATAATAAATAGATTACTATTTTCCATGAGAAGTCAAGCATTATGTGCACAATCTTCCTTATGATTATAATTCATATAAAATTGAATAATTATTCCTGCACTGTCATTCATAAGAAGCAAAACCACCTGAAGTTTCATAATGATGTGCATTGAAATTACAAATCCAAATGTATGTGAAAAGTAACACGAAATACGTGATATGTATGACGGGAATAATTGATTGTTCATTGTGAAGTGTAAAATATAAAACCGTATTGTATTGATATTTTTTACTATTGACAAAAAATAGATTCTGGGTTTGGTCTTATGTAAGACAGGCTTGCAAAACAGTATTGAGAAATAAAACATCTTTGGGAGGATAAACATGAATATTGAAACCACCACCTGCATCTCATA
>DYLU01000105.1 GCA_020721905.1 Leptospira biflexa | reverse complement strand
TTGATATTCTCGTTTCACAGGCAAAAGGCTTTATCCTCTGGGTCATATACTCATTGGTTTTATTATCGCAAAAAGGGCTTTCTTTTTTTACAGGTCTCCTTTATTTTACGCTATCAAGTATTTATAATTCCCCTTCAAAAGGGGTAAGAGTGAAAATATTAATGAAATCATATATATTAATTAAAAAGATGTCAACGAAATATTATATAGGCACAAAACTATTCAATTTCTGTATTGTATTCTGAAAAGGTATCACGTCCCAATTTGCCAGTGAATATATGTATCTTTTAAGATACTGAAGGAACAGTCATGTTTTTGTGATGAGGAGCTTTTAGACAGGTTTCATTTTGATCATTTGTTTATAGTGGCTAAGGGGCTGAACAGAATTGGTGAGAGAACAATCTCAAAACATACTTTTTATTATATACGTCATGGTGTTGTTTATTATGAAGAGAAGAATACAATGTCTGTATGGAAAAATTCCGATAAGTCAGGAATTTGATAATGGTACAATCATAGCAAGATTTTCTTATGAGAGTTATGGCTCCTGCCCATGAAGTGCAGTATAAGTGAAAACAAACGCAAGCCGCTTATTGTCAATAAATTTTTTTGTGATCGGGCCATTATAGCACAAAAAATTTTTTTTACTTGACATAATATTGCAATATGATATAGGCTCAGCATTAATTACTATATGCAAATTCAAGTAGTTTTTTATAAAATAAGTAATGCATTTTCCGGCCAGGTTCACAGGCACTAAGCTTTGTTTGTAATAAAGTATTTTTTAAATAATGCTAATTGAATCTACATAAAGTATTATGATATAAACAAATTACTTTGGGAGGATACAATATGCAGTTTGAAACAACTACATGCATCACACACCAAAATAAAGAATTATTAGAAATGTATGCAAATAAATTTAACCTTACAATAAGTGATTTTATAACCTCACTTATTCATTACGCTATTCTATGTGAAAAACAAAAGCCAAAAACTTTTAAAAAAATCACTTACAGAAAAAGAAAAAAAGGTGAGTGGGAACGAATTCATTTATATATACGGTACCATGAATATGAGTTTCTGCTTGATATGAAAAAAATGTGGAAGATGAGTGTGGCGCTCTTAATTGAATATTGTATTGAAAATGTATTGGAAGAATTTGTAAAAAGGCTATTGCAAGAAGATGATACATATAGTTATCGGTTTACAGCTTATACATTTAAGTTTGAAAAGATATATGGATTCCACAGTTATCAAATAATATGGGGGTTGCCACCAGAAATAATGGAAAGAACATAAGTCCATTCCCATTTATTTGCGATTATACAGTAGTATTCCTCAAATACTGCAATTCTGCATTTTAGCAGGGCGAGATAGAACATGGCAATATGCAGCTATATATGTCATATTTTTATAGGAGGTCTACATGCATAATCCTGAATTAATCAGCAAACATAAAAATATTAACCTTCCCGCAATCAATCAATTAGGAATTCTTGTCACCAATATACATGAAGCTGTCAAAAACTACACTCGCATATTAGGAATTGGCCCCTGGTTCAGGTCAAAGACTGTAAAGCATGAAGTAGTATACAATGGTAAACCGATAACTATTGATGTTGATATCGTTCTTGCATTTCATCAAGGAATTGAGATTGAACTCATAGAACTTAAGGGCGGCGATGAGTGCATATACTCAAATCTTATTACCACCTCTGGTGGCGGATTGCATCATGCTGGTTCGCTGGTGCTGTCGTACAATCAGGGAATGAAACGGGTTCGTGAAGCAGGCATCCGGGTTATCCAATCAGGTGTTATCGTTACACAGGGTGGTGCTGTCACGCGTTATGCATATTTAGACACGGTGAAGCAGTGCGGTATCATCACTGAACTCATTGAAACCAGGCTGTATGGTATACCGGTACCACAAAACAGGTTTTTTATGGAAATAGGCTGTCTTACAGGTGATGTGGAAAAAATTAACGGCTAATACATTGGGCGATAGTTCATATTACAAGCTTCCTGTTAAGCATAATACAAAAAGTGCAATATATTCCCGTAAAGCTTTCGTGGAATTAGCAAAACTTGAAAATTGTGGCAAAAAGCTATATATGGTATACCGCATATCCAGTTTAGAATCACACAATACCGGTGTGACTGATACTGTTGACTGTCTAAAAAGTTTATAAGCACGCGGCGTATGATAGGAAGATGTTACCAGTGCAATAGATCTATAATTTTTTCTTTTACATATTTTTATAACATTATCAGCATTGTCATCGGTATCTCTGCTCTGGCTTTCAATGATGATATCCTGCTTTTTTACATTCAATCGCTGCAATACGGAGTACATTGTATAGCTTTCCGGTAGGTTACCACCAGCTGAACCTCCTGATAGTATGATTGGTTTTTGTGTATTGGTATACAAAAGATAACCAGCCAGAAGCCTGTTTACTGAATCTTCTTTGAAATTGCCGTTTTCATACACGCCACCACCCAGAATAACAATAACATCTATAGTGTTTATAAGGTTTAATTCATTTTGTGTGCCATTGGTTCTATTAATCTTATTGACATGGATACCGGGAGCTATCGCCTGGGCTTGTTTTTCAAGATGATAAAATAGAACATCTTTCACAGGTTCAATTGATAGCGCATAGAGCAGCAGCGCACACACGATTGACACTATGGTAATGCTTTTTCGTTTTACATACACACCAATAATCATAAACGCAATAACGAAAATGCCCGGTGGCAGCATTGCACTGGTGATAAGCTTCTTTAAAAAAAACATGATAACTCTCCCGGTTACTATCGCCAAAAATTATTATCTATTCTTTGAATGTAAAGTACTATACTATACTATACATTATGTAGCTATTTTACAAAAAATTATTATAGTGATGTCTATTTGCAATTTTGATTGATGTTTATTTTATAATTATCTTGTTATATCATCCCGGATTTTACTTTATTAAAAGCAAAATGGTTTTGTCAATTCAGAAGTATGGTTTTTAATTTTAAATAACATATCACATGGGTATATGCAATATTTTCACACACAGTACGATATGGTGAAAAAAAATATATCAGCATATGTTCTTAAAAATTAACATAGATGTAACATAGATGCAGCTTTTTGCATAGAACTATGGCATGCATGTGCTACATATTGTTCTTACCACTAAACAATGAAAGAGGATATTATGTGTGGAATAGTAGGTATAATAAACACTGACCGTACAAAGATTGATGGCAGTTACATACGTGAAGCAATTCGTATACAAAATGAAAGGGGCAACGGCCTTGGCGGAGGATTTGCAGCCTATGGCATTTATCCCGAACATAAAGATAATTATGCTGTGCATATTATGTATCAGGGGGGAAGGCACAGTGACTTTATAAAAAAAATTGAAAGTTTTTTGGAACAAAAAACCAGGGTTTATCACTCTGAAGAGATTCCGGTATATCCAACAAGCACAATTCCTTCAGGGCCATACTTTAAACGCTACTTTGTTAATCCGTTGAAGGAACAGATTCCTGTGGGTAAAAATGAAGATGATGCTATGGTTGATATTGTCATGTCCATTAACAGGATGGGTGATGCTTATGTCATATCAAGCGGGAAGGATATGGGTGTATTTAAAGGTGTGGGGTTCCCTGAAGATATTGCCGATTTTTTCAGAATACAGGATTACAAGGGTTACATGTGGATTGCCCATAATAGGTTTCCTACCAATACTCCCGGGTGGTGGGGTGGTGCTCACCCGTTTACCATTCTTGACAAAGCTGTTGTTCACAATGGTGAAATAACCAGTTATGGTACCAATAAACGCTGGTTAGAGATGTTTGGCTACTTCTGCATGCTACAGACTGATACCGAAGTTATAAGCTACATCTTTGACAAGCTGACACGCAAAGATGGCCTTAGCCTTGAGGATGCCTGTTTTGTGATGGCTCCTTCGTTGTGGGAAGACATTGAATATGAAAATGCACATAAAAAAATGCTTCTGCGTCAATTATATGGTCAGGCTATTGTTAATGGGCCTTTTGGAATTGTATTAACACATTCGGGGGGGGCGATAGTTCTTAATGACCGAAACAAACTGCGGCCAGTTGTTTGTGCGCGCGTTGGTTCAACCTACTATGCGTCATCAGAGGAATGCAGTATACGGTTACTATCGCCAAAAGTGGATAAACTGTGGTCGCCCAAAGGCGGTGAAGCTGTTATTGTTAATTTGGCAAAAGAGGAGGCTGTGTAATGGCTTCAATGAAAAACAACTGGAAAACCATACCTCCTTTCCATCCTGAGGTAGATTATTTGCGATGTGACTATAAAAACGGATGTAGCATTTGTGCGCATGAATGCTCATGGGGTGAGTTAGCGTTAAAGCCCGAAAAACTTGATAATGGGCAGATAGTCTATAAGCCTGTAGCAAACCTTACTTCATGCGGATCGTGTCAGCGTTGTGTCAAGATGTGTCCGCATAATGCAATTCATATTGTTAACAGCCCCATGTACACAAGTCATGGATACTGGACACCTGATTATGTAGGTAATATATGGAAACAGGCTTCATCTGAAGGTGGTGTACTTTTAGTGGGCAATGGGGCAACCGGCCCCCAGCGGCGATATTTTGATCACCTTATGTTTGATGCCTGCCAGGTTACCAATCCGTCAATCGATCCATTGCGCGAACCAATGGAAATTCGTACATATTTAGGCAGGCGTCCGGGAAAATGGGGACAGGAAACCTATCCCCTTTTAAAGCTTGAAGTTCCCATAATGTTTGGTGCCATGAGCTTTGGTGCACTTAACTTACGTGTACACGAGGCTGAAGCAAAAGCAACAAAGGAAATCGGGACATACTGGAATACCGGTGAAGGCGGATTCCACAAATCATTGCGTGATAAATATGGTGCAAATACCATTGTACAGGTTGCTTCGGGCCGTTTTGGTGTTAGTGAAGATTATTTAAAGTCGGCGGCAGTTGTTGAAATTAAGATTGGTCAGGGTGCAAAACCTGGTATTGGAGGACATCTGCCCGGTGAAAAGGTTTCTAAGGCAATATCGGAAACGCGCATGATTCCTGAAGGCAGTGACGCACTTTCTCCTGCACCTCACCATGATATTTATTCAATTGAGGATTTGCGACAGTTAATTTACGCAATAAAGGAAGCAACGGAATATAAAGTACCGGTAAGCGTCAAGATTGCTGCAGTACACAATGTTGCTGCCATTGTTAGCGGTATTGCCCGGGCTGGTGCTGACATTATAGCTATTGACGGTTTCAGGGGTGGTACTGGTGCCACACCACTACAAATTCGTCAGAATACCGGCATCCCTGTTGAACTGGCAATAGCTGCGGCAGATGAGCGGCTCAGGCAGGAAGGTATTCGCAATCAGGTGAGCCTTGTTGCAAGCGGTGGCATTCAGTGTTCTTCGGATGTGCTTAAAGCTATTTGCCTTGGTGCTGATGCTGTTTATATTGCTACTCCGGTACTCATTGCTCTGGGGTGTGGCATGTGTCAGCGATGCTTTACCGGTAAATGTGCATACGGGATTACAACCAACAGGCCGGGGCTTGCCGAACGTATTGATGTTGAAGAAGCTGCATGGGCATTAAAAAACCTGCTTCATGCATGGGCTGAAGAAATAGAAGAACTCATGGGTTCAATGGGGATTAATGCTATTGAAGCAATGCGCGGTAACAGAGACAGGCTGCGTGGCGTTGGCCTGAATGAAGAAGAATTAAGAATTTTAGGTGTTAAGCATGCAGGAGCGTAAAGGAGGATAGAACAATGGTTTTGACTGCAACCTTGAATGCTAAAGGCATTTATTATAAAATGTTAAATCGTCAGATACGGGAACTAATTGCAAAAGGAGAAACTGCCGTAACACTGGAAAATGTGCTGGGTCAGCGTTACATTGGCGGAGGTCTTAATGCTGAGATAGCCATAACCATTAATGGCACTCCCGGGCAGGATCTGGGTGCTTTTATGAATGGCCCTGTTATCATTGTTCATGGCAATGCGCAGGATGGGATAGGCAATACCATGAATGCCGGCACAATTGTTGTACATGGAAAAGCAGGTGAAATCCCGGGACATTCAATGCGTGGCGGCCAGATTTTCATTCGTGATGATGTTGAATATCGCGCAGGTATTCACATGAAGGAATATGAAACACAGATACCGCTTCTTGTTATTGGCGGCACTGCAAAGGATTACTGTGGCGAATATATGGCAGGAGGCCGTGTTGTTGTACTTAATCGTTTTGATGGAAAGGAGCCGGTTGGCAATGATATTGGTACCGGCATACATGGTGGCGTAATATACATTCGCGGGAATGTAGATAAACGCCGCCTGGGGGTTGGTGCTATTCTGGCAGAAATGGATAAGGAAGATATTAACTTTTTGCAACAGGTGTTACAAACGTTTAAAGCAACGTTCCCTTATGTAGAACTATCGCACATAAGTTTAAATGATTTTAAAA
>DYLU01000104.1 GCA_020721905.1 Leptospira biflexa | reverse complement strand
CATTTCAACAAAATATTTTTCACAATCAATTGCAATCACCGCAAATTCATCACCGCCAAGCCGTGCAATAATATCGGATTCCCTGAAACTCAAACGCAAAATACCGGCCACATCAATCAGCGCTTTATCGCCTTCATGATGTCCCATGGTATCGTTAATTTTCTTCATATTGTCCATATCTATATAAAACAGTGCACTACCTTTACCGGTACGCTTACTCAGTTTTAGTTGCTGCTCGGCCAACATGGTAAATCCACGACGGTTATACAGGCCAGTTAGCTCATCTTTAATTGCCAGTTCTTTAAGCTTATCACGTAACATAACCATGGGGGTAACATCCGTGGCAATACATACTATTCTTTCTAATTTGCCTACTGCATCATACACATTAGATGTGGTTATGGTTATATGGGTATCATGGCCTTCTCTATTTATTATACGTATTTCAAAGTTATTAACATCACCCTGTTGAATCATTTGGGCAAACTGGCGTATTTTACCTTTATCCTCATGAGGATGTAATACGCTCCTGAACCAGTGACTTCCTTTAATGTTTTCCAGAGTATATCCTGTCAAATTAACAAAGTACTCATTAACAAATACTATATCGCCACTGACATTCATCTCAACCACAGCAGCCGGAATACGATTAACCAGATGGCGGTAGCGCTTTTCAGATTCAGCTAAAGCAAGTTCAGCCTGTTTGCGTTGTGTAACGTCACGAATTACCACCAGCACCCTATCCTTCATCATGGGAACAAGACGTGCTTCGCGCCAGCGGGTTTCATTATGTATTTCTACTGGATACTCAATACCAACAACTTTGTTTTTGTGTATTATTTCATTCAACGCATGCTGATATAACTCAGCAATATGTTCTGGTACAATGGATTTAAAATTTTTCCCAATAACCTGCTCTGCTTGTGCATATAATTTCATTTCCTCACCAAACTGGTAGTCATAGATAACGCCATCGTTATCAGCAACTACATAAAGATCGGGAAAGGCCTTGATGATTGCCTTCAAATTGGCGGTACCCTTTAGAAGTTCAATCTCCATCTGTTTTTGTTTGGTAATATCCTCACCCGAACTCATGGTTCCAATAATACTGCCATTAGCGTCGGTTAATACAGTGTTGTGCCAGGCAATTAAACGCAAGTTGCCATCTTTTGTTACAACCGGATTTTCATAAAATTCAACCGGTTGTATATTGCCTTTCATCAATTCAAAGTAAACGTTACGCACATCTTCACGCATATCCTGAGGGACACATGTATCAAACCAATCTTTGCCAATGAGCTCATCATATGCATATCCTAAAATTTCACAGGCCTTTTTATTTATTAAGGTAATGGTTCCTCTTTCATTGAGTATCACCATCATATATGGGGAGATATCTAAATACTTCTGAAAAGTATCACGCTGTTGCTGTATCTGATCCTGAAACTGTTTCTGCATGGTTATATCATTGAAGATCAGTACACAATATGATGTGCCATTTAAAGAATACCGTAAAAAGACAATCTCAAACCAGTGCGGGACTCCGACAAGGTAAATAGTATTTTCAAGCGTTATGGTTTCAGCCTGATTGTGAATAATTTTTTCAATAGAAGAATGCAACAGCATGTTGAAGTTATGGTCAAAGCATTTAAGCTGATTGCAGAAATCAAAGAAATTTTTTTCTATAACCTGTATAGCTTTAAAATTGGCACTTAGAGCGGTATTTATAAATTGCAGCCAAACCTTGTTAGCAAGAACAATAGCACTGTTTTTATCCAGCACAACTATCTGTCGCGGTATACCATCCAGAATCGATTGCAACAATTTATATTGTTTTTCAATGTCGATAAATTTTTCTTCAGCAATAAGGCAGTAATGCTCATCATCAATATGCACAATGGAAATATTTATTTTTTCTGAGTTGGGCAATGTAACTTCTTTAATTATTTCTACATCGTTTATATGGGTATGTTTCTTTAATACAGCATATATCTTCTGGACATCAGCAAATACTTCGTCAACCATGGAGCCAATCAGCTTATCCATAGGTAAGGATACAATGCTGGCAAAGGATGTATTGGCGGTAACTATCGCCCCCTGCCGTGTAATAACAATAACAGGCTGATTGATATAATCAAAGAAGGCAAATTGCTTTTGCTCATGAGTTTTCATAAACATCCAGCGCTGGCAAACATTGTTTGATGCAATACCCTTGATCTATTATAACACACATAAAATATTTGACAATATACATACATGGGCCATAGCTCTTTAAATTAAAATTTTTGCTATAATTAGTATATAATTGTAATCATTACATAAAATTATTTCAAAAAAAAAGTAAAACCAATTATAAAAATGCATGATATTACCCTGCTCTTAAATAGTTAAAATGCAATCGATTAAATCTATATGCTCTGACCCCAATTGTCAAGCATAAAAAGAGCGCATCATGTATTATACATGATGCGCTCATTATTGCTATAATGTTTACTTTTACTCTAATGGTGCACCGGTAAAAATATGCTCACTTGCTTTAACTACTGCTGCTTCGCCATCAAGGATGTAATCCACCATGCCAAAGAATTTCTTAAGCTCAGCACCAAGGAAGAACTGCGATGACAATACCTTACCACTATAAAACGCAGCTTCGTTATTATCAGCAAGCAATGCATTGAGATCATCGCCCTTCCTGTCGCCAACTAATTCCTTCATCTTTGGCTGTGTAACAGAAAGCATCCATAAGTGCAGCCATCCTAATGTAAACATTGACAGTGCCTGCTGCAACGGTGTGGCATTTGCAAAGATATGAAGGAATTTGCCAGCAGCCATCTGATCTTTAAGATAATTAATCACTGTATCAACTTTTTCTAACCCTTTTTCTACCACTGCAACATATTTATCGTCTACAATAGCTTTTGCCTTATCAATAGTTTCCTGTACCCGTTTCTTGAATACAGTATAATTATACTGTTCAGGGTTCATCAGTATTTTACGCATGGTTAAGTCCATTGACTGAATACCGTTGGTACCTTCGTAAATAGAAAGTATTTTAGCATCACGGGCAAACTGCTCTACAGGATAATCAGATATGAATCCATACCCACCATATACCTGAATGGCCTCTGCTGTTACTTTCCATGCATTGTCGGTATTACCGGCTTTTGTTATTGGTATCAGGAACTCAATCATTGCCTGAGCTTCCTTTTTTGCTTCCCCATCCAGAACATGAACAAGGTCTTCCTGATAGCCAACGTAGTATGTTAACATTCGCATACCTTCAACATAGGATTTCATCCACAATAACATTCTCTTAACATCCGGGTGCTGAATGATAGTAACTTTAGGTGCTTCGGGATTAAGCATCTGTGTTACGTGAACTCCCTGTATACGGTTACGTGCATATGTAATTGCATGCATATAGGCTGCACTTGATACCGCCAAACCCTGCAATCCTACGTATAACCGGGCTTCATTCATCATCTGGAACATAATCTTCATGCCCTGGCGTTCCTGTCCCAACAGCCAGCCTATACAATCGCCATTGTCGCCAAAATTAAGTGAACAGGTGGCTGATGCTTTAATACCCATCTTATGCTCAATACCCGAACATACTACATCATTAAATTCCAGTGATCCATCAGGTTTTACACGATATTTTGGAACTATAAAAATAGATATTCCTTTTGTTCCGGCCGGGTCACCTTCAATCCGTGCAAGTACTGGATGAATTATATTTTCAGGCATGTCATATTCGCCACCACTTATGAATATCTTCTGCCCTACTATTTTATAGGTACCATCACTCTGCCTGATAGCTTTTGTTTTAAGATTGCCAACATCAGAACCTGCATCAGGCTCAGTCAAACACATGGTTCCCGTCCACTGCCCTGTAATCATCTTTGGTATATACAGGTCTTTCATTTCCTGAGTACCAAAATTTTTTATTAAGTTAAGTGCACCAATGGTTAATGCCGGATACATTGAAAAAGCTACACTTGCAGCTGTAAAAAACTCAGTACAACATTGGCCAATTGCATGGGGCATGCCCATGCCACCAATTTCAGGATCATTTACCAATCCAATAAACCCTGCATCATACATTGCCTGCAATGCTGGTTTATAACATTCAGGTAATATTACTTTTTTTGTATCAGGTTCGTACTTAACACCAATTTTATCCCCATCCATATTTGCCGGATATACCTGCTCAACAGCTAGTGTTTCTGCAAGGTTCAATACATCTTCAAATGTTTCTTTATCAAAATCAGCAAACCGCGGGTATTGTGTTAATTTATCAACACCTAATACTTCAAACAAAACAAATCGCGTATCCCGTGTGTCCACCAATGGGTTTAGCGACATTACTCCAGTTGCCATAAAAGACCTCCTGTATTACAATTTTAATATATATTTGGTGGTATTATGTTAAATACCATAATTCCTGATTTCACAATATTTTATTTATTTATTTTGTCAATGATTTGTTATCATATATATAATGTTCATAACTAATAAATTTTGTTTTTTTATAATAACAAATTAATAAAAACAACCATCAAACAATGAAACCAGTTTGCTGCACTAACACATTTCATTAACAAACAAAAAAAAGGCAGGTAAAAAACCTGCCTTTTTTTGTTACAACTGTATATAGCATCTCTTATTCGTTTAACGCCCCGGTAAATATTTCTTCGCTTGCCTTAATAACAGCAGATTCACCGCTTAAGAGCGCTTCAATTTTCCCAAAGTATTTTGGGAATTCTGCTCCTAAATAAAACTGCGAAGATAATACTTTTCCACTGTAGTATGCAGCTTCAGCGTTATCTTTAAGCAATGCTGCTCTTTCTTCACCTTTCTTGTCGCCAACCAACTCTTTCATCTTTGGCAAACTTATAGTCAAGCTCCATAAATGCATCCATGCAATAACCAGCATATACATTGCCTGCTGTAATGGTGTTGCATTTGCAAAAAGATGTAAAAACTGCCCTGAAGCCATCTGTTGTTTCATCATGTCAATAACCTTATCCAATTCCTGAATTCCACGTTCAACTATTGCAACATATTTGTCATCAACAACACCTTTTGCTTTTTCAATGGTCTCTTGCATGCGTTTTTTAAGCACTGTATAATTGTACTGCTCAGGGTTCATCAAAATCTTACGCATGGTAAGGTCCATTGACTGGATGCCGTTTGTTCCTTCATATATTGTAGTTATTTTTGCATTTCGCATCATCTGTTCAACTGGATAATCTGCTGTAAATCCATATCCTCCATAGCACTGCATGGCTTCTGAAGTAATTAATACTGACATATCTGAACAACCAGATTTTTCTATTGGCGTAATTATCTCAACCAGTGCCTGTGCTTCTTTTGCCGCTTCACCTTCCAGCAGTTTTGCCAGCTCATAATTGAGGTATAAATAGTATATCATAGCTCTCTGACCTTCCAGATATGACTTCATCCACAAAAGCATTCTTTTTACATCTGGATGGTTGATAATAGTTACACCTTTTGCCTCAGGATTGAGCATCTGTGTTACGTGAACTCCCTGAACACGGTTTTTAGTATATGTCACAGCATGCATATATGCTGCGGAAGCACATCCATGTGCCTGCAAACCTACACCCATACGGGCATAGTTCATCATCTTGAACATGATCTTCATACCCTGGCGTTCCTGTCCAAGCAACCAGCCTATACAGTTATTGTTATCACCAAAGCTTAATGTACATGTTGCCGATCCCTTGATACCCATCTTGTGCTCAATACCAGCAACAGCGACATCATTGAATTCACCTAATGAACCATCAGGTTTTACCCTGTACTTCGGTACTATAAAAATAGAAATTCCTTTTGTTCCGGATGGATCTCCTTCAATTCGTGCTAAAACCGGATGAATCATATTTTCATAATAGTCATTGTCGCCGGAAGAAATGAATATTTTCTGCCCATAGATCTTAAATGTTCCATCAGGCTGGCGAACTGCTTTAGTCTTCAATGCTCCAACATCAGAACCTGCATCAGGCTCAGTTAAGCACATTGTTCCGCCCCACTTTCCTGAATACATATTTGTTAAATACATCTTCTTCTGTTCTTCAGTGCCAAATGCTTCTATGAGCTCTGCAGCGCCATGCGTCAATCCAGGATACATCAATAATGGGTAGTTAGCAGCACAAAAGTATTCATTACATGCCCAGGAAATTACCTGAGGTATACCCATACCACCCCACTCATCTGATACATCCATTCCACCAAAACCAGCTTCATAAAATGCATCAAGTGCTGCATGATAGCATTTGGGAATAGACACCTTTTTGGTTGCTCCATCATAATGGCAACCTTCTTTGTCCCCTTCAGCAAATGTAGGATAAATCTGCTCAACTGCCATAGTTTCAGCCAGATTAAGCATGTCCTCAAACATATCCTTGTCAAATGAAGAATACTTTGGAAGCTTTGTCAGCTGCAATACATCCATCATTTCATAGAGGACAAAGCGCACATCCCTTGAATCAACCAGTGGATTTAACGCCATAAAAAACCTCCTGCTTTTAAATTATAACAAATGTTAAAATATTACACATTCAGGTGTATGTTAAGATTTTATGCACATACACTAAAATACATAGTTACGCTACAATACGGTATATTTCTGTCAATAATGAAAATATATTTTTTTGTATAATTTATTTCAAACATACGAAAAAATATATTTTATCGTCTTAAAACTGATATGCACATATTTAGTAAATTGTAATAATGTCGCGAATGCTCTGACCCCTTTTTT
>DYLU01000103.1 GCA_020721905.1 Leptospira biflexa | reverse complement strand
TCTATTCATATTACCCTGTGCCTGTCGACACTTTTTTTCATTTTTTTATATTTTTGTCGTGCTCATAACAAAACAGTCTTGTGTTACTCTGAATTTGCTGTGTTGGAGAGCCTTATGCTATTATTAAAATTTTATTATACAAAATTTTTTAATATGTTTAAGCAGTACAAATGTGTGTAAAAGTAATGATAGTATTTGTTTACTTTTTCTAATGAACACATAGTTTTTTAGTGTTACTGTTGACACAAAGATTAATTATACATAGTAACAGTATAACACCTGCCATCATATAGTAAAAAAGCGCTGTTAGCGGACAGCATATATGATGGACTAATTCAAGTAAGGAGGCTTTTAATATGGGATTATCAACTATTGTTTTTGTATGGATGGGTATAATGTCAGTAGCAGTCATTGCTCTGCTGGTCTACATGGCCTCTTCAAGAAGGGGTGCCAATGACAGCCTTATTGTGCAAATCATGGATTTGAAAAAAGAACTCTTTGAACTGAAGACAAGCCAAATTGAAATGCAAACAAAAGCATTGCACGGTCAACAGGAACACCTTGCAAAACTCATAGATACTGTAAATGGGATTCTTTCAGCATCACAAAAGAATATTAATGAACAGCTTGGCACAACCGGAAGACTTGTTATGGATATCAATCAAAAACTTGGAATATTGGAAGAAAGTACCCGTGCTATGCATGAAATTGGAAAGGATATTGCTTCATTGCAGGATATTTTAGCAACGCCAAAATTACGCGGCAATCTTGGTGAGTTTTTACTTGAAGAGCTTTTAAAACAGATTCTTCCTTCACAAAACTATAGTATACAACATGAGTTTAAAAATGGAACTAAGGTGGATGCTGCAATACGCCTTGGGGAACGCATTATCCCCGTTGACTCTAAATTTCCGCTTGAGGATTTTCAAAGAATACTGGAAGCGCATACCGATGATGCTAAAAAGAAATACAAAAGGGCATTCATACAAAATGTCAAAAGGAAAATTGATGATATTCGCGGTAAATATATACATCCCGATGAAGGAACATACGATTTTGCTCTCATGTATATACCTGCCGAAAATGTTTTTTATGAAGTGATCATCAGCAATCAGTTTAGTGATGACAGTGGTGCTGTAAATGAAATTTTTACGTATGCACTTGAAAACAGGGTTATACCGGTTTCGCCCAATAGCTTTTATGCATACTTAATGGCCATTGTATATGGGTTAAAGGGCTTAAAGATTGAACAGCAGGCGCAGGAGATTCTTAAAGGCTTATCAACATTACAGGAGCTGGTAAAACGATTTTACGATGAATACAGTAAAACGGGCAGGCATTTAAAAAATGCCTTAAACTCGTACGATAGTAGCCAGAAACAGCTTGATAGGTTTAACGATAAACTTGCATCAATTACCGGTGTACAGGTTGAACTTTTAGATGAGTAGCGCAAAAATAAAAAAAATAGTTGCAATCTGCAACTATTATGCAGGTATTGTGCCATAAGGACTTTTACAATGAACTATCGCCAAAAAAAATTAAAAAAAACACACATATGTGCCCTGATGCGTGATGTGCTTGAGGCTGTATACCATTTTGAACGCGTCAAAGAAGAACGTTTTGGCATTACGTATGAACTGTACTATGCATTGACATGTATACAGAATAACAAAAAAGTAAAAATATCTGACATTGCATCTAAGATGGGAATCCCCATGCATAAGGCAACACGGATTATACAGCGCCTGCATGCAAAAGGGCTTATACAAAGGGGAACGCATGATGAGGATAAGCGTATTGTTTATGTTGCCCTGACCAAAAAGGGGCGGCAGTATACAAAGGAAATTGAACATTTTTGTTATACAGCAGTTTTGCACAATATTAAACATTATTCGGATAATGAAATAGATGCATTATTAAAAACAGCCATGACCATTCCGTACATTTTAACTATTCCTGACAAAAAAGGAGGATGCCATGCCATCTAAATTTAAAGGATATATGGGACAGGTATGTGATATTAACCTTACCACAGGAAGTGTTGGCCAGTATCCCCTGACCGATGAAGACAGGGAAAAATATCTTGGCGGACGCTTTATTGCCACAAAGATTTTGTGGGATGAATTACAGCCAGGTACAGATCCATTATCTGAAGAAAATATTCTTGTGGTTATGACTTCACCCTTAACGGGTACCGGCGCTCCATCAACAAGCCGGTATGATATATCTGCTAAAAGCCCTTTAACCGGACTTATTGGTCACTCAAACAGCGGTGGCAATTTTGGCATGCACTTAAAAAGAGCCGGTTTTGATGGCGTGGTAATACGTGGCAAATCAGATAAACCGGTGTATATAGAATTTGATAATGGTACTGTTGCCATTAAGGATGCCGGCAATATATGGGGTATGAATACTCAGGATGCGCAAAAGGCAATGGGGCAGGGTGGTACTCTTGCCATTGGTCCGGCTGGCGAACATCAGGTGCTGTTTGCATCGGTAGCATCACAGGAGCGAAGTCACGGCCGATGCGGAATGGGTGCGGTGATGGGTTCAAAAAATATAAAAGGTATGGTTGCACGAGGTTCACAAAAGATTCCGTTATACAATAGTGAAGAATTCAAGGCACATGTAAAAAAATGGATTGCAATGTTACAAAAACATCCCGCAACGGGTGAGTTTGCACCACGGTTAGGTACGGCAGGATTTTTAACGGCGCTATCCATTAATAATGCGCTTCCTACTAAAAACTTTTCAAAAGGAAGCTTTGAGCATGCATGGAACATTGGTGGTGAGCGATTGGCCGAAGAGTTTTTAGTTAAAAATTCTGGATGCGTATCATGTCCTATCCGCTGTGGCAGGGTTGTTGAGATTGATGGTAAAGAAGTAAAAGGTCCTGAGTATGAAATCCTTTCATTGCTTGGATCCAATATGCTAATTGATGACCTGGATGCCATCATTAAATGGAACTATCAGCTTGACCTTCTGGGACTGGATGCAATAACAACCGGGACATTGATGGGATTTGCGGCAGAACTCAATGAGCGGGGGATATGGAACTGTGGCATAGAATTTGGAAAGAAAGATACTATTGCGCAAATTATAGAAGATATTGCCTATAAACGCGGTATTGGTGAGGAACTATCAAAAGGTGTACGATATTTAGCAAATAAGTACAATGCACAGGATTTTGCACCGCATGTCAAAGGGCTGGAACTTGCTGCATACGAACCGCGAGCAGCAGTTGGGCATGGATTGGGGTATGCCACTGCATCGCGCGGGGCCTGTCATCTTGATGGCGGGTACATGATCTACTTTGAAGTTACCGGGCCTGTGACACTCAATCCCCATCACTATCGCTCAAAACCTTCATGGACCATACTTGATCAGAATTTACTGGCTGCGGTAAGCGCCGGCGGCAATTGCCTTTTTACTTCATGGACGTTTGTGCCAAAAAAAGCGTATAAAGTACCGGGGCAAAAGTGGCTGTTTTTATTATTACAGTTTATGTTAACGCACACGTGGCTACTCATAGAATTGGTAGTAAGAATGCCAAAATGGTTGTTGCGCTTTCATGTGCCGCTGCTACCTCATACAAAGGCAATAGAACTGGCAACCGGCATGAAGATGGATTTTGGCAGATATTATATGATTGGCGAACGTGGCTATACTTTAGAAAGGATGTTCAATATACGGGAAGGGTTGAAAGCAAAAGATGACACGTTGCCTGCACGGTTCACCAAAGAACCGTTGATGTTTGGCAAAAAAGGGTATACGGTACCCCTTGATAAAATGCTTAAAAAATACTATAAACTTCGAGGCTGGGATGATGAAGGAAAGCCAACAAAGAAGTTGCTGAAAAAATTACATATTGTATAAATTTACGCCTTAGTTGCTATATTTTTTAAAGCTTCTTCATTGGTCTGGTAAATGTTTACAAAGTCGGTTATGCCAACAATATCCATCACTTTCTGGAAATGCTGTGAAAGGCCGGTAAAAACTACCTTGCCGCCAAAATCACCTAAATCCTGAATGATGTTAATTAATGTGGCAATCCCTGCAGAATTAATATATTTAGTTTTGGCAAAGTCAATGATAAGATAAAAAGGAGAATGTTTTTCTTTTAGTTCCCTGTAGGTATTCATTATATCGCCATCTGCCTCAGAAGTGATGTCCCCTTCCAAAACAAGAACAGGAATATTATTCAGAATTTTTGATGATACCTTATGCGTTTTTTCCATAATCCATGCCTTATAATGTTGTTGTATATGATAGATAATGTATGGTATATATTTACATATTGTCAAGGAAAAATTATTATAATAATTCAAGCGGAGTATAGCGTTCAAGAAACGTTTTTGTAAGTCCGTTCACAAATTTAATGGTCAGCTTGATATTATCCCCATTACCCTGAATTGCCGTAATAATTCCAATGCCAAATGATGGATGCTTTACTCTTTGGTATACCTGGAACCTGGAATCAATTGTGATTTGTGATTCAGCTTTAATGGTTTTTTTAATTGTGGTATGGTAAACATCATTGCTATAATATGATTGCTGATAATCCCATGATTGATGCCCTGAATTGAATGATGTAAATTCACACAGTGCTGATGGGAGTTCACTCAAAAAGCGTGATACTTCTTTATATTGTGTTGTTCCCCAGCTTCGCCTCAGTTCAGCATGCGTTATAAATAAGCGATCTCTGGCACGGGTAATGCCAACATAGCAAAGACGCCGTTCTTCCTCAATGCCTTCATCGGTATCAATTGAATTAGCATGAGGGAACAGGCCTTCTTCCATGCCTGTTAAAAACACCACAGGGTATTCCAGCCCTTTTGCATTGTGTACGGTCATAAGGGTCACGGCATCCTGCACAGTACCATTTGATTCATCAGCGGGTGTTAGTAAGGATATATCCTGCAAAAATTCATCAAGGGTAGCCTGCGGGTGCAGATGTTCGTATTCAAATATACTGTTCACAAATGCATCAATATTTTCAAGCCTTCCACGTGATTCAATGGTATCTTCATCTACCAGCGTTTTTTTGTAGTGCGTTTCCTTCAGGATGGATATGCACAGTTCAGAAAGCTTGCAATGAATGGGAACGTCTTTTGCTCTGTCAATTAATTTCTGCATGGTTTCTTTAAATGCGGTAAGAGCGGGCGATAGTTTATAGTTAAAATTGTCATTGCTGGCAATAATATCCCATTCTGCAGTTGCATGCAAATACGCAGCATCACGGATTTTTTCTATGGTTGATGCACCAATGCCGCGTGCAGGGGTATTAATAATCCTCAGCAGCGAAACGGTATCATGCTGATTTGCAATAAACCGCATATATGCTACGATATCTTTTATTTCTTTCCGCTCATAAAATTTAACACTGCCAATAACAACGTAGGGTATATTTTCTTTCCTGAGATGTTCCTCAAAGATTCGCGATTGTGCATTGGTTCTGTAAAAGATTGCAAAGTCTTTATTGGAGTAGCCTTCCTGATTTTTTAAGCGCTGTATGGTATTAATAACGTATTCAGCTTCGCCATATTCATTGTTGGCTGTACACACAATGAGTGGTTCACCATCACCACGATGCGATGTGAGCTTTTTGTCTTTTCGTTTATAATTATTTTTTATAACATGCCATGCTGCTTTAAGTATTGGTTCAGTTGAGCGATAGTTCCTGTGTAAGGTAATCACTGTTGCATTGGGATAATCTTTTTCAAAGTTCAAAATATTGCGGATATCAGCACCACGCCATGAATAGATTGACTGATCATCATCACCAACAACACAGATATTTTTGGTTTCTGAGGATAAGTATTTTGCTATTAAGTACTGAGCCGCATTGGTATCCTGATATTCATCAATCATAAAGTATTTCCAGCGGGACTGCAACGTGTGTAACACCTCTTTATTGCGCAAAAGCTGTACCGTGCGCACAAGAAGATCGCTGAAATCAAGGGCATTTGCGGTTTTCAGCTTTTCATGGTACTGTGAAAAAATTTCAGGGAAATTAAACGAATGAAATTTTGGCAAAAGGGGTGTAATATCACCGCCTTCAATGTAGTGATTACTTTCTTTTATGCGTGAAATTTTTTCTGCAATCATTGATGGTTTTATTGCTTTGGGGTCAATGTTGCTATTGCGCAGCAAATCCTTAATAACCGATTCCTGATCATGATCATCATAAATGGTAAAATTTGACGGGATGCCAATTGCTTCGCCATGCCGGCGCAGTATATACACCGCAAGCGAATGAAAAGTCTTTATCATGACGCTTTCACCAATGGGGCCAATAAGGGTTGTGATACGGTTTCTCATTTCTTCCGCGGCTTTATTGGTGAACGTAACAGCCACTATCTGATATGGGGAAACGCCTGCATTCTTTATTAAATGGGCAATTCTATGCGTAATGACTCTGGTTTTTCCAGAGCCGGCACCAGCCATAATTAAAAGCGGGCCGTCAATATGCGTAACGGCCTGATATTGTTCTTCATTGAGGTGTTGCAGTATATCCATATGTTCTCGTGTAATTTTTTGCGACATGGTAAAAAAAAGACAGTAATAATGCAAGTTGAAAAATTATGGATTTGTTTGTTATATGCAATATAATAAAGTAATAAAAAAAAAGAAAATAATTACAAAGAATATTAAAAAAATACAATAAATTACTAAATATCCTAATATTTGCTTGACGTATTTACCCATCGTACATTATTGTGTCAATGCTCAGCTACTATCTGTTTTATCTCATCGTTCATGAGTATAAGGGCTGTGACGGTTTAAAAATCTAACAATAGGAGTAAGTAATATGCGCGTCTACAAAAAATGTAAAAAACAGGGATT